>NZ_WHNU01000100.1:0-1697 GCF_009362305.1 Burkholderia sp. BE17
TGTCGTAGCCATTTCAAGATGTCGTGGCGCCAGCTAAATAGAAATGTCCGGTTTTGAGGTTGGGGTTAGGGTTGGTTTTGCTGCCTGTTTGTCCTGGTTTATTCGTTACGCCGTGTCGAAGGCGGGCGTCTGAACGGGCAGGGCGCTTGCGTCGGATCCACTGTCCCTTGCAGACCGACGGCCAGGTTTGCGGGGTTGCGGTTGCGCCTGCCTGCGCTCAGCCAAATCCACAATCACTTGCTCGACGTCCGCCTGCACGAACTCGCGCTGCTTCTTCTTGCCCGGCTGAGGTTTGTTTCGATCGGTCTTGGTCGAGTCGCCCCGGTTTGTTCGGGATGGGGCTTTACCGATGCGGCTGTTATCGCGTTGCGCCTGAATCGCCTGAGCGACCTGCAATACGTGACTCAGGCGCTTGTGTTCGACGACTGCGGCTTGATCGATCTCGGCCAGCCGATCGTACTGCCTGCAGGGCAACACCTGACCCTCCGTCCGGAGCTCGATGCGCCCGTCCGGGTACTCCCACACGTCGATGTAGCGGTGAATCAGCTTCCGGTTCTCTGGCGTGTCGTCCAGCAGGTACATCACCCGGTCGTACTGCACCGTCAGCGACTTCGTCACTTTCCGCGGTTCGCGCCACGTAAGCGTCAACTCAAGGCTCTCGTCGTCCCGCAGTGGCCGGTGAGCGTCGAAACTGCTCTTCGGTGGCTTCGCGAAACGTGCGTTGTAGGCCGCCATGAAGGAGGGTGCATAGGCGTTCGCCTCGGCCACCGTGCTGATCCCGCGCAGCCGCAGTTCCTTGACCAGCCGGTCCTGCAGCGTCAGGTGCGCACGCTCGACCCGCCCCTTGGCCGGGCTGCTGTTTGCGCAAAACGTGTCGATGTTCAGCTCGTACATCGCGCGGCCGAAATGCGTCACCCGATTGCCAGTCGTGCCCGGGTTGACGTTGCGAAACACGCTGTACTTGTCGCTGTACAACGCCATCGGCTTGCCGTGACGCTCCAGATACGCGCGCGTCGCCTCGAAGTAGCTGAAGGTCGACTCGGTCGCCGTGAAATGCAGCATCATCAACCGGCTCGTCGCATCGTCCACGTATACCAGCAGCGTGCAGGCTGGCGCCCGATCCTCGAACCAGCGGTGGTCGCTACCGTCGATCTGGATCAGTTCGCCCAGGCACGCGCGTCGTGCCCGTGGCTGGTAGACCTTCGGCGGCCGCTGCCGGCGCGGCACCCACAGCCCGGCGTCCGTCATCAGCCGCCTGACCGTTTCCTTCGCCAGCCGGATGCCGTGGCACTCATACAGCTTCTCGCAGGCCAGCGTCGGCCCGAAATCGGCGTAGCGATCACGGATGATCGACAGTGCCCGATCGGCCAGATCAGCGTCCAGCCGCCGATTACCGGGACGCCCACGCTTGCGCGAAGCCAGTCCGGCGGCGCCAGACTCACGGTAACGATCCACCAGACGCTGGAGCTGACGCACGGTCACGCCCAGTCGTTCGGCCGCGCGTCCGGGCTTGAGTCCCATGTCCACCACGGCCTGGATTACCTTCAGACGGTCGAGTTCTCGCATGTTCAGTGTCACCAGTGCACCTGGATACATGGCCGGCTCCGTGGTCCCGCAAAGAACCGGCCAGCATACCGAGGTCAAAACACGACATTTCTAAGTAGCCAGAACACGACATTTCTAAAAAGCTACTACAA
>NZ_WHNU01000102.1:0-1614 GCF_009362305.1 Burkholderia sp. BE17
GGCGGGGGAGCAGGGGCGTGGGTTTGCGGTGGTGGCTTCGGAAGTGCGGAATCTGGCGCAGCGCAGCGCGCAGGCGGCGAAGGAGATCAAGGCGCTGATCGAACACAGTGCGGGGACGGTGGATGCCGGGTCGCGGTTGGTTAGCGAGGCGGGGAAGGTGATGAGTGATGTTGTCTCGCAGGTTCAAGGCGTCAGCGCGATGATGAGCGAGATTGCTGAGGCTAGCCTGGAGCAGAGTGCCGGGATCGATCAGATTGGCGATGCGGTGCAGTCGCTCGATCAGATGACGCAGCAGAATGCGGCTTTGGTCGAAGAAAGTGCGGCAGCGGCCGAGAGTTTGAAGCAGCAGGCGGCGGAATTGACCAAGCTGGTGTCGGCGTTCAAGGTGGATGAATAAAGTCTGCTTCGCGTTTTAGGATGAGGCGTTTCTCAGGGACGGCTGCCGTGGGTTCACGGCAGCCGTTTTGCATTCGGGCTTGGGTTCGGGGACGTCATACAAGAATGAAAAGCATTTCGAAACTGAAAGTCGGAGGTGGGGGCGGTTGTGCTCCTAGAGCTGATTGCTGTTGTCGGGGCGAGGGTGGTTGCGTCGCCGACCAATTCTTATCTCGCGGATCGGAAGAAGGCTGCCAAGGCAGTTAATGCGGCTCGGATGGAAGACCGGACGGATTTGGACAAGAAATATACCGCCGAAGTGAATGCGAAGCTGGTAAAGCTTGTCGGGACGGTCAAGGCGAAAGGGTTTTCCGGGAAGGCGGGGAGTAACGTTCAGAGCGCTATCGCCGATGACGGGATGACGCCGGGGCCGGACGGGTTGTTCCTCGAGTCGGATGACGGGAAGGAGAATCTTCTTGTTACGACGGTTCCGCTTTTGAAGGCTTGGGTGGCAACGTCGGATGCGGGGTTTAAGTCGACGGGTGATGTTGCCGTTATCTTCGATAACGAGACGTTTTATGCGGACGTGTTCAGTGATGACGCCGCGGCATATCGGTTCGCCGAGTTGCCGGTGAAGCGGAAGCCGGCTGATGCGGAGGTGAAGGCGTTGCTGCTGGGTGATTGTCAGGACGGGGTGCCGGAGGGGCCGAATACGTTGGCGGTATCGATCAGGCAGGGAGAGTGGATTTATGTCCTTTGGAGGGATGTTACGGTTCGGGGGATTGCTGCTTGCGGTGTTGGCCGAGTGCCAGAGGACAAGCGACAGGAATGTTTCGCGAAGCATCTGCCTGAGCAGAAGATCTATTCACGGCTTGTGATAGAAGCGCAAGCGGTAGTGAATGAAGTCATTCAATAGGGAACGGTTCGCCGACGTCACCAGCCCGTGTTGGGAATGCACTTGATTGCGGCCATGGGCTCTCTAGTTGCGTGGTTCGTTGCATCGACGGGTTGAATCCGCAGGCGATCACGGCCCTCGATGAAGTGAGGACCTATCCGTCATTTCGTGGGCGGGGCATATCATGAGGTATAAAAGTCATGGATATGCCGATGAAGAAGAAGAGGCAAACCGTAGCGCGTCAGGCAGCGGCCCGCGGGCCGCTGCCTGAGTTGCCCAAGGAACTGCTGGACCAGTTGGTCAAGGGGCCGATGACGCCGACCGAGGTTCAGGATCTGATGCTG
>NZ_WHNU01000103.1:0-1608 GCF_009362305.1 Burkholderia sp. BE17
GCAATACGGCCCGCGCGAATCGATGGAATACGACGTCGTGATCGTCGGCGGCGGCCCCGCCGGGCTGTCGGCGGCGATCCGGCTCAAGCAGCTGGCCGCCGAGAAAGGCACCGAGATCGGCGTGTGCGTGCTCGAGAAGGGTTCCGAGATCGGCGCACACATCCTGTCGGGCGCGGTGATGGACCCGCGCGCGATCACCGAACTGTTTCCCGACTGGAAGGAACAGGGCGCGCCGCTCAGCGTCGAGGTGAGCGAGGACCGCTTCCTGTTCCTGTCCGAGAAGAGCGCGGTGCAGACGCCGAACTGGGCGCTGCCCGAGAACTTCAAGAACCACGGCAACTACGTGATCTCGCTGGGCAACGTCACGCGCTGGCTTGGGGCACAGGCGGAAGCGCTGGGCGTCGAGATCTTCCCGGGCTTCCCGGCCGCCGAGGTCCTCTACAACGACGACGGCTCGGTGAAGGGCGTCGCCACCGGCAACATGGGCGTGGGCAAGGACGGCGAGCCGACCGAGAACTTCCAGCTCGGCATGGAGCTGCACGCGAAGTACACGCTGTTCGCCGAAGGCTGCCGCGGCCATCTGGGCCGCCAGCTGATCTCGAAGTTCAAGCTCGACGTGAATGCCGATCCGCAGGCGTACGGGATCGGCATCAAGGAACTGTGGGAAATCGATCCCGCGAAGCACAAGCCGGGCCTCGTGATCCACACGGCCGGCTGGCCGCTGAAGTCGGATACGTACGGCGGCTCGTTCCTGTATCACATGGACAACAACCAGGTCGTGGTCGGCTTCGTGGTGGGCCTCGGCTACACGAACCCGTACCTGTCGCCGTTCGAGGAATTCCAGCGCTACAAGACGCATCCGTCGATCCGCGCGTTCCTGGAAGGCGGCAAGCGCGTGTCGTACGGTGCGCGCGCGATCACCGCGGGCGGGCTGCTGTCGCTGCCGAAGACGGTGTTCCCGGGCGGCGCGCTGATCGGCGACGACGCGGGCTTTTTGAACGCATCGCGGATCAAGGGCAGCCACGCGGCGATCAAGACCGGCATGCTGGCGGCGGACGCCGCGTTCGACGCGGTGCAGGCCGGCCGCCAGAGCGATGAACTCAACGCGTACCCGGACGCGTTCAAGCAGTCGTGGCTGTACACGGAGCTGTACCGCGCGCGCAACTTCAAGCAGTGGATGGCCAAGGGGCTGTACCTGGGCACGCTGATGGTCGGGCTCGAGCAGAAGGTGATGGGCGGCAACGTGCCGTGGACGCTGCACCACCAGCACGCGGACCACGAGATGCTGAAGCCGGCGTCGCAGTGCGAGCCGATCGAGTATCCGAAGCCGGACGGCAAGCTGACGTTCGACCGGCTGTCGTCGGTGTTCATCTCGAACACGAACCACGAGGAGAACCAGCCGGCGCACCTGACGCTGAAGGATGCGAACGTGCCGGTGAACGTGAACCTGCGCACGTACGCGGGCCCGGAGGGGCGCTTCTGCCCGGCGGCCGTGTACGAGTTCGTGAAGAACGACGACGGCAGCGATCGCCTCGTGATCAACGCGCAGAACTGCGTGCACTGCAAGACCTGCGACATCAAGGACCCGACGCAGAACATCGTGTGGGT
>NZ_WHNU01000104.1:0-1487 GCF_009362305.1 Burkholderia sp. BE17
CATCGTCTTATACAGAAGTGTCGGCGTCACCGCTGGCGCGTAACGCTCGTAAGGTTTTGGCCGCGACATGAACGTCTCTGAGTCCGAGCCAAATAGCTTTCGCACCGGGTTCGCCGTCACCTTTGCGCCCGAGGAAACCGCCCAGCTGGGCGATCAGGCGCAGCACCTGGTTGAGCTTGGGTTTTGCCGGCCGCTTGATCTCAGTGAGCAAATACACACCGCGAATTTCGTCGACATCGAAGAACAGTTCGGCGTCCAGATCGGGGCACGTTCGGCCCATGCGCATCAAATAAGCAATCCGCCAAGCCACGACCAGGAACAGCGCCAGGGCGCGCTCGAGCCGCTCGATCGCGCCCAACTGCAGGGCCTCGACTCGGCAACCGTTCTTCAACACATTGAACAGGATCTCGATTTCCCAGCGCGCCCGATACCAGTCGATCAGTTCAATGGCCTGCTGCAACGTCGTCGCTTCTCGGTTGGTCAGCAAATGCCATTCGATCGGCTTGACGCCAGCTGGCGCATCGAACTCGCGCGCCACCAAACAGGTGGCGGCGACACTTTGGCCTTTACCCGCCGGCAACTCGATGCGCCGCAGCCACACATGCTGGCGCACTTGGCGGGCCTTCACTCCGTGACGCGAACCCATCGTGAAGGCAATCTCGCCGATCGCCTCGCCTTCGCTTGCAGCGCTCCACAGCTTGGCTCCTTCGGGCAACGCGCGATCATGGGTCGAGCGAATCAGCCAGTCAGCGGGCGTGCCCAATTGCTGCGCGCGCGCCATCAGTGCAATCATGTCCGCCTCGCGATCGGCCACGTACACCAGCCGGGTATCCGGCAGCTTCGAGGCACTCTCCGCGATCCGCTCGTACCCCTCGATCCAGCGCAGGCTTTCCTTCAGCCCACCACGCTTGCCTTGCTTGTCCTTCGCCTCGCGCGCCCACATCCACGCGTCCAGTACGCCCAGCGGTAGGCGCTCGGGGGTCACCGCGTAGGTCGGGTGCAGGTACATGCCGCGCCGCGCCTCGTACGACAGCGGCCCAAGTCCCGCCGCGCCGCGGCCGTTGAAATCCAGTTCGGTGGTGTCTTGCAGGCACAGCACAACCGAATGAGCCGCCATGCGTTGCTGGGTCTGCTGCCAGTGCGGCTCCAAGATCGTGGCCCATTCGACTTCCTCGTTATCGAAGAAGCGGTACGCCGCTATCGTCTCGCCCCAGCCGCGACACGCCTGCGGCACACCCACTGTCGGCTTGGCCGCCAATCGTTCCATCAATGTCCTCGCTCTCTTGTTCAGGCGCGCGTCGCCAAGATCGAGGTGGGCGAATTCCGTTTCCGTCCAGCAAGTCGTGTCCAGGGCCAAGGCGTTCACGCAAAGTGCGAAAGTAAACGCGATCCGCCGACAGTTTACAAGCGCTGCGCTATCTCATTGAATGTAAACGCTTCTTTCCGGCCTCGGCAACCGGGGCTCGAAGATATGTATAAGACGATGG
>NZ_WHNU01000105.1:0-1307 GCF_009362305.1 Burkholderia sp. BE17
GAACCTGTCCGCATTTTTGTGGGCGAGGCGGTTGAACAACGCGTTATCCACGCGCCTGGGTGAATCGTTCACCGAACAGGATAGCAAACTGGTTCATTGCTGATTTCCAGTCGAACGCTGCCCGCACGGTCTTGGCCAGCACGTTGCGCAGCGCCAGCCAGAGCAGCTTGATGGCCGCGTCGTCGTTCGGGAAGTGACCACGTGTCTTGATGATCTTGCGCAACTGCATGTTCAAACTTTCTATGGCGTTCGTGGTGTACACGACCCGTCGAATCTCCGGCGGGAACACGTAGAACGGCACGACGTGCTCCCACGCGCGTTGCCACGACTGCACGATCGTCGGATACTTCGCGCCCCAAGGTCCATCGGCGAAGTCTTGCAGCGCTTGCCTTGCTGCCTCTTCGCTGGCAGCCGCGTAGATCGGGCGCAGCGCCGTGGCGAGTACCTTGCGGTCCTTGTAGCTGGCGTATTCGAGGCTGTTGCGGATCAGATGCACGATGCAGGTCTGAACGGTGGTCCGCGGATAGGCCGCGCTGATGGCTTCGGTTAGCCCCTTCAGACCATCGACCACGGCGATCAGGATGTCCTGGCAGCCGCGCGTCTTGAGTTCGTTGAACACCTTGAGCCAGAACTTGGCGCCCTCGGTCTGCTCGATCCAGAGGCCCAGCACATCGCGCTGGCCATCGGCCTGGATGCCCAAGGCCAGATAGACGGCCTTGTTGCTGACCACCCCGTCGTCGCGGATCTTGACCCGCAGCGCATCGAAGAACACGACCGGATACATTGCCTCGAGTGGGCGGCTCTGCCAGCTCAGCGCCTCGGCCATCACCTCGTCGGTGACCGAACTGATGAAGTCGGGCGACACTTCGGTGCCGTATTGCTCGGCCAGAAACCCTTGAATCTCGCGCACGCTCATGCCACGCGCGTACATCGCAATGATGCGTTCGTCGAAGCCGGTGAAGCGGCGCTCGTGCTTGGGAATCAGGATCGGCTCGAAGCTGCCGTCACGGTCACGAGGGACTTCGACACGAACCGGGCCGCGATCCGTGATGACCGTCTTGCCGCTGGCGCCGTTGCGCTCGTTGGCTTGTCCGGCCGGCTTGGACTGGCCCGACGGGTAGCCCAGATGCAGATTCATCTCGGCGCCCATCGCCCGTTCGATGACCGCCTTGTTGAACGCCAGCATCAGATCCTGAACCTCGGTCGGC
Source organism: Burkholderia sp. BE17 (assembly GCF_009362305.1). Lineage (NCBI taxonomy): Bacteria > Pseudomonadati > Pseudomonadota > Betaproteobacteria > Burkholderiales > Burkholderiaceae > Burkholderia > Burkholderia sp. BE17. The sequence goes on from NZ_WHNU01000105.1 coordinate 1,209, forward strand.
GTCATCGGCCCCTTGACCAACTGGTCCAGCAGTTCCTTGGGCAACTCAGGCAGCGGCCCGCGGGCCGCTGCCTGACGCGCTACGGTTTGCCTCTTCTTC
>NZ_WHNU01000106.1:0-1240 GCF_009362305.1 Burkholderia sp. BE17
TTGACCCTAGCCCACAAAACTGTCCCATTTGGAAGTGGAAAATTCCGGCATGACGTTGTCATCGAGACCAGGAGGTCATGCCGTGAAGAAGAGCAGGTTCACCGAAGAGCAGATCACATACGCGTTGAAGCAGGCCGAGTTGGGTACGCCTGTCGCGGAGGTCTGCCGCAAGATGGGGATCAGCGACGCGACGTTTTATAACTGGCGGACGAAGTACGGTGGGCTGTCACCCTCGGAACTGCGCCGGCTGAAGCAGCTTGAGGAAGAAAACGCGAAGCTCAAGCGGCTCGTGGCCGATCTGTCGCTGGACAAGGCCATGCTGCAGGATGTGCTGTCAAAAAAGCTCTGAAGCCTTCCCGGCGCCGTGATCTGGTCACGGACTTGATGCAGCGTTTCGGCGCGAGCCAGCGGCAAACCTGCGCATTGTTGCAGTTGTCCCGCACGGTCTACCGTTACGAGTCGGTCGCGCGGGATCAAAGCGCGCTGGAGATGCGCATCAAGGAGATCACGGAAGTGCGGGTGCATTACGGTGCGCCCCGCGTGTACGTGATGCTTCGCCGGGAAGGCTGGAGAGATAACCATAAGCGGGTAGAACGCGTGTATCGCGAACTGGGGCTTTCGTTGCGCCACAAACGACCTCGACGGAACAAGTCAGCCCGGCGCCGACAGCCAAAGCAGTCAGTGAGCGCAATCAACGAAATCTGGAGTATGGATTTCGTCGCGGACGCGCTGTTCGACGGCCGTCGCTTACGTACGCTCACGATCGTGGACAACTACACGCGAGAATGCCTGGCGATTGAAGTCGACGGCTCGTTGCGTGGCGAGCACGTTGTCGCCGCGCTGACCCGACTTGCGCAGTATCGCCTGCTTCCCCGCTATATCAAGGCAGACAATGGTAGTGAATTCATTTCGAAGGCGCTCGACAAATGGGCGTACGAGAATGGCGTGGAGATTGACTTCTCGCGTCCTGGCAAGCCGACCGACAATGCGAAGAATGAATCCTTCAACGGACGCTTTCGCGAGGAATGCCTCAACGCACACTGGTTCTTGTCGCTTGAAGACGCCAGACGCAAAATCGAGGTCTGGCGCGAGTACTATAACGAGGCGCGCCCTCACTCTGCGCTGCAGTGGATGACACCGGCGGAATTCGCCCGCCAGTGCACCGATCGGGCCGGTTCGGCCCGCCCCGAAGAGCCGGAATTTTCCAATTAAGACTGGGACGGAAATTGGGCCAGCCTCA
>NZ_WHNU01000107.1:0-1228 GCF_009362305.1 Burkholderia sp. BE17
TGCGGATTCAACCCGTCGATGCAACACACTTGAGGCTGCATAGCAGCGAGGAGTGTTGCAATGAAACAGAGACGGCGGATCTACTATACAGACAGCCAGAAAGCGCTAATGTGGGAGCGCTGGCGCAAGGGCGAGTCGCTGCAGCAGATCGCCCAGTTGTTTGATCGGAACCATTCCTCGGTACAAGGGATTCTGGCCGAAACGGGGGGCATACAGCCAAAGCAACGGCACCGTTCGAGCTTGGCACTAACCCTTGCCGAGCGGGAGGAGATCTCGCGCTCAGTGGTTGCTGGCGATTCGATTCGCGCGATTGCGATTCGGCTCGCACGTGCTCCGTCCACCATTAGCCGCGAGCTCAAGCGGAACGGCGGCATACAGGGTTATCGGGCGAACGATGCTGACGAACTTGCGTGGGAGCGAGCCCGGCGCCCCCAAGTCTGCAAGCTCGTCAGGAACCGGGAGCTCGCCCAGGTCGTGGCAAGCAAGCTCAGGCTGCAGTGGTCACCTGAGCAGATCGCCGGTTGGCTTAAGCACGTGTATGCGGTCAACAGGGACTATCAGGTGTCGCACGAAACCATATACCGCAGCCTCTATATACAAGCTCGCGGTGCACTCAAAAAGGAATTGCTCGAGCATTTACGGCGCTCGCGAGCTATGCGTCGTTCGCGTCATCACACGATGAAGACCGACGACCACGGCAGAATCTGCGACACCGTCCCGATTAGTGAACGTCCCGCGACCGTTGATGATCGTGCGATACCGGGCCACTGGGAAGGCGATCTGCTGTTCGGCAGCGCGAACAGCCAGATTGCCACTCTTGTCGAGCGTCAGAGCCGCTTCGTGATGCTGGTGAAGGTTGCCAGTAAGGATACGGAAACGGTCATCAACGCATTGATCCGACACGCCGGCAAGCTTCCTCACGAACTATACAAATCACTGACCTGGGATCGAGGCAAGGAGATGGCCGATCACACGCGTTTCACCGTGGCCACCGACATCAAGGTCTATTTTTGTGATCCGCAGAGCCCTTGGCAACGGGGCTCGAACGAGAACACAAATGGGCTCCTCAGACAGTATTTCCCAAAGGGGATCGACCTCTCGGCCTATTCACAGGCCACGCTCAACGCTGTTGCCAAGCGGCTCAATGAGCGTCCTCGAAAGACGCTAGACTTCGATACACCGGCTGAGCGCTTTCATCAATTCGTTGCATCGACGGGTTGAATCCGCA
>NZ_WHNU01000108.1:0-1146 GCF_009362305.1 Burkholderia sp. BE17
CGCGCGACGCAGGGCAAGGGCCTGATGCCCGACGCGACGTCGCGCTTCTCGCTCGACGGCAAGCCGCTGTTCCACTACATGGGCACGTCGACGTTCTCGAACTACATCGTCGTGCCCGAGATCGCGGTCGCGAAGGTGCGCGAGGACGCGCCGTTCGACAAGATCTGCTACATCGGCTGCGGCGTGACGACGGGCGTCGGCGCGGTGGTCTACTCGGCGAAGGTCGAGGCCGGTGCGAACGTCGTCGTGTTCGGCCTCGGCGGGATCGGCCTGAACGTGATCCAGGGCGCGAAGATGGTCGGCGCGGACAAGATCATCGGCGTCGACATCAACCCGAAGCGCGTCGAGCTCGCGAAGAAGTTCGGGATGACGCACTTCATCAACCCGAACGAAGTCGAGAACGTCGTCGACCACATCGTGCAGCTGACCGACGGCGGCGCCGACTACTCGTTCGAATGCGTCGGCAACGTGAAGCTGATGCGCCAGGCGCTCGAGTGCACGCACAAGGGCTGGGGCCAATCGTTCATCATCGGCGTGGCTGCGGCCGGCGAGGAAATCAGCACGCGTCCGTTCCAACTGGTGACGGGCCGCGAGTGGAAGGGCTCGGCGTTCGGCGGCGCGCGCGGCCGCACCGACGTGCCGAAGATCGTCGACTGGTACATGGAAGGCAAGATCAACATCGACGACCTGATCACGCACACGCTGCCGCTCGAGCGGATCAACGAAGGCTTCGACCTGATGAAGCAGGGCGAGTCGATCCGCTCGGTCGTGCTGTACTGACCGGGAGCGCACCGTCATGCTCGAACTCGTTTCCTCGCATGCGTGCCACGGCGGCGAGCAGCGCTTTTATCGCCACGATTCGACGGCGATCGGCCTGCCGATGAAGTTCTCGGTGTACCTGCCGCCGCAGGCCGTGCACGGCCGCGTGCCGGCGCTGTTCTATCTCGCGGGCCTCACCTGCACCGACGAGACGTTTGCGATCAAGGCCGGCGCGCAGCAATACGCGGCGCAGCACGGCGTCGCGCTCGTGATGCCCGACACGAGCCCGCGCGGCGCGGGTGTGCCGGGCGAGACCGATGCGTGGGACTTCGGCGTCGGCGCGGGTTTCTACGTCGATGCGACCGAAGCGCCGTGGTCCACGCATTA
>NZ_WHNU01000109.1:0-1116 GCF_009362305.1 Burkholderia sp. BE17
CCGATCGCGACGCCGCGGCCCGACGGCAGGAACCGCGACAGCACGGCGAAGCGGCCCGGACGCGACCGGCCGGCGCCGGTGCTCGCAGCGCCGGTCGATACCGGCGCGGACGGAGTGGAAGCGGAGGTTCTCATCGTGTCGTCCTCATTGCGTCAACACGACGCCGCTGGCCGGCGACCACGACACGAACACGTCGTCGTTCCACGCGGGCGCACTGTCGGTCATCAGGTGCGAGCTCGACAGGTTCGACACGACCGTCTTGCCGCTCGGCAGCCGCACGTGATACAGCGAGTAGCTGCCCATGTACGCGATATCGGTGACGACGCCGCGCGCCCAGTTGTGCTTCGAACCCGGTTTGTCGCGCGACACGTGCACGCGCTCCGGACGCACCGAGATGCCGACCGGCATCCCGAGCGGGCCGGTCACGCCGTGGCTCACGTACATGCGTGCCTCGAGATCGTCGCTCTCGACGAAGATGTGATCGGGCTCGTCCTCGACGACGCGCCCTTCGAACAGGTTCGTCGAGCCGATGAATTCGGCTGAGAAGCGGCTGTTCGGGAATTCGTACACTTCGCCGGGCGAACCGATCTGCACGATCTTGCCTTCGCTCATCACCGCGAGGCGGCTCGCCATCGTCATCGCCTCTTCCTGGTCGTGCGTGACCATCACGCAGGTCACGTCGACCTTCTCGATGATGTTCACGAGTTCGAGCTGGGTCTTCTGGCGGATCTTCTTGTCGAGCGCCGACATCGGTTCGTCGAGCAGCAGCAGCTTCGGGCGCTTGACCAGCGAGCGCGCCAGCGCAACGCGCTGCTGCTGGCCGCCGGAAAGCTGGTGCGGCTTGCGCTTCGCATACTTGCTCATCTGCACGAGCGCGAGCGCATCGGCCACGCGCTCCTTGATCTCGTTCTTCGGCGTGCCTTCCTGCTTCAGGCCGAATGCGACGTTCGATTCGACCGTCATGTGCGGAAACAGCGCGTACGACTGGAACATCATGTTCACCGGGCGGCGGTACGGCGGCAGCGACGCGAGATCCTCGCCGTCGACGAAGATCTTGCCGGAGGTCGCCGTTTCCAGCCCGGCGAGCATGCGCAGCAGCGTCGACTTGCCGCAGCC
>NZ_WHNU01000010.1:0-173579 GCF_009362305.1 Burkholderia sp. BE17
TCGGCGACAACCTGCCGAAGACGCGCTCGGGCAAGATCATGCGCCGCCTGCTGCGCTCGCTCGCGAAGGGCGAGGCGATCACGCAGGACACGTCCACGCTCGAGAATCCGGCCATCCTCGATCAACTCGCCGAAGTGCGCTGATCTCACCCGTCGTGCGCCACGCGCGCATGAGCCCCTGCGCGGCAATCCCGATTGTCCGCGCAGGGGCTTTTTGCTAAACAACGGCATGACCGTTCCGACCCGTCCAGCGCCTGTCGCGCCGCCGCCCGTTCCCGAGCCGCTCGCGCGTGCGCACGCGCGCTACTGGCGCTTCAACGTCGCGTTGATCGCGGTGCTGATGGCGATCGGTTTCTCGGTGTCGTTCATCGTGCCGTTCTTCGGGCCCGCGCTCGCCGGGGTCCGGTTCGCCGGCTTCAGCCTGCCGTTCTATGTCGGCGCGCAGGGTGCGATTCTCGTGTATCTCGTGTTGATCGTCGTCTACATCGGGCTGATGCAACGCGCGGACCGCACGCTGCGCCGCGCGTACGACGACCATGCGGCGCGCACCGGCAATGCGCACGGCGGGCGCTGATTCATGCTGACGCATCGACTGATACGCGCATACGCGCTCTACACGCTGGGCTTTCTCGGGTTCGTGCTGCTGATGTGGCGGATCGAGCGCGCGACCGGCTCCGGTGTCTGGATCGGCTATGTGTTCCTGTTCGTGCCGATCGCCGTGTACGCGGTGATCGGGCTGCTGTCGCGCACGTCCGATCTCGTCGAATACTACGTGGCCGGGCGGCGCGTGCCGTCCGCGTTCAACGGGATGGCGACGGCGGCCGACTGGCTGTCGGCCGCGTCGTTCATCGGCCTGGCCGGATCGCTCTACTCGACCGGCTACGACGCGCTGGCGTACGTGATGGGCTGGACGGGCGGATTCTGCCTCGTCGCATTCCTGCTCGCGCCTTATGTGCGCAAGCTCGCGCGCTACACGATTCCCGATTTTCTCGGCACGCGCTTCTCGAGCACGGCCGTGCGCGCGCTCGCGGCCGGCGCGGCGATCCTGTGTTCGTTCGTGTATCTGGTCGCGCAGATCCAGGGGATCGGGTTGATCGCGACGCGCTTCATCGGCGTCGATTTCGCGATCGGGATCTTCTGCGGGCTCGCGGGCATTCTCGTGTGCTCGTTTCTCGGCGGGATGCGCGCGGTCACGTGGACGCAGGTCGCGCAGTACATCATCCTGATCAGCGCGATCCTGATTCCGGTGTCGCTGATCGCGATGAAGAACGGGCTCGGCCCCGTGCCGCAGTTCAATTACGGCAAGCTGATGGAGCGCGTTGCGGCGCGCGAGGCGCAGGTGCGCGATGCGGCTGACGAGCAGAAGGTGCGCGACGCATACCGGCGGCAAGCCGCGGACATCCAGACGCGGCTCGACCGGTTGCCGGCGTCCTATGCGGACGCGCGCAGGTATCTCGTCGACCAGCTCGCCGACTTGCGGCGCCACAACGGGCCGCTGCGCGAGATCAGCCAGCGCGAGCGCGAGCTGGCCGACTTCCCGCGCGATCCGGCGGCGGCGCGCGTCGTGTGGACGCAGGCGCGCGACGACATGCTGGCGCGTGCCGAGCCGCCCGTGCCGATGCACGAGCCGTTTCCCGCCGCGAGCGACGACGAACGCAAGCCGCGCGAGCGCAATTTCCTCGCGCTGCTGCTGTGCTTGTCGCTCGGCACCGCGAGCCTGCCGCATATCCTGACGCGCTACAACACGACCACGTCGGTTGCGTCGGCGCGCCGCTCGGTCGGCTGGACGCTGTTCTTCATCGCGCTGTTCTACCTCAGCGTGCCGGTGCTCGCGGTGCTGATCAAGTACGAGATCCTGGCGAACCTCGTCGGGCGGCCGTTCGCCGAATTGCCGGCGTGGGTCACGCAATGGCATCACTTCGAACCCGACCTGATCAGCGTCGTCGAGGTAATTCGCGACGGCATCGTGCACTGGTCGGAAATCCAGATGCAGCCGGACATGGTCGTGCTGGCCGCGCCGGAGATCGCGGGGCTCCCGTATGTCGTGTCGGGGCTGATTGCGGCCGGTGCGCTTGCCGCCGCGCTGTCGACCGCGGACGGGCTGCTGCTGACGATCGCGAACGCTCTGTCGCACGACGTCTATTACTGCATGGTCGCGCCGGATGCGTCGAGCCAGCGGCGCGTGACGATCTCGAAGGTGCTGCTGCTCGGTGTCGCGCTGTTCGCGTCGTATGTCGCGTCGCTCAATACCGGGAAGATCCTGTTTCTCGTCGGCGCGGCGTTCTCGCTGGCGGCATCGAGCTTCTTTCCGGTGCTCGTGCTCGGTGTGTTCTGGAAGCGCACGACGACGCGCGGCGCGATCGCCGGGATGGTGACGGGACTCGCGGTGTGCGTGTACTACATCGTGTCGACCTATCCGTACTTCACGCAGTTGACGGGGTTCGCGGGGGGCACGTGGTTCGGGATCGAGTCGATCAGTTCAGGGGTGTTCGGCGTGCCGGCGGGATTTGCGGTGGCGATTGCGGTGAGTCTGTGCGATCGGCGGCCGGATGAATATACGCGGGCGTTGGTGGATTACATCAGGCATCCGTGACGCGGGAGGATGGGGAGGGTGTCGGCGCCCCAAACGCCCAAAACGAAAAGCCCCTTGATTTATCGGGAAATCAAGGGGCTTCAGGCATTCTGGCGGAGAGAGGGTCCGCTGGAGTCGAGTATCCTTGAGTGTGCGAGATTCTCCGTCATTCGCAGAAACCCCTTTATTTACAAGGCTTCATCGTATTCATGAGTTTGCTTGAGTGTGCTACCATCGGCGTTGGATGTATGGGTAAGTGTATGGGTAGATAAAGTGGGCGGAGAATATGTCTCGACCAATCAAAAAGCTGTCAGCTGTTAAAGTCAGACAGGAGAAGGCGCCAGGCTACTATGCGGACGGCGGCGGTCTATATTTGCAGGTAAGCAAGTCCGGCACCAAGTCGTGGATTTTCCGTTATTCGCGCAGTGACGTTCTGACGAAAAATGGGAAACGGAAGCACACCGACATTGGGCTGGGGTCGTACCTTAGTGTTTCCCTGGAGGTCGCGAGAGAAAAGGCAGACGGGATGCGTCGCGCCATTGCGAACGGGGAAGACCCTCTGGCCATGCGCCAGGCCGACCGTGCCAAGATCGCGGCCAAAATGACTTTCGCCGAGTGCGCAACGGCCTACATCGAAGCCCACAAGCATGGCTGGAAGAACGAAAAGCACGTGGACCAGTGGACCAACACTCTCGCCACATATGCCGGGCCAGTCATCGGAAAGAAAGACGTTGCCCTGGTTGATACTCACGATGTAATGCGGGTGCTTGAGCCGATCTGGACGGAAAAGAACGAAACCGCATCGCGTGTTCGCGGTCGCCTCGAAAAGGTGCTTGCATGGGCGACCACGCGCGGCCTGCGCAGCGGCGAGAATCCTGCCCGCTGGAAGGGACACCTTGATACTCTGTTAGCGAAGCCTAGCGCGGTTCAGAAAGAAGAACACCACGCAGCCCTTCCGTATGACGAGCTTGGCGAATTCATGGAGTGTGTCCGCGCAATGGAGGGCGTGGCCGCCCGTGCGCTTGAGTTCGGCATTCTCAATGCGTCGCGCACGTCTGAAATCATTGGCGCCCATTGGGGCGAAATAGACCTGGACGCAAAGTTGTGGACGATCCCAGCCGAGCGGATGAAGATGAAGAAGGAGCACCGCGTACCTTTGGGCAAGCGCGCAGTTTCGATCTTGAAGGAAATGGAGTCCGTGCGCCACGGTGATTACGTGTTCCCAGGCATGCGGGAGGGCAGTGGTCTTTCGAACATGAGCCTGCTTGCCGTCTTGAAGCGTATGGGGCGCCCCGACTTGACCGTGCACGGCTTCCGTTCGACGTTCCGCGATTGGGCTGCCGAATGCACCAATTTCCCGCGCGAGTTGGCCGAAAAGGCACTTGCCCACGCAGTTCGTAGTGAGGTGGAAGCGGCCTATCAACGCGGCGATTTGCTGGCCAAACGCGGCAAAATGATGGACGCCTGGGCCGCATACTGTTCGAAGAAGCGCGAATCTGGCACCGTTACTCCGCTCCAGCGCCAAGCCTAACACCCACCACGCAGCCCGTTTAAACGGGCTTTTCTTTATCTGCCACGCCGCATTGCGCAATTAACTGGTCGGTACAAAAAACCCGCACGTGGAATCGGTATGCACCGGTCTTCAAAATTCGATGCATACCGTAACAACAACGTGGATAACGACCATGCAAACACAACAACAGCCGACGAAGATCATTCGCATCGCAACTGTCCTGGAGCGCACGGGCCTGTCGAAGCCATTCATCTACCAGATGATCCGGCGCGGCGATTTTCCCGCTTCAGTGCGAATCTCGCCGCGATACGCCGGTTGGGTCGAACAGGAAGTTAACGACTGGCTCAACCAGCGCATTGCCGCCGCTCGCGGGCAATAAAAGGGAGAACCACGGACATGACCCTCCCTCAAGCAAAACAACGAAACTGCGAAAATTTTAAGGCGTGGCTGGAATCCACACAGGCCAAGCGCCTGGCGAACGATGCCCGCCTGCGAAATGATGCGCAACAGAACGTGTTCCGCTTCGTGATGCGCGAAATGCGGAAAGGTTTCTCCCTGGATGAGGCTGGCGACCGGTTCATCGGGATCGCAAAGCGCAGCCGGCAACCTGCTGTCTTCGTGAATGCGGCGCGCGACACCCTTGTGCAAGTCGGCTGGAAACCGAAACGGGAGCGCGAATGACCGATCCGCGCGCCACGAGCGCGAACAGCATGAGCGGCATTGCCATCAATCCGATGATCGTTATTCATGGACTCGCCGCGCTTGGCGTAAGCGTCCAGCCGAATGGACGCGGCGAAGCGATGGGCACCGTGGCGAACGCGCGCGAAGTGCTGGAAAAGCATCCGCGATTTGCGGGGCGCTTCTGGCTCGACACGTTCCACCAGGAAATCTTCACGACCTGGGACGGTAGCGAACCGCGCCGCTGGGCTGACGTGGATCGCATCGCCATTGCTGATGTGTTGCAGGGCGAAATGGGGCTGTTCCGCTTCACGCCTGAACTGGTTGAACAGGCAGTGATGGTTATCGCGATGAAGAATCAGCGCGACGAGCTGCGCGATTGGCTGAAGTCGTTGCGCTGGGACGAGACGCCCCGCCTGGATGCCTGGCTGGCCAATGCTGCCGGCGTGCCGCAAGACGAATACCACACTGCCATCGCCCGAAACTTCATCATTTCGATGGTCGCGCGCGGCCTGGCGCCAGGTTGCAAGGTGGACACGATGCCCGTATTTGAAGGCAGCCAGGGTAAAGGCAAATCAACGTTGCTTTCGGTGCTGGGCGGCAAATTCTATGCAGAGCTGACCGACCCACTCGACAGCAAAGACTTTTTCGTGTCGATCCAGGGCAAGTGGCTCGTTGAGATTGCCGAGCTGGACGCGTTCCGTAAAACCGAAGTCACGCGCATCAAACAAGCCCTCAGCGCGCAGGTTGATCGCTTTCGCCCGCCATACGGGAAGCACTCCATCGACAGCCCGCGCCGCACCGTGTTCGCCGGCACGACCAATGAAAGCGACTACCTGCGCGATGCCACGGGCGCCCGCCGATTCTGGCCAGCGCTGGTCGGTGACGTGAACCTGGATTGGCTGCGGCAGAACCGGGAGCAGATATTCGCGGAAGCCATGGAGCAGTACCAGGGCGGTGCTACCTGGTGGGAAATCCCCGAGCAGGCGCATCGAGAGCACACGGACGCGCGGCGCGAAGACGATGCGTGGGAAGCGTCGATTGCGGATTACTGCCTAGGCCACACTGAGGTATCCATTCCGGACGTTTTGCACGTCGTCGGTGTTGACCTAGCAAAACAAGGCAAGGCCGAGCAGGCACGCGCCGGCCGAGTCCTCAAGTCGCTCGGATACGAGCGCAAGACGGTGAAACGCGCTGGCAAAGCCGTAAAGCGATGGATCAAGGACGAACCCGAGCCAGACGCCCCCTTCTAATGCAAACCCGCTGCGGCGGGTTTTTTGTTGCCTGGTTACCGCGCTAGGTTACCGCCATCGCCCATGTGGTAACCGTTGAATCCCTTGCGGCATAAGGCACGTTACCGGGTTACCACCGTTACCACCTACTAGCAAAGAAAACGGATATGGAGCTGTAGGGGAAAGTATAGAAATGGCGGCGGTAACTGGTAACTTGGTAACCGCCTGGCTGGAATCCTTTCTGGATAAGGGTTTCAGCGGTTTCCACCCTTGGTTACCGGTTACCGCCAAGCAATCGCACCCTGTTGTCCATATGCAACGCTGAAAAATATTTGCGTGTTTCCCTATGTAAACAAACCCCGAAATTCATCTTAAGAAACACGCATTTACAGGCGTGTGTTTACTTAGGTAAAGACTATTCGAGCGGCGGGCTATTCATTACGATTCATCCCGCATAACCGATATGCAATCTGAATTCACCCATACAGGAACACAAAACATGAAACGTCCGGAAGTTATCGACCTGGCCATGCTCGCAGATGAATTTGTCACGAAAGCGCACCCGATTCTCGAAAGTCTGATGCAGCAATCCGGATTCAATTTTTCGAAGTGCGCTCTGGATCAAGAAGCGCGAACACGCATATCAAGCATTATCGCAATTGAGTTGACTAAGCGTAACTGCGAAACGCTGGCCATCTGCAACTCATTTTAATTTCGCGAGATGGTAGTACGCGCCTACCCCTTTGTGGATAACTTTCAAGGTACTTCCGCGAGGGGGATGGGTGCGGGGATCAAAGCACCGCGACTTTCAAAATCTGAGTGGGTTTTTGAAGCGCGGACTACGACTATGTTCACCAACGTAAACACCTGAAGCAAAAGGAGAAAGTAGCTTTCCGGAAGTAGTCTACATTGTGCAGTAACCGTAAAACAAGGACGTGAAACGATGGAAAATGCAGCAACCCAGGGCCTTCCCGAAGAATTTCCAGCCTATTCCTGCACCGCCGAGAGAATCGCCGAGCTGTTCGGAATCCCGGTCAAGGCCATCCACCTGTATGCCGACCAGGGCATGCTGCCCAGGCTCGCCGGGAACCGATTCGACGCCGTTTGGCTCCTCAATCTGGCCAGCGGGCAGCGCATGGCGCTAGGTGAGCTGGCGGCGCTGTCGGTGCCGGCAACTGTCGCGCTCGGCTGGCTCCACTGTATCGGCGAAGACATGGAAACCGACGATGTTCACGCCTTCGCCGGCATGTTCGAGCGCAATGGATTCAGCCGCCCAGCGTTCGACGCCGCGCTAGACGAAGCGCTCGCCTTTTGCGACACGAAGGCCATTCTTCTGACGCACTGCGCGTCCTGAAAACCCGCACGTGGAGTTAGAACCATGCAGATCGCATAATCTCCATGAACTCACACTGATTCGCACTACTACTCAATATGACACTCCAAGAGCTTAAAGACTTGATCAAACAGGCCAAGGACAGCAAGCCGGTATCCCCGCAAATGACCGTTGCCGAGCTGTGCGCAACGATCGGTACAACTCCCCCTGTCGTCAACAAATTGGCTGACGCAGGCGCCCCCGTGAACCCGGCCGGAAAAACCGATCTGTTCGGCCTGTTCGAATGGCTGTTCGTCCACCAGGATCATCCGCACCTCGCCGCCGCCGACGAAGTTCTGGTGGCCCAATGGAAAATTTTCCGCAACGTTTAAACGAACCATGACAAAACCGAATCCTCTCATCGCACTTTTCGAGCGCGTGCGCGACGAGCCAGGCAACACCCATCTCTACGACCATTACGGCGACGTGCGCGCGGTGATTCCCGGCAAGCCCGTGGTGCGCAGCATGATCGACCTGCACGGCGACCTGTTGCCGAACATCGAAAGCAACGATGGCACGAGCCTGAAGCGGCCGCCGGTCGGCCGCCCTGCGGTTGAAGTGACGACGATTGGCGCGGAAGTCATCAAGCAATCCCTGGTTGCCCAGGCTGGCGCGGAAGTCATTATCTGGAAAGACCCGACCCAGGCTATTTCGACGGGGCTTACCGGCGACGTGCTTATGGTGAGCAAGCCGACCTACTTCGAAACCATCGAAGCTGCGCCATTCTCGCAGCTTCCTGACGTGCTGCCTAACGGCACGCAGCCGGACATCGCCGTTACGCCACTGCCTATCAAGCGTGCGCAAATCAACGTCGATTCTGCCTGGGGGCCGCAGACCAACACGAACGCTTACGGCGTCCGCTTCGCAGTTACTCGAAGGGACATTAAGACCTACTCCGGCCTTGCAAACGCGATCACGCATTCGATGACGCATGGCCTGGCACGCACCGCCGACGCCGTACTGCTGGGCGCCATTGTTGCCGCAGCGCCTGCTCCGTTTTCCCTGTCTGCCGCTGCTGCTGCCGCAGTACGCTTTGGCGAGCTGCGCGCACTGGTCGGCACGGCAGGCAATGGTGCGGTAGTCAACCAGGAAGGCGAGCTGAAAGTACTGCCGGGTATCGCTGCTGAACTGACGCCGGACATGGCCGCCACTATCGTGGGCGCCTTCTCACGGTCGGCTATCATGATCCGCAGCACCGTGGAAGTGATCGCGGAGCGCGTGAATATCGACGGTTCGATGGAGTTCAAGGCATGGGCCGAGTTTCAGCCGCTGCTGCCGGACACGTCGCGCTTCTGGACGGTGGGGGCGTGATGAGACTGAGCATTTTTGGCCGATGCGGCAATTGCAAGTCCATCACCAGCCGCGTCACCGCAGTCAGCGACGACGATAGCAACGACAAGCATAGCCGCCACGTTTACCAGTGTCGTGGATGCACCGACAAAGGGCTTAAGCCTGTCGGACGCGAGCGGAAAAAGTCGCCTTCAGTGCTGCCGCGTCACATCGAAGACGCATTAGCAGCCGCCAACTATCGGATGCGCCCCCCGGACGACGCTGGCTTTCCGCGTGTCGTGGCGACAATTCCCACCCTGGGTTCGATCATGCTGGGCGGCGAAGGTGGCGAAGACATTACGGAACGCATTGAGCGCGTGTGGCCCAAACTTGACGACGTACAGATAAATCGCGTTGTCCGACATATCGACGCTGGATGCATCGCGGCGGTTCGCGCAATGACTGAGCGACCAGGCCGCCCGAAGAAGCGCTGGATTACGGACGGCCGAGCAAACCCCACCATCCAAACCACCCGAGATTTCTAAACATGCAACAAAACACGCAAGCCACCGCAACCGCCGCCAAGAGCGCCAGCTTTTGTTTCACCGCTGACCCGGGCCTTATGGCGCGAGTCGATCAACACCGCAAGGTCGTGCATGAAGATACCGGCATCAAGGTTTCGCGTAGCTGGATGATTGCCCGCCTGATTGCACGCGGCCTGGAAGCCGTGAACGCAGCGTAACAACTTCCTGCCCCGATGGACCCTGTTTGCCGAGGGGAGGTGTGACGGGTAAATCACACCGAATCGGCTTTCCTTCGCGCTGGCCCCGACGCCGGAAGTATCGGGGCATTCTTGAAGGAAAAAGGGCTGCCGACAATGTCTTGGGAAAGAAACCTGGACAATATCGCTTCCACTCACATTCCCTGCTCGGGTGCGCCCCCAAAGTCTGAAAAAACCCCACATTCACGGTCGTATGCAATGCGGATGGCGCCCACTGGCCCGTATTGGTTACGGTCCAATAAAACTTCTGCAGTCCCTCGAAGGACAGATTCCGGATTGTAATAATCATCACGATAAATAAACGCGAGAATATCCGACTCATCGCCAAGGTCGTGCCAATCTCCGAGGTCTGACCGGACCGGTCGTTTATTTGGGCGCGAATCCACTGCGCGTTGAACGGGGGCCGTTACCATTACCACACAATTAAGCTCTCGCGCCAGACTCTTGAGCTCTCGGGCTATCAAGTCACCTCGTGTGGCATCGTCGCTTGCAGTACGCAAATAATTTACCGAGTCGACTAAAACGATGCCGATTGCCCCTAATTTGCTCTTTGCTTTGAAGCACTTTTCACGTAAGTCGTCTAAACTCAGCGCAGTGCTATCATCAAACCACATCTCGCTATTTGATAGTTTTTGGACGGCCAGGGTCAACCTTGGCCAGTCATCGTCCCGCATCGAGCCAAAATGAAGCCGCGTATGCGAGAGTCGGCCTGTGATTGTCACAAGGCGACTCATAACCTCTTTTTTTGACGTTTTCGTGCTGAAAACGAGCGCCGGGAGCTCACGTGCCGCCACGGCGCCTACTATGCTTAATCCGAAATTCGTCTTGCCCATTCCTGGTCTAGCGGCAATCGTTATCAATTGACCAGGGCGAAGATTACCAATTACCCGGTCAATATCAGAAAAACCCGTCGATATGCCGCTAGTGTGAGAGCCTGGTTGATAGATCTGGTCGATGTCGTCTACGAGTGCAGTCAACGTTTCACCCAGGGAACTCATCTCGCTTGGCTCGTTTTTTCGGGAGTTCCGCTGCTGTATGGCGTCGACTACCAACCGGATTCCCTTCGCTACGTCGCGCCAAGCCAGATCCTCATTTTCCCATTCCGAAATAGAAACCGCGTCCTTGGGTAGGCCCTGCAAACCCATTAGGGGCTCATCGCTCAGATCGGCTGGGCGCACAAAGATCGGGATTACAACCGCATCCTCATTTTCTTGACGACTGAGAGCCACAGCCAATTCTTTTTCGTAGCAGTAGCCAGAGGCTATGAAACTGGAGCTTACGAGCAATAGGATAATATCCGCCTTCTCGATATTCCTGTCTATTTCAGATTTCCAAGATGAGCCCGGACTAATCTTTCGATCTGACCAGCTAGCTATTTTTCCATGACGCTGAAGCACGGACAAATGCTCTTCTAACGCTTCCTTATACCGCTCATCTTTATGTGAATAACTAATAAAAACGGTAATCGGGGTGGAGTTCATCGTCATTTCTTTTCCGAAGCGGCGCGCAAGGTGTGTGGTTTCGTTTTTCGACCGGTTTTCGATGTACCAGGATGACCGGCAACCCCGCAGTGGCAGCCGATGTTGCGTTTCGCCCTGGCCGAGGCGTTTGCAACAATGCGGGTCCGCCGACTATATGTTAGCGATGCCTGGTCGAAAACGAAATCATTCTTGGGGACTGGTGGTAACGCATCGCAGCTGTCGGCTGCCGCGAAGAGTAGCTACCGGCAACGGACAACTGCCGGCGTCACATGACTTTCCGCCAGCAGCTTGGCCAGTTCGGCACGAATCTGAGCATCGACGTAACGAAAAAACTGGGATGCGCCGACTGTCGCAAGTGTCGGTTCTGGCCTGTATGACTTGGGGCTTCTGATTTCGGCTCGAAGCCATAGCCTCGAAGCCAAGGGTTATAGAACTTCCGGTAGCCCTTTGATTCTTGGTCAGTGAATGAGCCGGAGCGCCACGAACAGGGTAACAGCGAGGATCAATTGCCACGTGATCCATTGCGCCTTGGTGCGAACCAACGTCCTTGTCAGCATGGATGCCGACGCGGTTAGGTCAGCTTTCGTTGCGCCTGGTTGCTGGTGCGCATCGTGAAGCACGCCAGCAAGCGCCATCGCCTGGCGCCGGTTCAGCCCAGCATCGACAAGACGACGAGTCGTTTCTTTCGTATCGGCCACCTCTGCCCCTCAAGAACAATGCCGCTACGATTGTAGCCAACAATCCTGCCACGCCGAATTTCTGGTGAAAACACCACCAGCGCCGTATGGGTAGCCGTATGGGTAGACGAGAATAGAAAATAAAAAAGCCCTTGAAATCAAGGGCTTAAAAGGCATTCTGGCGGAGAGAGGGGGATTCGAACCCCCGATAGGCGATTAACCTATACACGCTTTCCAGGCGTGCGACTTAAACCACTCATCCATCTCTCCGGAAGACCGAGAGTATAGCAAACTCTGGCGGCGGGCCGCCACTCCCTTGCATACACTTCAGAAATCGGTCGTCATCGACAGCCACACGGACCGCGGATCGCCTCGCGTCAGATAGCCACGGTTCGCCACCGGCCGTCGCGACGCCGCGGTGTCGTTGCGTGCCGTCGGCGCCGAACAGGTCGCAGAGCCGGAAAATCCGCCCAAGTCGACACATGGTTTCGACGAAGCCGGGCTTCGGTTGCCATGCGAGATCGACGCCGCATAGCCGCCGAGCGGGCATCGGGATGAACATGCGATCATTGACCGTCCGCACTCGTCGTAACAAATCGGACCTGCCGGTTGCGCCCCGCGTGGCCGACCCAGACGATGCAATCGGTTCGCACCGCTCCCATCAGAAGGAACGCCACATCATGTCGCTCTCCGCGTTGCTCGCATTTGCCCTGATCCTGTCCGTCGGCGTCGCGACGCCCGGCCCGACGGTGTTGCTCGCGATGAGCAACGGCTCGCGATACGGATTGCGTCACGCGATGGTCGGCATGCTCGGCGCCGTCACGGCCGACGTCGTGCTCGTCGCGCTGGTCGGGCTCGGCCTTGGCGTGCTGCTCGACGCGTCGGAAACGGCGTTCGTGACGCTGAAGCTGCTCGGCGCGGCATGGCTCGCGTATGTCGGCATCCGGATGCTGGTGTCGAGCGACCATTCCACTGCAGCGCAGGAACCCGAGCACCCGACGCCCGATCGCCGGACTGCATTCCTGAAGAGCTTTTTCGTCGCGATGAGCAACCCGAAGTACTACCTGTTCATGTCCGCGCTGCTGCCGCAGTTCGTCGACCGGTCGCACGCGATCGCGCCGCAATACGCGATCCTTGCGGCGACGATCGTCGCGATCGACGTCATCGGGATGACCGGTTACGCGCTGCTCGGCGTGCATTCGGTGCGCGTATGGAAAGCGGCCGGGGAGAAGTGGCTGAACCGGGTCAGCGGGTCGCTGCTGCTGATGCTCGCGGGGTACGTCGCGCTGTATCGCAAGACCGCGAACTGATGCGGCGATACATCGGGAAAGCGGCACGCTGAAGTCGGCGCGGCAATGAAGCGGGTCGAGCGCTTTACACTCGAAACGCATGATGGTCCGTACGAATCGTGGCCGTCACGCACGCATGTGCTCGTGGATGGCGTGCGCTGCGGTCTCGCCATTTCCGGCTATGTGCTGCTTCGCCAGTTCGAGATGCCGGCCGCATATCTGCTCGTCACCGACTACGACTGCCCGTTCGAGGAAGCCGTCACGTTCACGCTCGTGTCGGAGAATCCGCTGAAGGTGCGCGCGCAGCGCACGGTCGGTGCGATGTACGCGTCGTGCCATCTGGACGACATCACGTGGGCCGACGACCGGCATTTCAGCGCGACGTTCGTGGATATCGACGGGCGATGGGATTTCACGATTCGTGACCGATCCGTGCCGTTCATTCTGCCTCGGCTCGGCATGCATCGCGCACAGGATCGGTAGTGCGCGATCGACTGCCGCGAGCGCGTCATGCGTGCGTGTGCACCGTCTGAAATCCGCCAGAACCAGCGGTTTCATTTTTCTTTCGCATTGATCAGACATGTAAGTTTCGGCGCGTGCTGATCTTGCATGGTCCGCGCGCATGGCGGCAGGAACGGCGATGTTCGGGCATCGCGTCCGCACGCGACATTACAAAATGAATGGAAATTGAAAGAATTCCTTCCCTTGACGCGATGTGCCCGTGCCATTTATTGTCCGTCTGCCGCCCGTGAGAGAGCACGGCGGTTATCGCGGATGTGCGCGTCGCGCGCACGACGACACGTAGCAAAAAGCAGAAAAGGAAACGTGGTAGCCACATGAAGCCGCTATTCGACGACAAGAAATCCGATGCGGTCAGCGATCGTCCTTCCACCCCGTCTTTGTCACCCGTCGCGGTGCCTGCCGCCGCCGTCGTGCCGGCAGCGCAGCCGACGGAGCACGCGCGCCTGATCACCGTCGACGAGATCGACCAGCTCGGCGCGACGCAGGGTACGCGGATCGCCGCCTTCTCCCAGCAGATACTCGCGAGCGTCCGTGCGTCCGACGCCGACCAGTTCGGCGACAAGCTCAACGAACTGATTTCGACCGCGAAAGGACTCGACCCGCGCGGTGCCGACAAGGGCGGCTTCATCACGCAAGTCACGCGGCTGTTCCGCTCGACCAAGGAGAAGCTGCTGTCGCAATACGAGTCGGTGAGCAAGCGGATGGACACGCTCGTCGTCGAGCTCGAAAACCATGCGCAGCGCCAGAAGGCCGGCATCGACGAGCTCGAGCGGATGTACAACGACAACTACGCGCTGCACCAGGAGCTCGCGCAGTCGAAGGCGCACGGCGAAACGGCGCTCGCGACGCTGCGCGCGCATCTCGCGGCCGGCCAGCAGCCGGCGGACGACGCGTTCGCCGCGCAGCGCCTGCTGGACGTGAAGCGCAAGGTCGACGCGCTCGAAAGCAAGCTCGACGACCTCGACCGCGCGATGCTGATGTCGAAGCAGCTCGCGCCGCAGATCCGGATGGAGCAGGACCAGAAACGCACGCTGACGTCGAAGTTCATGACGATCAAGACCGTGCTGATCCCCGCGTGGACCAACGCGTTCGCGCTCTACCTCGAGCAGCTCGGCACGAAGCGTGCGGCGGCGCTCGCGAACGCGACGTACGATGCGGCCGACGAGGCGATCCGCGCGCAGGCCGACCTGAATCGCCAGAACGCGCAGGAAGTCGCGAAGCTCGGCCAGCGCCCGGTGATCTCGATCGACACGTTCGAATACGCGCAGCAGCAGCTGTTCGGCGCGTTCGACGACATCACGCAGATCATCGCCGACGGCAAGCGCCAGCGCGAGCAGGACGCGCCGCGCCTGCGCCAGCTCGAACAGGACCTGATCACCCGATTCGCTCCGAAGCATAACTAAGGAACACCGCATGATTACGCTTGAGAAACGCGCGGCGAAGGTCGCGATCGTCCTCGAAAAACGCCAGATCCTGAAGCCGCCCGTCGTGCGTGTCGGCGCGGCGCTCGACATCTCGGGTTCCGCGAAGCCGCTTTACCAGTCGGGCGTGATCCAGGACACGCACGACCGGATTCTCGGCATTGCGCTGAAATTCGACGACAACGGCGAAGTCGACACGTGGACCTTCACCGAAGGCTACGACCGCCTGCCGACCGCGACGCCGGACAACTACGGCTCGTATATCTCCGATCACGTGCTCGAAGCGCGGATCGACAAGTGGGGCGGCACGCAGTACGCGCCGGTGATGAACGACATCGTCGACTTTTTCTTCCGCGCGCCGGAGCCGAAACGCGAAGAAAAGCGCGGCTTCCTGAGCCGGCTGTTCGGCGGCGCGAACGAAACGCCCGCGCCGGCCGCCTCCGCGCCGGTGAACGGCCATCTGCCCGCATGGGTGCTGTTCGTCACCGACGGCCAGAACCCGAAGAACGACCGCAAGCGCGTGCGCCAGCTGCTGGCCGAGTCGCAGCACTTCCCGCTGTACTGGTCGCTCGTCGGCGTAGGCGATCCGAGCGAATTCGGCTTCCTCGCGGAAATCGCGGACGAAATGCCGAACGTCGGCTTCCTGCATCTCGAATCGCTCGACATCAGCGACGAACAGATCTACGAACAGTTGATCACGCAGGAATTCTGCGACTGGGTGCGCGCGAAGTAAGCGCGGCCCGCACGACCATTTTTCAAAACTCGACTACCCCCCATCATGTTGAAAGACTTCAAGATCCCGCTGTCGCTCACGGTGCTCGCGCTGATCGCGGCTTATCTCCTCGGCGGCGTGAAGGACATGCTGATCGTCGCGGTCCTGTGCGTGCTCGAAATTTCGCTGTCGCTCGACAACGCGGTCGTCAACGCATCGGTGCTCAAGAACTGGTCGGAGAAGTGGCGCAACCGCTTCATGGTGTTCGGCCTGCCGGTTGCCGTATTCGGCATGCGGCTCGTGTTTCCGCTGCTGATCGTCGCGGTGATCGGCCACATCGGCCTGTGGGACGCGCTGACGCTCGCGATCGAATCGCCGGACAAGTACGCGGCAGTGCTGACGTCCGCGCATCACGAGGTGTCGGCGTTCGGCGGCGCATTCCTGCTGATGGTGTTCTTCAAGTTCATGCTCGACACCGAGAAGGACGAGCACTGGATCGGTTTCCTCGAAGGCCCGATGCGCCATCTCGGCCGCATCACGGCGCTGGAAGTGGCGCTGACGCTCGCGATCGTGATCGTCGCGTCGTTCTACGTGCCGGCGGCCGAGCAGGTGAGCTTCCTGCTCGCGGGCGCGTTCGGCGTGATCGGCTTCGTGATCGCGCACGGCGTGGGCGACCTGGTCGGCGGCGAGGACACCGGCACGCGCGTGGTGCGCGAAGGCGTCGCGGGTTTCATGTATCTCGAAGTGCTCGATTCGTCGTTCAGCTTCGACGGCGTGATCGGTGCGTTCGCGCTGTCGAACAACATCTTCCTGATCGCGCTCGGCCTCGGCGTCGGCGCGGCCTACATCCGGGAGATGACGCTCGTGCTGCTGAAGAAGGGCACGCTCGCGCAGTATCGCTTTCTCGAACACGGTGCGTTCTGGGCGATCGGTGCGCTCGCAACGATCATGTTCCTCGGCGTGAAGTTCGAGGTGCCCGAGGTCGTCACGGGCCTGATCGGCGCGGCGATGATCGCGGCGGCCGTGTGGTCGTCGATCGTCGTGCAGCGCAAGGAAGACCGGACCGCGGTGGCGAGCAAGTAATACACGCGGCACGGAAACCATCTACGAGGGGCCGCGCAGGGCGGCCCGGCATTGCCGCCGGCGCAACGGCGGTTCCAGCAGAAGAGGTTCAGATGATCAATTTGTCGAAAGGCGGTCGCGTCAACCTGTCGAAGGAAGCGCCCGGCACGCAGAAATTCCGCATCGGTCTCGGTTGGGACGCAAACGCGACGGACACGGGCACGGATTTCGATCTCGACGTGTCGGTGTTCCTGTGCAAGTACGATGCGCAGACCAATCCGAAGCTGATCTCGGATCAGCACTTCGTGTTCTACAACAGCGAAGTGCGCACGATGGACCGCAACGAAACCTTCATCCAGCCGGGCGACGATTTCCCGAAGCGCGGGATGCCGGCGTCGAAGTGCATGGGCGTCGTGCATAGCGGCGACAACCGCACGGGCAGCGGCGGCGGCGACGACGAAGTGATCTTCATCGACATGACGAAGCTCGCGGCCGACGTCGAGGAAATCTCGGTGGTCGTGACGATCGACCAGGCCGAAGCGCGCCGCCAGAATTTCGGGCAGGTTCGCAACAGCTACATCCAGATCGCCGACGAGGTGTCGGGTGCGGTGATCGCGAAGTATGCGCTGGAAGAGGATTTCTCGATGGAGACGTCGGTGCAGGTCGGCAGCTTCTATCGCCGCGACGGCCACTTCATGTTCAAGGCGGTCGGCGCCGGCTACAACCGTGGCCTCGGCGACTTCGTGCGCGCGTACGGCGGCGCGGTCTGACTGGCGGCAGCCCGGCGTGCGGGAAACCGCCGCGCCGGGCAGGATGCAGCGATGACGAATCCGTCCGACGAGCCGAAGCGGCTCGAGTTCGATACGACGCCCGAGCGCACGCCCGGGCGTCTTGCGTTCGACGTGCCGGCCACGGCCGGTGCGCCGGCCGCGCGTGCGCCTGATCGCCCGGCGCCGCAGGCGCTCGACTTCGGGCCGGCGGCCGACCAGGCCATGCGCGCGGCGCCCGCCGATGCGGTCGGCCGTGCGCTGTTCGGCGATTCGAACCACCCGTTGCTCGAATCGTGCTTCCGCGCCGCGCAGGCCAGCTTCCCGAATCTCTATCCCGACTATGCGCCGCGCATCGAGCGGCACATCCGGCAACTGGTCCCGCTCAAGCTCGCGACGGTCGCGACGATCGGCGACGGCGCGCTGGAGACGGCGGGCAACCTCGTCGAAGCCGTCGCGGCGACGACGCGCGAATTCAACGAGCTCGGCGCGGCCGACATGATGGCCGGCATGCTCGCGCAGGCGACGCGCAAGGCCGGCATGTTCGAACGTTGGTTCGGCGCGGCGTCGAGCCATGTCGACTACCGCGCGGCGCTCGGCGCGCTCAAGCAGTCGCTCGGCTTCTTCCCGCGCCGCACCGAGGAGCTTGCCGCGAAGGTCCGCCATGCGGAAGAAAACCTCGTGGTCGTGCTCGCGGCGCTGAGCGCGGTGGCGGACGTCGTGCGCGTGCCGGACGACGCGGGTGTCGAGCGCACGCTGTTCGACCGCCGCAACATCGTCGGGCAGGCCGTCCAGCAGATCCGGATGCAGCCCGCGCAACTGCGCGGGCTCGACGAGCGCGTGACCGATCTGCTGTCGCGCGCCGATCACCTGATGAACGTCGTGCTGCCGGCGGCGCTGGCGGCGCGGCCGCAGCGCTGAGCGAACGGCACGACGGCCACGTGCGCTTCCGCATGCGTGGTCGCTGCCTGGGCCACGCTTCGTCATGCCGTTTCGCGCATGCCGCCGCGAGTCTGCTATCTTCCCGGGCATCTCATCGCTTTCCCGCCGATTCTCCATGACTGACCGCATCGTCGCCGCGTTCGATTTCGACGGCACCATCACGACCACCGACAGCTTCCGTCACTTCGTCCGCTACGCGGTCGGCACGCCGCGCTTCGCGTGGGCGGGGCTGCGCGCACTGCCGTGGATCGTCGCGATGAAGGCCGGGCTGCTGTCGCGCGGCGACGCGAAAGCGAAGTTCGCGTCGTTCGCGTTCGGGCCGGTTCGCGAGGACGCGCTCGATGCGCTGGCATGCACGTTCGTCGATACGACCCTGCCGCGCTTCGTGCGTCCCGAAATGCTCGAGCGGATTCGCGAGCATCGGGCGCGCGGACACGAAGTCGTGCTGGTCAGCGCGTCGCCGTCGCTGTATCTGGAGAAATGGGCGAAGACGGCCGGTTTCGACGCGGTGCTCGCGACGCGGCTTGCGTTCGAGCGCGGCGCATTCGCCGGGCGGCTCGACGGCGAGAATTGCTGGGGGCCGCAGAAGGTCGTGCGGCTGCGCGGGTGGTGGGGCAACCGACCGCCGAAGCAGTTGTTCGCGTACGGCGATAGCCGCGGCGACAAGGAAATGGCCGAACTCGCGAACTGGTCGTGGATTCGCGGGCAGGGAGCGATGCCGCTGATCGGCGATTGATGCGGCGCGCAGCCGGCGCAGGTATTACGCGTCGGCCCGCGCGTGGCGCGTGCCGCGCGAAGGACGATAAGCGCCCCAGCGATTCGCACGCGCAAACGTGCCGACGTCGTTGAAGCGCACGCCCACTTCGCGCAGCGCCGCATGCGCGGTTCGCGCGGTGAGTTGCCGGATATAGAACGGATCGCGCACCACGAAGTGATGGATCGCGTGCGTGCTGCCGAAATTGAAGCAGAACAGCTGGAACGGCGTCATCCACCACGGATTCAGTACTTGCGTCTGCTGGATCACGTTGCGCGAATCGATGTCGCCGAAGTAATGCATGTTCGAGCTGACGAAGTTGATGCAGAAGCTGCGCACGAAGTTCGGCCCGAGCCACACGACCGCCAGGAAATCGACGACATTCATCGCACGCTCGACGACGGCCGGCACCGTTACCGCATAGCCGAGCGCATGCAGTGCAAACAGCCCGACGTGATAGACGATGAACGCATGCCACAGCGCGTAGTACACGTGACCGACCGGCATGTACGACGACACCTGCTCGACACGCAACTGCATGCGCTCGGCCCGATCCTGCACCGGCTGCGCGGCCACGTACTGCTTCACCTTGCGGCGCATCGCGGCTGGCCGCAGCACGACGGCGAGCATCCCGTCCGCGATCATCAGCAGGCGCTTCACGCCCCAGCGCTCGCCGTTGGTGATGCCGAATTCCTCGAGATCCGATTCGCCGCCCGACACCTTGTGGTGATGCAGGTGCATGCGCCGGCGCGTCCACGGGTTGATCGTGCCGGGCCGCGTGAGCCAGCACAGCGCCATCATCAGGTGATAGGCCCACGGCGTCTTCTTGAAGTACATCAGGTGGATCAGGTCGTGCTCGAGCTCGTGAATCAGCGACGTGACGAACGCGGCGAGCGGCAGCGCGACGTACCACGCGATCGTGCCGCGTGCATACAGCCACGCGATCGCGAGCATCGCGGCTACCGACACGGCCATCACGGTCGCGCCGACGAGGTTCTGGTTGTCGAGCAGCGGAAAGCGCGCGCGGATCGCATCGCTCGCGGCATTGACCTCGCGGCGGACGTACGCGACCTTGTCGGCGTCGTTGCGAAAGACGGTTCGTGCGGGTTGGCTCATCGACCGGAATCCGTGCGGAAAGAGTGGGGCGTTATGCCGATGTGACAAGCATAGGCGCGCGCCGCACCGCACGCGAGGGCCGCCGGTGCCAATGGTGGTGTCATTTCGGGCCGCGATGGCCGGCGAGCGGGCATCCGACGGTGCGCCGCGCGGCTAGAGTGCCGCCGCGGTGTCATTGCAGGCCAGCGACGCTACAATCCGCCGAAACCGCTCCGGAGCCCTGTGCATGGCCCTGTCCGTCCCGGATGCCGCGCGCCAGTTGAACAAGGCGACGGTGTCGTCCGCGTATGCGCTGTTCATGCTGATGCTGGCCGAGGAGCGCGGCATCGATGGCGGCCGCATTCTCGCCGGCTCGGGCGTCGAGCGCGAGCGGCTCGCGCAGCCCGATGCGCGCATCACGCCGCTGCAGCAGGCGGCGATCGTGTTCAACCTGCTCGACGCGACCGACGACCCGTCGATCGCGATCGAGATCGGCCTGCGCAGCAGCCTGACGAAAGCGGGGCTGATCGGCTTCGGGTTGATGAGCTGCGCGACGCTCGGCGAGGCGATCGCGCTCGGCATCCGCTATCTGCCGACGCGCGTGCCGTTCTTCTCGGTGCGGCTCGCGCAGCTCGACGGGATCGTCGACATCGACGTGCTCGAAGCGTTTCCGCTCGGCCGGCTACGCCAGTTTGCAGTGGAGAACTTCCTGGTCGAGACCGCGATCCTGTTCAATTCGCTGCTGTATCCGGCGCCGGGGCGCACGCTGCAGTCGCGCGCCGAACTGCATTTCGAATGGCCCGAGCCGCCGTGGTTCGAGCGTTATCGCGCGCGGCTGCCGCGCTGTCATTTCGACGCGAGCGCGAACCGCATCCGTTGCGACGCCGCGCTGCTCGACGAGCCGATCGGCACCGCGAACGCGCAGACCGCGCAGATGATCGTCCAGCAATGCGAGGCCGAACTCGCGCGGCTCGGTTATGCGGAGAGCATCGTCGAGCGCGTGCGCAACCTGCTGATCTGCGGCGACGGCGGTTATCCGTCGGTCGACGACGTTGCGCGCGAGCTGTATGTGTCGGCGCGCACGCTCAAGCGAAAGCTCGCCGAGTACGGCGCGACCTATTCGGCGCTGCTCGACGAGATCCGGCTGCGCGATGCACTGCGGTTGCTGGAAGGCACGCACCTGCGGGTCGACGAGATCGCGGCGCGCGTCGGTTATACGGACCGCGCCAACTTCACGCGCGCGTTCAAGCGCTGGACGGGTGTTGCGCCGAGCGAGCGGCGCTGAGCGCGGGGGCGAACGGATCTTTGCTGCAGCCTTCCCGATCCTGCGCCCGGCGCGGCTTCGTCAGACGATCTCGACCCAGTTCGCACCGCGCCCGCCCGCTGCCCGCGCGTGCAGCGACAGCGCGCCATCGTCCGGCGCGATCGCATACACCGACACGTATTCCGACTGCTCGCCGCACGCGACGAGCCAGCGCCCCGACGGATCGATCGCGAACCCGCGCGGCTGCGTCTCGGTGGTTGTCGCGTGTGCCGGCTCGAACGTACCGTCGGCGGTGCGGCGATAGCAGAGCAGTTGGCTCGACGTGCGTTCGCTGACATAAGCGAACCGCTCGTCGGGCGTCAGGTGCAGGTCGGCGGCCCACACCGAAGGTTCGGCGGGCGCGGGCGGCCGTGCATGGCCTTGCGCAAGCCCGGCGGCGGCCGGGTGGCGCGCGCTCACATGCGCGTCGCCGAGCCTGCCGGTGTCGGGATCGCGCGCGAACGTCGCGAGCGTGCCCTGGAATTCGCTGACGACGACGAGCGCGCGGCCGTCGCGCGCGAATCGCAGGTGGCGCGGGCCGAAGCCGGCCGGCACGCGCGTTTCGCCGTGTTCGACCAAGCGCAGGCCGGCTGCGTCCTCGATGAGCGCGAAGCTGAACACGCGATCCGAGCCGAGCGAACTGACGTACGCGAAACGATTGTCCGGCGACACGATCACCGCGTGCGCGTTCGCGATGCCGCCGGCCACCTGCAGCGGCGTGCCGTCGCCGTCGCGCACACGCGCGGCGTCGTAGAGGCTCAGCGAATGCCCGCCGTACGACGCGCCGAGCAGCCAG
Source organism: Burkholderia sp. BE17 (assembly GCF_009362305.1). Lineage (NCBI taxonomy): Bacteria > Pseudomonadati > Pseudomonadota > Betaproteobacteria > Burkholderiales > Burkholderiaceae > Burkholderia > Burkholderia sp. BE17. The sequence goes on from NZ_WHNU01000010.1 coordinate 22,238, forward strand.
CGGCCGCTGCGGTCGAGCGACAGGTACGCATGGCTCGCGTCGATCGCGGTCGCGCCGATGCGCGCGAGCGCGCCCGTGGCCGCGGCGACGCGGAACGCTACGATCGTCGGCTGCTCGCCGCGCGTCGCGACGTAGAGCCGCGCGTGGTCGGCCTGCACGGCGATCGGCATCGCGACGTCGGCGGCCGGGTAGCGGGCGAGCGGCGCGAGCGTGCCGTCGCTCGCGAGGGAGAACGTGGCGAGGTCGCCGTCGGCGGCATTCGAGACGACGACGGTCAGGCGGTCAGTGTTCGGCATGGCGGAGCATCGTGGCGTTCGTGAAGGATTCGTCGGCCGGCAGGCCGCGCGGCGGATCGCTGCGCCGGTGCGTGCGCGCGAACAGCGCGGCGACCGCGGCGACGAGGGACGCGATCGCGAGCGCATACAGCCCGCCCGTGATCGAACCCGTATGTTGCTTAAGATAGCCGAATGCCGTCGGCGCGACGAAGCCGCCGAGATTGCCGACCGAGTTGATCAGCGCGATCACGGCCGCGGCCACGCGCGTGTCGAGATAGCCTTGCGGGATCGGCCAGAACAGCGACGCCGCGGCCTTGAAGCCGAGCGCGGCGAAGCAGATCGACGCGAACGACCACACGGGATCGTGCGACGTCGACGCGAACAGCCCGCAGGCGGCGAGCACGAGCGCGAACGCGAGCCAGCGCTGCGGATGTTTCCATTTCGCGGACAATACCGCGAAGCCGTACATCGCGCCGATCGCGATCATCCACGGAATCGTGTTGTACAGGCCGACCTGGAAATCGGTGAGGCCGCCCATCTTGCGGATGATCGTCGGCAGCCAGAACGTGGCCGCGTAGATCGTCAGCTGGATCGAGAAGTACAGGAAGCAGAACAGCATGATCTGCGGATCGCGCAGCAGCGCGGTGGCGCGCACGGGCACGTTCGAGCGAACGTCGCGCGTCGCGCGCTCCGCGTCGAGCGCGTTTTCGAGCGCCGCGCGTTCGTCGGTCGTGAGCCACGTCGCGTCGCGGATGTGCGATTTCAGCAACAGCCAGCTCGCGCCGCACAGCGCGACCGAGAACAGCCCTTCGATCAGGAACATCCATTGCCAGCCTTCGAGGCCGAAGCCGCGGATCGACAGCAGCGCGCCGGTGACGGGCCCGGACAGCACCGACGCGAATGCGGAGCCGCCGAGGAAGATCGCCATCGCCTTGCCGCGCTCCTGCGGCGGCAGCCATTGCGACAGGTACAGCACGACGCCGGGGAAGAAGCCGGCCTCGGCTGCGCCTAGCAGGAAGCGCAGCACGTAGAACGACGTGTCGTTCCACACGAACGCCATCGCGGCCGCGACGATGCCCCACGTCGCCATAATCCGCGCAAGCCACACGCGTGCGCCGTAGCGCTGCATCAGCAGGTTCGACGGCACTTCGAACAGCGCATAGCCGACGAAGAACAACCCTGCGCCGAGCCCGTACGCGGCTGCGCCGATGCCGATCGACGCTTCGAGGTGGCGATCGACGAAACCGACGTTCACGCGGTCGATGTAGTTCGCGATGAACATGATCAGCACGAGCGGCAGCACGTGCCACTTCACTTTCGAGACGGCGGACGCGAGCGGGTCGCGGCCGGGCAGCGCGGGCGAGGGCGGGTTCAACGGTGTCTCCGGTTGGGCGGTGGACGGGGCGGCAGCCCGCGTCGGCGTCTGGGTGGTGGTTTATGTAGTATGTCGTCGTATGACATGGTACGCCTGAGTGCTAATGGAGACGTCACGGGTTTACCCGGAAATTTCCCAGATATTGGTGAATGTCATGAGATCGGTTGGATGTTCGATCATGTCTGATGACGTATGACTATCGTGGGCATGTGCGCTGCAAGCCATTTGCAGGTGAATCCGGCTACGCTGTATCGAGGCGCGCGCGCGGTCGCGGCAAAATACCGGGCTCGCGCGCTCGGTGTGCATCGCATGCGCGCGAACGGCGGCGATTTCATGCTGAAGACGGAGCGACGGAACATGCAGGACAACCACCATGGACGGCACTTCTTCGCGTTCAACGGCGATGCGGATGGCCTGTGCGCGCTCCAGCAACTGCGGCTCGCGGAAGGCGTGCGCGGCACGCTCGTGACCGGCGTGAAGCGCGACATCAAGCTGCTCGAGCGGATCGATGCGCGGGCCGGCGATCGTGTCACCGTGCTCGACGTGTCGCACGACCAGAACCGCGACGCGTGCGCGCGACTGCTGCGCGAAGGCGCGGCAGTCCGCTATTTCGATCATCACTTCGCGGGCGAACTGCCCGCCGATCCGGGCTTCCACGCGCATATCGACACGGCGGCAGATGTCTGCACGAGTGCGCTCGTGAACTGCCATCTCGGCGGTCGGTACATGCGCTGGGCGATCGTCGCGGCGTACGGCGACGAACTGCCGGCGCTCGGCGACGCGCTCGCGCGCGAGCACTGGATCGACGAAGCCGAACGCTGCACGCTCGCCGAACTCGGGCTCTACCTGAACTACAACGCATACGGCGATTGCGTCGGTGATCTGCACTTCGATCCGGCGGCGCTCGCCGACGCGATGCTGCCGTGCGTCGATCCGCTCGATTTCGTGCGCGAGACCGCCGTGTTCGCCGCACTGCGCGACGGCTACCGCGACGACATGGCGCGCGCATGCGCGCTCGCGCCGCTGCGCGAGGTGCCGGGCGCGACGCTGGTACGGATGCCTGATCAACCGTGGGCGCGGCGCGCGACCGGGATGCTCGCGAACGAACGGATGCGCAACGCGCCGCATGCGGCGCTCGCGGTGCTGTCGCCGCGCGCCGATGGCGGGCTCGTCGTCAGCGTGCGCGTGCCCGACGGCCGGCCGCTCGGCGCCGACGAGTTCTGCCGTGGCTTTGCGACCGGCGGCGGGCGCAAGCGCGCGGGCGGCATCAACCATCTGCCGGAAACCGAGTTCGACACATTCGCCGCGCGTTTCGAGGCGGCGTTCCGGCTCGATTGACGAAGCGATCGGCGACGCGCGCCGTGCAGCCGTTGCGCGGTGCGCGTCGTGGCCAGGTCAGCCGAATCAGCCGGTCGCACCCGCGAGCATGGCCGGCACGTGCCGCGCATCGCGGTGCACGTGCACCCGACATCGAGCGTAGGCCGGCGGACGCGGCGAAGAATCGTCGGAATGGTCCAACGCGTTTTGCCGGGCGCGCGACACGGTGCCATGGCCGTGGCCGTCATCGGCACGCCGAACGTCGCACGGCGACACCGCACGTCGACACCGCGCGGTGCAGCCGCGACAATATGCATCCTGTTCCGCGTTCCGCATCGAGGTGCCCGTGCCCGCCAAGTCGTCCGTTGCTCCCGCGATCGTCTGGTTTCGCGACGATCTGCGCGTGACCGACCAGCCCGCGCTGACGCGCGCGGTCGAGTCAGGCCGGCCGCTCGTGTGCGTGTTCGTCGACGATACGGGCGCCGGTTCGGGGCGCCCGCTGGGCGGCGCGGCGCGCTGGTGGCTGCACGGGTCGCTGGCCGGGCTCGACGCCGCACTCGCGCGTCACGGCGGGCGCCTGCTGTTGTTGCGCGGCGACGCGCAGCGCGAGATCGAGCGCGTCGTACACGACACGGGCGCGGCCGCCGTGTACTGGAACCGCCGCTACGCGCAGCCGCAGCGCGACGCCGACGCGGCGCTGAAGGCGTCGCTCAAGGCACGCGGCGTCGCGGTCGAGAGCAGCAACGGCAGCCTGCTGAACGAGCCGTGGGAGGTGTTGACGGGCAGCGGCGCGCCGTACCAGGTGTTCACCGCATACTGGCGCGCGGTGCGCCGCGAACGCACGGTCGCCGCGCCGCTGCCGGAGCCGGAACGGATCGTGTTTCAACCATGGCCGGAAAACGTGCGTGGCCGTGCGCTGGCGCTCGACGCGCTCGCGTTGCGCTCGCCCGTGCCGGACTGGGCCGGCGGCCTGCGCGACGCATGGCCCGCGCCCGACGAGGCCGGTGCGCATGAACGGCTCGACGCGTTCCTGACGGTATCGCTCGCCGGCTACGCGGATGCGCGCGATCGTCCCGACCGGCCCGCGACGAGCCGGCTGTCGCCGTTCCTGCGCTTCGGCAACGTATCGCCGCGACAGGTGTGGCACGCGGTGCAGGGCGCCGCGAATGCAGGCGGCGCGGCGTACGTTGCGGGCACCGACAAGTTCCTGAGCGAGCTCGGCTGGCGCGAGTTCAGCTACGCGCTGCTGTATCACTTCCCGGCGCTCGCGACCGACAACTTCCGCGCGCAGTTCGACGCGATGCCGTGGCGTGACGATGCCGCGGCGCTGCGCGCGTGGCAGCGCGGCCGGACCGGCTATCCGCTCGTCGATGCGGGCCTGCGCGAGCTGTGGACGACCGGCTGGATGCACAACCGCGTGCGGATGGTCGTCGCGTCGTTCCTCGTCAAGCATTTGCTGATCGACTGGCGCGCGGGCGAAGCATGGTTCTGGGACACGCTGGTCGACGCCGATCCCGCGAACAACGCGGCGAGCTGGCAGTGGGTAGCCGGCTGCGGCGCCGACGCCGCGCCGTATTTCCGCATCTTCAATCCGGTCGCGCAGGGCGAGAAGTTCGACCCGGACGGCGCATACGTGCGGCGCTGGGTGCCCGAACTCGCGAGCCTCGACACCGCGTCGATCCACGCGCCGTGGGAAGCGTCGCCGCTGCAGCTCGACGCGGCCGGTGTGCGGCTCGGCGTCGACTATCCGGCGCCGCTCGTCGATCACGCCGCCGCGCGAGTTCGCGCGCTCGATGCGCTGGCCGCATTGCCGAAACGTCGCTGACCGTCTGCCCGCGCGGCACGGTTTGCCGCGTCAGTTGCAGAACGCGACGTGTTCGAGCAGCGCGTACGCGATACCCGAATCGAAGTAGGCCGCGCCGCACCACGCGACGAACGCGAGCATGCCGGCCGCCAGCGCCGCGCGGATCACGCCCATGCCGCGTTGCGCGATGCCGGACGCGCGATACGCGCGTCGTCGATCGGCAGGTGCAGGAGCGCCGCGAGCACGCCGAGCGCGATCGAGCCGATCCACAGCGGCAGGTACGAATGCGTCGCGTCGTACACGAGCGCGCCGAGCCAGACGCCGAAGAAGCTGCCGAGCTGGTGCCCGAAGAACACGAAACCGAACAGCGTCGCGATGTAGCGCACGCCGAACACCTGCGAGATCACGCCGTTCGTCAGCGGCACCGTGCCGAGCCAGGTGAACCCCATCACGGCCGCGAACACATGGACGCTCGCGGGCGACAGCGGCACGGCGACGAATGCGGCCATCGCGAGCGCGCGCACGAGGTACAGCGCCGACAGTACGTACTTGCGCCGCAGCAGCCCGCCGAGATGCCCGCATGCATAGGTGCCGGCCACGTTGGTCAGCGCGATCAGCGCGAGCGCGACGCTCGCGTGGCGCGCCGGCAGCCCGTGGTCGAGCAGGTAAGCAGGCAGGTGCGTCGCGATGAACGCGAGCTGGAAGCCGCACGCGAAGAAGCCCGCGTTCAGCAGCCAGAAACCGCGATGCGCGAACGCCTCGCGCACCGCTTCGCCGATCGACTGATCGGGGCCGGCGGCGGTGCCGGACGCCTGCGCGGGCCGGTCGCGCAGCAGCACGGCGAGCGGCGCGAGCAGCGCCGCGACGAGCGCCAGCGCGACGAACGCGTGCCGCCAGCCGATACCGCCGATCAGTTCCTGCGCGACGGGCACCATGCAGAACTGGCCGAGCCCGCCGATCGCGCCCGCGACGCCGAGCGCCCAGCCGCGCCGGTCGGGCGGAAACAGGCGGCTCAGCGCGCCGTAGATCGACGCGAACGCCGAGCCCGACAGCGCAATGCCGATCACGAGCCCGGCACCGGCCGTGAACATGCCGGTCGACGCCGCATGCGCCATCGTGACGAGCCCGGCCGCATACAGCAGCATCCCGGCGACGATCACGCGCACCGAGCCGAAGCGGTCGGCGACCATCCCCGTGAACGGCTGCGCGACACCCCAGATCAGGTTCTGCAGCGCCAGTGCGAGCCCGAACGCTTCGCGCGACCAGCCATGGTCGAGCGATACGGGCGCGAGGAACAGGCCCTGCACGTGGCGGATGCCGAGCGCGGCGCCCATGATCAGGCCGCCGGCCAGCACGGGCAGCCAGCGGCGTCGGACTTCCTGCTCGATCGGGGTCATGCGTGTCTCCGGATGTAGGCGCGCGGCGAACGGCCGCGCTCGATCCGATTAGACGATCGGGCCCGGCGTCGCTCAAGCGATCATTCGGTCAGGTTGGCATGCGTGCGGGGAATGTGACGGGGCGGCCGGGGCGGCAATTTCCGGCCGTGCGTGGTCAGGGGTATCCGAACAGCCGGCGCCGGCTTACGTCGACGCCATGTCGTGCGCGCGCATCGCGGCATCGCATTCGGCCGCTTCGGCGAGCATCCAGTCGCGCACGTCGGCGACTTCGCGGCGCGGTGCCGGATCGTGCTGGAACAGCCAGTAGCCGTACGCATCCGACAGCGCCTGCGTGTGCGGCCCGAGCACCGCGAGCCGCCCGTCCGCGAGCATCGGCGAGACCAGCGCGAGCCGGCCGAGCGCGACGCCCTGGCCCGCGATCGCGGCCTGGATCACCTGGTCGTACTGGTTGAAGCGCAGCACGCCTTTCGGACGCGCGTCGCCGAGCCCGGCCGCATGCAGGTGCGTGCGCCACTGCAATTGCCGTTGCGGCGGCCCGTCGAACTCGAGCAGCACGTGGTCGGCGATCGCGGCCGCGCTCGTGACCGGCCGCGCGGCGAGCGCGGGATGCGCGACCGGCACGACGATCTCGTCGAACAGGCGCAGCGCGCCGGCCGGCGCGCGATCGCGCGGGCAATAGCGGATGCCGAGGTCGATGCCCTCGGCGCGCAAATCGAGTACCTTGTCGTTCGCGGCGACGCGCAGGTCGATCTCCGGCAGGCACGCCTGCAGCCGCCCGAGCCGCGGCAGCAGCCACAGCGCGGTGACGCCGATGCTCGCGGTGATCGTGACGGGCTGGCGTTCGCGCGCGGCGGCGAGCGACGCGACGGTGTCCTGCAGGCTGTGCAGCGCCGCATCCGCGACCCGGAACATCCGCTCGCCTTCCGGCGTGAACGCGATCTTCCGGTAGCCGCGCTGCAGCAACGCGACGCCGAGATGCGCTTCGAGCGCATGCACCTGGCGGCTGACCGCCGACTGCGTGACGCACAGGTCCTGCGCGGCGAGCGTGATGCTCATGCGGCGGCCGACGGCGACGAAACCGCGGACCAGGTCGAGCGACGGGAGACGGACGAGAGGCGTTGACATGCGCGTGACTCATGCGAACGGAGCAGGAAGATTGGTTGAGAACGCGGCACGCGTCAAGTTCAATGGAGGCTGGCCGATGGGCGCGGGCGGCGGCTCGGAGCGTGAAGCACGGGGCCGGAGCGGGTGCTGAAGCGCTGACTCTGGCCGACCGCAAAGCATGGGACCAGGGTAAGCGCTGAAGCGCTAACTCTGGTCGACCGCGAAGCATGGGACCAGAGTAAGCGCTAACTCTGGTCGACAGGAGACAGGATGACGATTTCGAACGAAGGAGACGGAGCGGCACCGGGCAGTCGCGCGGCGGGCGCGTTGGCACCCGAGCCCGTGACGCTGCGCGCGGCCGACGGCTTTGAATTGCGCGGCCATGTGTGGCGCCATCGCGGCGGCGGTGCGGCGCGGCCCGTGACGGTCGTCAATTGCGCGACGTCGGTGCGCTGCGACTATTACTTCCGTTTCGCGGCCTGGCTGTTCGCGCAGGGGCGCGACGTGCTCGTCTACGACTATCGCGGTATCGGCGGGTCGCGCCCGGCGCGGCTCGCGAAGCTGCGCGCGAACTGGCTCGACTGGGGGCAGCTCGATTGCGAGGCCGCGCTGCAATACGCACGCGACGCGTTTCCGGGGCAGCCGATCGACGTCGTCGCGCACAGCATCGGCGGCTGCGTGCTCGGGCTCGCGGCATCGAACGTGCACGTGCGGCATGCGGTGACCGTCGGCGCGCAGTATGCGTACTGGCGCGATTACCTGCCGGCCGAACGGCGGCGCATGTGGTGGAAGTGGCATGTCGCGATGCCGGCGCTCGCGGCCGTGTTCGGCTACGTGCCCGCGAAGCGGCTCGGCTGGATGGAGGACACGCCGCGCGGCATCGCGCTGTCGTGGGCGCGCTCGCGGCCGCGTTTCGAGGACGGCTACGTCGGCGGCCTGTTCGAGGACGGTGCCGTGAGCCGTGCGGCGCTGCCCGCGCGCTTCGCGGGGCTGTCTGCGCCGATGCTCGCGATCGGTACCGATGACGACGCGTTCGGCACGATCGACGCGATCGAGCGGCTGGTCGGTTACTACACGGGCAGCGACGTCACGCACCTGCGGATTGCGCCAGCCGACATCGGCGTCGACGCGATCGGCCATTTCGCGTTTTTCCACAGCCGCTTCACCGACACGCTGTGGCCCGTCGCACTGTACTGGCTGCAACACGGCGTGCTGCCGGCCGATGCGCCGGGCAGCGTGCACGCGCTTCATCCGGCGTCGCGTGCGCGGTTGACGGGTGGCGGCGTGCCGGGCGTTGCCGCGAACGGATGAAGCGGGGCGGCCGCGCAATGCGGTGCCTACGCGGCACGTTGCCGCGCGCGGCCTTCGAATGTCGTTCGTGAAGCATCCGTCGTTCGGTACCGATCGCGAGCATCGGCGCAGACAGCCCCGCGAAGCGCGCGGGCAGCGCCGCGCGGATCACGGCAGCTTCCTCGAGGAGTTCGATGCGGGCGCGGCAATCCGCGCACGCGCCGGTTCGTGCGCCGGCGCGATCGATTAACATCGGACGTTTCATTCCACAGCCCAGGCTGCCGCGTGCCGATGTCCATTCCGTCCGATTCCGCTTCCCCAGTCGACACCCCCCGTGCGTGGCGCATGCAAGCGCTCGACGTGCCGGCCGCCGCGTCCCGCGCCGGCGTGCGGATCGCGCGCATCGATTTCGACTGGCGCGTGCCGCTGGCGTCGCCCGCGTATGCGGCGCTCAGCGATGCCGAGCGTGCACGGGCCGCGCGCTTCATGCGGCACGAGGATGCGGTGCGCAGCGCCGCGACGCGCGCCGCGCTGCGCGACGTGCTCGGCGCGGCCCTCGGTGTCGCGCCGCACGCGGTCGCGATCGTCGTCGACGAAGCGGGGCGGCCGTCGCCGGACCCCGCGCATGGCACGACGCTCGATTTCAACGTATCGCACGCGGGCGATCATGCGCTGCTCGCGTGGGTGCCCGCGGGCCGTGTCGGCGTCGACATCGAATCCTGCAGCCGCACGACCGACTGGCGTGCGCTGACGAGCGAAGTCTGTGCGCCGGCCGAGGCCGCGTATCTCGATGGCCTGCCGCCCGACGCGCGCGCCGGCGAATTCATGCGGGTCTGGTCCGCGAAGGAGGCGCTGCTCAAGGCGCTCGGCACAGGCATCGGCGGCGGGCTGCGCGCGTTCGCGGTCGTGCCGCCGCGCGATGCGGCGACACCGGCGACGACGATCGTCGAGCCGGCCGTGCCCGCCGCCGGCGTCGCGGCGTTCGACGCGGCGTGGGTCGACGCGGCGCCCGGCTACGCGGCATGCGTCGCGTGGACGCGCGCGTGAACCGGCGTCAACGGGCGGCGTTCATTCGAGCGGCGTGTCGTTCGGCGCCGCGTAGCGCGCCCTGATCACGTCGCTCATCGGGAAGTCGAACGACAGCCCCTTCGGCGGCACCGGCTTCATGAACCACTTGTCGTACAGCGCGTCGATCTCGCCGCGCTTCATCAGTTGCACGAGCACGCCGTCGACGAGCGCCTTGAACTGCGGATCGTCCTTGCGCAGCATGAACCCGTAGGCCTCCGACGACTGCGGCGTGCCGACGATCTGCCAGTCGGCCGGCTTCGCGGCGAGCTGGCGCACGCCCGCGAGCAGCACGTCGTCCATCATGTACGCGGCCGCGCGGCCCGATTCGAGCGTGAGGCGTCCTTCGCCGTAGTCCTTCGCGCTGATGATCTGCATGTTCAGCTTCCTTTCCTCGTTCATCTTGCGCAGCAGGCGTTCGGACGTCGTGCCCTGGTTCGTCACGACCGTCTTGCCGGCGAGGTCGGGGAAGTCGCGGATGCCCGACGTCGTGCGCGTGAGCAGGCGCGTCGTCGCGACGAAGAAGGTGGTCGAGAACGCGACCTGCGCATGGCGCGCGGCCAGGTTCGTGGTCACGCCGCATTCGAGGTCGACGGTGCCGTTCTGCACGAGCGGGATGCGGTTCTGCGACGTGACCGGGATGAAGCGCACCTGCAGGTCGGGCTTGCCGGTGCGCGCCTTCACCGCGGCGATCACGCGGTCGCACAGGTCCTGCGAGAAGCCGATTACCTTGCCGCTCGCGTCGACATAGGAGAACGGCACCGACGTTTCGCGATGGCCGATCGAGATCAGGTTGCTCTGCCGGATCTTCTCGAGCGTGCCCGACAGCGGCTCGGCGGCGAGCGATGCGCCGCACGCGAGCGTGCACGAGGCGACGAGCAGGCTGCGGCGGAACAGGGCGGCGAACCGCGGCGGGAAGGTCATGGCGGGGCTCCTTGGTGAATGATGATCCGTATGTTGCCAAAGACAAAATAACTGCAACATATGTTAATGACCGGGTTCGTCGGGCCGGCCCGTCAGGCCATGCCGGACATCAGGGAAACTCCCAAGTCGAAATCGGCGAAAAACGGGTTGTCTAGACAAGTTTGGCTGGCTACACTTCAATCCATTCCGAACTTGTCTAGACAGGATTGCTCACATGATTACGTTGACCCCCGGCCATCTGACCCTCCCGCAACTGCGCCGGATCGCGCGCGAATCCGTGCAACTGACGCTCGACCCGGCCAGCTTCGCGAAGATCGACGCCGGCGCGAAGGCCGTCGCCGACATCGCCGCGAAGGGCGAGCCGGCGTACGGCATCAACACGGGCTTCGGCCGCCTGGCCAGCACGCACATCCCGCACGACCAGCTCGAACTGCTGCAGAAGAACCTCGTGCTGTCGCACGCGGTCGGCGTCGGCGAGCCGATGGCGCGCTCGTCGGTGCGCCTGCTGATGGCGCTGAAGCTGTCGAGCCTCGGCCGCGGCCACTCGGGCATCCGCCGCGAAGTGATGGACGCGCTGATCAAGCTGTTCAACGCGGACGTGCTGCCGCTGATTCCGGTGAAGGGTTCGGTCGGCGCATCGGGCGACCTCGCGCCGCTCGCGCACATGTCGGCCGTGCTGCTCGGCGTCGGCGAAGTGTTCATCCGCGGCGAGCGTGCCAGCGCGCTCGACGGTCTGCGCGTCGCGGGCCTCGCGCCGCTGACGCTGCAGGCGAAGGAAGGCCTCGCGCTGCTGAACGGCACGCAGGCATCGACGGCGCTGGCGCTCGACAACATGTTCTCGATCGAAGACCTGTACCGCACCGCGCTCGTCGCGGGTGCGCTGTCGGTCGACGCGGCCGCCGGCTCGGTGAAGCCGTTCGACGCGCGCATCCACGAACTGCGCGGCCATCAAGGCCAGATCGACGCGGCCGCGTCGTACCGCGACCTGCTCGAAGGCTCGCCGATCAACCAGTCGCACCGCGACTGCGACAAGGTGCAGGATCCGTACAGCCTGCGCTGCCAGCCGCAGGTGATGGGCGCGTGCCTGGACCAGATGCGCCATGCGGCCGACGTGCTGCTGATCGAAGCGAACGCGGTGTCGGATAACCCGCTGATCTTCCCGGACACCGGCGAAGTGCTGTCGGGCGGCAACTTCCACGCCGAGCCGGTCGCGTTCGCAGCCGACAACCTCGCGCTGGCCGCAGCGGAAATCGGCGCGCTGGCCGAACGCCGCATCGCGCTGCTGATCGACGCGACGCTGTCGGGCCTGCCCCCGTTCCTCGTGAGGGACGGCGGCGTGAACTCGGGCTTCATGATCGCGCACGTGACGGCTGCCGCGCTGGCGTCGGAAAACAAGACGCTTGCCCACCCGGCGTCGGTCGACTCGCTGCCGACCTCGGCGAACCAGGAAGACCACGTGTCGATGGCGACGTTCGCCGCGCGCAAGCTCGCCGACATCGCGGACAACACGAAGCACATCCTCGCGATCGAACTGCTGGCCGCCGCGCAGGGCGTCGACCTGCGCGCGCCGTATCACACGAGCCCGAAGCTGGCGCCCGCGATGGAAGCGATCCGCGGCAAGGTTGCACACTACGAGCTCGACCACTACTTCGCGCCGGACATCGCGGCGATCGCGAAGCTCGTCGGCGAGCGCGCGTTCGCGAAGATCAGCCCGTTCTCGTTCGCATCGGAACAGTAAGCCCATGAGCGCGCCGGTCTACCAGGAGATCAAGGATTTCATCCTGGGCCGCATCCACGCCGGCGAGTGGGAGGAGGGCGACCAGGTGCCGTCCGAGAACGAGCTGGCGCGCGAGTTCAAGGTTGCGCGCATGACCGTCAACCGCGCGCTGCGCGAGTTGACGGCCGAGCAGGTGCTCACGCGCATGAAGGGCGCGGGAACCTACGTCGCGCGGCCGAAGTACGAATCGACGCTGGTGGCGATCCGCAGCATCTCGGAGGAGGTCGGCGCGCGCGGGCATGCGTATCACGCCAGTGTGCTCGGCCTCGAGACGGTCCGCGCCGACGAGGCGCTCGCCGACGAGATGCAGGTGGCCGTGCGCGCGAAGCTGTTTCATTCGCAGGTGCTGCACTTCGAGAACGACGAGCCGGTGCAGCTCGAAGAACGATGGGTGAATCCGGCGGTCGCGCCGGATTACGCCGAGCAGGATTTCACGAACACGACGCCGAACCTGTACCTGATGCGCGCGGCTCCGCTGCAGCGCGTCGAGTACCGGATCGAAGCGGCGGCCCCGGCGCCGGAGCGGCGCGAGCAGCTGCGGATGGACGACGTCGAGCCGTGTCTGGTTTTACATCGGCGCACCTGGTCGCAGGGCGTCGTCGCCTCGGTGGCGAATCTGTGGCATCCCGGCAGCCGTTATCGCTTCACCGGGCATTTCTGATTCCTATTTGATATTCATTTCCTTCGGGAGCAGTCGTCATGAACCATCCGAAACACATCGATCCCCGTCTCGATCCGACGCGCACGATCCGCGCGCCGCGCGGCAGCGAGAAGACCTGCAAGACCTGGCTGGCCGAAGCGGCCTACCGGATGATCCAGAACAACCTGGATCCGGAAGTCGCCGAGCACCCGCACGCGCTCGTCGTGTACGGCGGCATCGGCCGTGCCGCGCGCAACTGGGAATGCTACGACCAGATCCTCGCGTCGCTGAAGGATCTCGAAGAGAACGAGACGCTGCTGATTCAATCGGGCAAGCCGGTCGGTGTGTTCCGCACGCACAAGGATGCGCCGCGCGTGCTGCTCGCGAACTCGAACCTCGTGCCGCACTGGGCGACGTGGGATCACTTCCACGAACTCGACCGCAAGGGCCTGATGATGTACGGCCAGATGACGGCCGGCAGCTGGATCTACATCGGCAGCCAGGGCATCGTGCAGGGCACCTATGAAACGTTCTTCTCGGTCGCGAACCAGCACTTCAACGGCGATCCGTCGGGCCGCTGGATCCTGACGGGCGGCCTGGGCGGGATGGGCGGCGCGCAGCCGCTCGCCGCGACGATGGCGGGCTTCTCGATGATCGCGGTCGAATGCGACGAGACGCGCATCGACTTCCGCCTGAAGACGCGCTACGTCGACAAGAAGGCGACGACGCTCGACGAGGCGCTCGGCATGATCGACGAAGCGAAGCGCACGGGCAAGCCCGTGTCGATCGGCCTGCTCGGCAATGCGGCCGACGTGTTCGCGGAACTCGTCGAGCGCGGCATCACGCCGGATTGCGTGACCGACCAGACGAGCGCGCACGACCCGATCAACGGCTACCTGCCGCAGGGCTGGACCGTCGCGCAATGGCGCGAAGCGCAGAAGGTCGATCCGCAGAGCATCGTGAAGGTCGCGAAGCAGTCGATGGCCGTTCAGGTGCGCGCGATGCTCGCATTGCAGGACCGCGGCGCGGCGACGCTCGACTACGGCAACAACATCCGCCAGATGGCGCTGGAAATGGGCGTCGAGAACGCGTTCGACTTCCCGGGCTTCGTGCCGGCGTACATCCGCCCGCTGTTCTGCGAAGGCAAGGGCCCGTTCCGCTGGGTCGCGCTGTCCGGCGATCCGGAAGACATCTACAAGACCGACCAGAAGGTGAAGGAGCTGATCCCCGACGATCCGCACCTGCACAACTGGCTCGACATGGCACGCGAGCGCATCGCGTTCCAGGGCCTGCCCGCACGGATCTGCTGGGTCGGCGTGAAGGATCGCTACCGCCTCGGCCAGGCGTTCAACGAGATGGTGAAGAACGGCGAACTGAAGGCACCGATCGTGATCGGCCGCGACCACCTCGACACGGGGTCGGTCGCAAGCCCGAACCGCGAGACGGAATCGATGAAGGACGGTTCGGATGCGGTCAGCGACTGGCCGCTGCTGAATGCACTGCTGAACACGGCAGGCGGCGCATCGTGGGTGTCGCTGCACCATGGCGGCGGTGTCGGCATGGGCTTCTCGCAGCACTCGGGCGTCGTGATCGTCGCCGACGGTACGGCTGACGCGCACGAGCGTCTCGGTCGCGTGCTGCTGAACGATCCGGCAACGGGCGTGATGCGCCATGCGGATGCCGGCTACGAACTCGCGCAGCAGACGGCCCGCGAAGCCGGCCTGAAGCTGCCGATGCTCGGCCGCTGAGCATGACGGCGCTCGACCAGGCGCCGGTGAACGCGACGCTGGCCGCCGCGATGATCCGCGCCGCGGATCTCGTCGCGTTGCCGTGGAAGAACGGCGGCGGCGTGACGCGCGAGATCGGCGCCTTTCCGCCCGGCGCCGCGCTCGACGCATTTGCGTGGCGCGTGAGCGTCGCGGACGTCGGCACGGCCGGGCCGTTCTCGCGTTTCGACGGGATCGACCGCACGCTCGTGCTGCTGTCCGGCGCGGGCATGACGCTCGCCGAAGCGGGCGGTGCACGCCACGTGCTCGATACGCCGCTGGCGCGCGCGAATTTCGCGGGCGAGACGGCGATCGACGCGACGCTGCACGACGGCGCGACGCGCGACTTCAACCTGATGACGCGCCGTTCGGCCGCGCGCGGCGCGCTCGACGTATGGCGCGCAGGCGCACACCGCATCGAGCGTGCCGATACCGTGCTGCTGTTTTGCGCGGTCGGCGCGGTCGGCGTCGAAATCGACGGCACGCACTACGCACTGGAAGAAATGGACACGCTGCGGCTCGACGGGCCGCGGCGTGCGTTTGACGTCGTCGTGAGCGGGGGCGGCGCGCTGCTTGCCGTCTCGCTCGCCGTCGGCGAACGAGGCTGAACGCATGAAACCGACTGTCTGGCATCACCTGAGGCTGTGTCCGCACGGCCATCCCGACGAGACGATCGACGACGCGGCGATCGCCGTCGACGAAACCGGCACGATCGTCTGGCTCGGCGCGTTGTCCGCGCTGCCGCACGGTCATGCGCACTGGCAGCGCGAGGATCTGCACGGCGCGTGGGTGACGCCGGGCCTCGTCGACTGCCATACGCACCTCGTATATGGCGGCGCGCGCGCCGACGAATTCGCGCAGCGCCTCGCGGGTGTCAGCTACGAGGAAATCGCGCGGCAGGGCGGCGGGATCGTGTCGACGGTGCGCGCGACGCGCGCAGCCGACGAGACGACGCTGTTCGTGCAGGCCGCGGCGCGCCTGCAGCCGCTGCTCGCCGAAGGCGTGACCGCGATCGAGATCAAGTCGGGCTACGGGCTCGACCTCGCGAGCGAGCGCAAGATGCTGCGCGTCGCGCGCCAGCTCGGCGAGCGCTTCCCGGTCACCGTCTACACGACCTTCCTCGGCGCGCATGCGCTTCCGCCCGAATATGCGGGCCGCGCGGATGCGTACATCGACGAAGTGTGCGAACGGATGCTGCCGACGCTGGCCGACGAGGGGCTCGT
The DNA here is from genome assembly GCF_009362305.1 of Burkholderia sp. BE17. Lineage (NCBI taxonomy): Bacteria > Pseudomonadati > Pseudomonadota > Betaproteobacteria > Burkholderiales > Burkholderiaceae > Burkholderia > Burkholderia sp. BE17. The sequence goes on from NZ_WHNU01000010.1 coordinate 38,195, forward strand.
CGACGCGGTCGACGTGTTCTGCGAACGCATCGGCTTTTCGCTCGCGCAGACCGAGCGCGTGTTCGAGGCCGCGACGCGGCGCGGTTTGCCCGTGAAGCTGCATGCGGAGCAACTGTCGAACGCGGGCGGCACGGCACTCGCCGCGCGCTATCGGGCACTGTCCGCCGACCACCTCGAATTTCTCGACGAAGCCGGCATCGAGGCGATGAAGGCGGCCGGTACGGTCGCCGTGCTGCTGCCCGGCGCGTACTACTTCATCCGCGAAACGCAAATGCCGCCGATCGCGCTGTTGCGCAAGCACGGCGTGCCGATCGCGCTCGCGACCGATCACAACCCGGGCACGTCGCCGCTCGAATCGCTGCTGCTGACGTTGAACATGGGCTGCACGCTGTTCCGCATGACGGTGCCCGAGGTGCTGCAGGGCGTCACGCGCCATGCGGCCGCGGCGCTCGGCCGCGCGGATCGGCACGGTGCGCTCGAGGTCGGCCGCCAGGCCGACTTCGCCGCATGGTCGGTCGGCTCGCTGTCGGAGCTTGCTTACTGGATCGGCCGGCCGCTGTGCGAGCGGGTCGTACGCGGCGGTACGACCGTGTTTCGCCGGATGAACGGATAGTTTTGCATGGGACCGGACCCAGCGCTGAAGCGTGTTGCGGTCCGGTCGACTACTACGGGGCATGAGCAAGCGCCGATACGCCGGCCCCTGCCAACCGTGGAATGGGACCAGACCAAACGCTGCGGCGTCGATTCTGGTCAATAAGGAATCGCAATGACCGACACCCTGTTGTTCGCGGACCATGCCTACCTGCCCGATGGCTGGCGCCGCAACGTGCTGCTGCGCTGGGACGCAACCGGCACGCTGACCGAAGTGACGCCCGACACCGACGCGCCGGCAGGCGTCGCGCGCGCGGCCGGGCCGGTGCTGCCCGGCATGCCGAACCTGCATTCGCACGCGTTCCAGCGCGCGATGGCAGGGCTCACCGAATACCGCGCGAATCCCGCCGACAGCTTCTGGAGCTGGCGCGACCTGATGTACCGTTTCGCACTGAAGATCACGCCCGACGCGCTCGCGGCGGTCGCGCGCTGGCTGTATGTCGAGATGCTCAAGTGCGGCTACACGTCGGTGTGCGAATTCCACTACGTGCATCACGCGCAGGACGGTTCGCGCTATCCGCAGATCGCGGAACTCGGCACGCGCGTGGTCGACGCCGCGCGCTCGGCCGGCATCGGCATCACGATGCTGCCCGTGTCGTACCAGTTCGCGGGCTTCGGCAACAAGCCGCCGCGCGACGACCAGCGCCGCTTCATCAACACGCCCGAAGGCCTGCTCGAACTGCTCGACGCCATGCGTCGCGCCGCGCCCGAGCACGGCGGGCTGCGCTACGGCGTCGCGCCGCACTCGCTGCGCGCGGTGTCCGAGAACGGGCTGCGCGCGCTGCTCGACGGGCTGCCCGACGACGCGCCCGTGCATATCCATATCGCCGAGCAGACGGCCGAAGTCGACGACTGCGTCCGTACATACGGTGCGCGCCCCGTGCAATGGCTGCTCGATCGCTTCGACGTCGATGCGCGCTGGTGCCTCGTGCACGCGACGCACATCGACGCGGCCGAAACCGCAGCGCTCGCGAAGCGTCGCGCGGTCGCCGGCCTGTGCCTGACGACCGAAGCAAACCTCGGCGACGGCGTGTTCCCGGCCGTCGACTATCTCGCGCAGGGCGGCGTGATAGGCGTCGGCTCGGACAGCCACGCATCGGTCGACTGGCGCGCGGAGCTGCGCCTGCTCGAATACGGGCAGCGGCTCGTGCACCGCGCGCGCAACGTGCTGGCGAGCGACACGCAGGCGCATGTCGCCGATCGCCTGTTCGATGCATCGCTCGCGGGCGGCGCGCAGGCCAGCGGGCGGCGCGTCGGTGCGCTGCGCGAAGGCTGCCGCGCCGACTGGCTCGTGCTCGATCCCGATCATCCGGCGATCGCCGAACACGGCAGCGCATCCTGGCTGTCGGGCGTCGTGTTCGCCGAGCACGGCGAGACACCCGTGCTCGACGTCTATACGGGCGGCGAGCGCGTCGTGAGCGGCCGCCGCCATCGCGACGAAGCCGTCGCGTATGCCGACTACCGCGCCGCGCTGGCGCAACTGCTGCGCTGACGCGCGGCAACCGGCGCACGCCGCATGCGTGCGCCGGCAGACTCTAACGGTGATGCGACATGACTGAACAACCGGCTGTATTCACGCTGAAGCAGGGCACGCTGCCGCTGCTGATCTCGATTCCGCACGCAGGCACGCACATCCCCGACGACATCGCCGCGACGATGACGCCCGACGCGCGCTTCGTCGACGATTGCGACTGGCATCTAGAGCGGCTGTACGGGTTCGCGGCGAGCCTCGGCGCATCGATCCTCGTGCCGTCGCATGCGCGTTACGTCGTCGACCTGAACCGTCCGCCCGATAACGAGAACCTGTATCCGGGGCAGGACACGACGGGGCTCGTGCCGGTCGATACGTTCGACAAGGCGCCGCTGTATCCGGCGAATGCGCTGCCCGGCAGCGACGAGATCATGCGTCGCCGCGACCTTTACTGGCGTCCATATCACGACGCGCTGCAACGCGAAGTCGCGCGCCTGAAGCGCGAGCACGGCCGCGTGCTCGTGTGGGAAGCGCATTCGATCCGCTCGCACGTGCCGCGCTTCTTCGAAGGCCGCCTGCCGGACTTCAACTTCGGCACGTCGGGCGGCGCGAGCGCGGCACCGGGTCTCGCGGAGGCGCTGGCCGAGCGCGTGCTCGCACATGGCGGTTATACGGCCGTCGCGAACGGGCGCTTCAAGGGCGGCTACATCACGCGTCACTACGGCGTACCCGACACCGGTGTCGAAGCCGTGCAGCTCGAGCTGTCGCAGATCACCTACATGGAAGAGACGCGCCCCTACGCGTACGACGAAGCGCGTGCAGCGCGGATCGTGCCGCTGCTGCAGACGCTCGTCGAAACCGCGCTCGCGCATCGCTGAGCACGGGCCACCCGCTTGCGGCGGCGCGGCGGAGCAATGGGCGGCCGTCCGTAGGCGCGCAGCGTGCGCACCGACGCAATGCACAACACGGCATCGATCCCGGCGATCGATGCCGTTTTTTTTGTCTGATCGATATCGTCATCGGCACCCGAAAATTTGACGCAATTCTTAGGTGATATAAGCTGAATGTCAGGAAGTCGTCGCGCGCGCACCGGCGGCGGAGCCATCGATCGTGGCCGCACCGCGCCGGAATCCGTTGCGACACCCCTTGCCGACGGGTCGCCGCGCGGCATTGCCGCATGCGCTTCACCGCGACACGTGTCCTGCATCCATCAGTCAGTCGAGTACGATCTTGAAAGCCGCCAGCCCTTCGATACGCCGGACGCGAAGTCCGTCGGCGGGCGCGCCGCCTCAGGCCGGGCCGATCCGGCATGCTGATCGCGGCACGCGTGCCGCCCTTTTACGCGAGCCTCGTTTCTTCGCTGTTTCCCATCGCGGCCTGCGCCGCTTCAACCTCGTGACCGCGCACGTGTTCAGCGCGGTGCAGTGCGACGGCAGCGCATCCTTGTTGCCCTAGCGTCCTTTTCCGCTTTCGTTCCGGGCCGCATCGCCTGTTGCCGCATCGTTCGCGCGGCGGGATCGCGCATGCGACGCATCCTGGCGCGCGCGTGCGGCGCAACCGCGGACCTTCATCGTCCCGCGCGCGAACGAGCTGCGCGCGATCACCGGAGAGGCGCCCATGCGTGCTCGCCCGATCGTAGCCGTCACCGCCGACCGCATCCTGCGCGGTGCGCATCCGAATCACACGGCGGGCGAGAAGTACCTTGCCGCGCTCGTCGACGGCGCAGGCGCGCTTGCGTTCGTGCTGCCCGCGCTCGGCGCGCGCCAGCCGGCCGATGCGATTGTCGCGGCGGTCGACGGGCTGCTGTTCACCGGCAGCTATTCGAACGTCGAGCCGCATCATTACGGCGGCACTGCGAGTGCGCCCGACACGCTGCACGATCCCGCGCGCGATGCGACCGCGCTGCCGCTGATCCGCGCGGCGATCGACGCGGGCGTGCCGGTGCTCGCGATCTGCCGCGGCATGCAGGAGCTGAACGTCGCGTACGGCGGCACGCTGCATCAGCGGCTGCACGCGACGACCGGCTTCGACGACCATCGCGAGCGGTTGGCCGATCCGCTCGAACGGCAGTACGGCCCCTCGCACGTCGTGCAGCTCGCGCCGGGCGGGCTGTTGCAGCGGGTCGCGCGCGGCGCGCACGACGCGATGGTCAATTCGCTGCACGACCAGGGCATCGCGCGTCTCGGCGCGGGGCTGGTCGTCGAAGCGAGCGCGCCCGACGGACTGGTCGAGGCCGTCAGCGTGCGCGGCGCGCGCGCGTTCGCGCTCGGCGTGCAGTGGCATCCCGAATGGCGCTTCGCGGAACAGCCGCTGTCGCGCGACATCTTCGCGGCATTCGGCGCGGCGTGCCGCGCGCACATGACGCACCGCATTCATGCGGCCGGCGGCGCGACGCCGTCGCCGGCCGCATCCGACGTCGACTGAAAGAGGCCGATCATGCAACCCGAACTGAGCGAATTCCTGCGACAACACCGTATCACCGAGGTCGAGGCGATCATTCCCGACATGGCCGGCATCGCGCGCGGCAAGATCATCCCGCGCAACAAATTCGAGTCCGGCGAATCGATGCGGCTGCCGCAGGCCGTGATGGTGCAGACCGTCACCGGCGACTATCCGGAGGACGGCTCGCTGACCGGCGTGACCGATCCCGACATGGTGTGCGTGCCCGATCCGTCGACGATCTGCCTGATTCCGTGGGCTGTCGATCCGACCGCGCAGGTGATCCACGACTGCGTGCATTTCGACGGCTCTCCCGTCGAGATCTCGCCGCGCTACGTGCTGCGCCGCGTGCTCGACCTGTACAACGCGAAGGGCTGGAAACCCGTGGTCGCACCGGAACTCGAGTTCTATCTGGTCGACATGAACGCCGATCCCGACCTGCCGCTGCGTCCGCCCGTCGGCCGCACGGGGCGCGCGGAGACCGGCCGCCAGTCGTATTCGATCGAGGCCGTCAACGAGTTCGATCCGCTGTTCGAGGACATCTACGAGTACTGCGAGATGCAGGGCCTCGATATCGAGACGCTGATCCACGAAGTCGGCGCCGCGCAGATGGAGATCAACTTCGTGCACGGCGACGCGCTGCCGCTGGCCGACCAGGTGTTCCTGTTCAAGCGCACGGTGCGTGAGGCGGCGCTGCGTCACAACATGTACGCGACGTTCATGGCCAAGCCGATGGAAAACGAGCCCGGTTCCGCGATGCATATCCACCAGAGCCTTGCCGATGCGCGCACGGGGCGCAACCTGTTCGCCGACGAAGACGGCGCCGTGTCGCCGCTGTTCCGCAGCTATCTCGCGGGGCTGCAGAAATACACGCCGGCGCTGATGCCGATCTTCGCGCCGTACATCAACTCGTATCGCCGGCTGTCGCGCTTCATGGCCGCACCGATCAACGTGCAGTGGGGCTACGACAACCGCACGGTCGGCTTCCGCATCCCGCAGTCGAGCCCGGTGGCTCGACGCATCGAGAACCGGATTCCGGGCGTCGACTGCAACCCGTACCTCGCGTTCGCGGCGACGCTCGCCGCCGGCTATCTCGGCATGACGCAGCAGCTTGCGCCGACCGAGCCGATCGCATCGGACGGCTACAACCTGCCGTACCAGCTGCCGCGCAATCTCGAGGAAGGCATCTCGCTGATGGCCGCGTGCGAGCCGCTCGCCGGCATCCTCGGCGACAAGTTCGTGAAGGCCTACCTGGCGTTGAAGGAAACCGAATACGAAGCGTTCTTCCGCGTGATCAGTTCGTGGGAACGCCGGCATCTGCTGCTGCACGTATGAGCTTGCGGCACGGTTTTACGGAGGAAACATGACCGATCGAAACGAAGCCGTTTCACCGCGACCGGCCGCGCACACGACCGCCGAATACCGCGCGCTCGACGCCGCGCACCACATCCACCCGTTCTCGGACATGGGTGCGCTGAACCGCGCGGGCAGCCGCGTGATCGTGAAGGCCGACGGCGTCTACCTGTGGGACTCGGACGGCAACAAGGTCGTCGACGGGATGGCCGGCCTCTGGTGCGTGAACGTCGGCTACGGCCGCAAGGAACTCGCCGACGCCGCGTATCGCCAGATGCAGGAACTGCCGTTCTACAACACGTTCTTCAAGACGACACACCCGCCGGTGATCGAGCTTTCCGCGATGCTCGCGGAAGTGACGCCCGCCGGCTTCAACCACTTCTTCTATTGCAACAGCGGCTCGGAAGGCAACGACACCGTGCTGCGCCTCGTGCACCAGTACTGGCGCGTGCAGGGCAAGCCGCAGAAGAAGTACGTGATCTCGCGAAAGAACGGTTATCACGGCTCGACGATCGCGGGCGCCACGCTCGGCGGGATGGGCTACATGCACGAGCAGATGCCGTCGAAGGTCGAGCACATCGTGCATATCGATCAACCGTATTTCTTCGGCGAAGCGCAGCCGGGCGAGACGCCCGAGGCGTTCGGCCTCGCGCGTGCGCAGCAGCTCGAAGCGAAGATTCTCGAGCTCGGCGCGGAGAACGTCGCGGCGTTCATCGGCGAGCCGTTCCAGGGCGCGGGCGGCGTGATCTTCCCGCCGTCGACGTACTGGCCGGAAATCCAGCGGATCTGCCGCAAGTACGACATCCTGCTGGCCGCCGACGAGGTGATCGGCGGCTTCGGCCGCACCGGCGAATGGTTCGCACACCAGCACTTCGGCTTCGAGCCGGACCTGATCACGATGGCGAAGGGCCTCACGTCGGGTTATGTGCCGATGGGCGCGGTCGGCATTCACGAGCGGGTGGCGCGGCCGATCATCGACAACGGCGAATTCAACCACGGCCTCACGTACTCGGGTCACCCGGTGGCCGCGGCCGTCGCGGTCGCGAACCTGAAAGTGCTGCGCGACGAAGGGATCGTCGAGCGCGTGAAGAACGACATCGGGCCGTATTTCCAGCGCCGGCTGCGCGACGCGCTGGGCGACCATCCGATCGTCGGGGAGATCGCGGGAACGGGGTTGGTCGCGGGCGTTCAGCTTGCGCGCGACCGCGGCCGGCGCGAGCGGTTCGGCGCGGATGTCGATATCGGCACGATCTGCCGCGACTTCTGCTTCAACGGCAACCTGATCATGCGCGCGACGGGTGACCGGATGCTGCTGTCGCCGCCGCTCGTGATCCGCGAGGCGGAGGTCGACGAGATCGTCGACAAGGCGACGCGTGCGTTCGACGCGACGGCGGAGCGGGTGGGGTAGTCGCGCGACGATGGACCCGGCGCTTGCGTGGAGCAGATTGCGTCTTTTTCGACGGAGATTCGAGATTTTCGCCAGGCCGGACCGGCGGGCGGTTCCGGGCGATGCTGTCTGGGGTTCCCGGCACCGGGCCGGCCTCTGAAGCCGGTCCGATCGCCGGGAAGTGAACAGCGCGCCGCCCGGATGTGCAATGACGACGGACCGGGATTATGCGTGCGTGAGGCGCTGCCGCTCGAAATCCATGACGAGCGCTACCGAAGAGGCGATATCCATCGTTCCAGTTTCAACGATGAGATCGGGAGCGGTTGGTACTTCGTATGGATCCGAGATGCCGGTAAATTGCGTCGTCTGGCCGGTGATCGCTTTTGCGTAAAGCTTCTTCGGATCACGTGCGGAACAGGTCGCGATATCGGTTTTCAAGTAGATCTCGACGAACCGGTCCTCACCGACAATTTGCCGTGCCCGCCGCCGGTCGGCTTCGTAAGGCGAGATCAGCGCGACGATTACGGTAAAACCCTGGGCATTGAGTAGTTTCGCGATTTCGGCGGTGCGACGACAGTTTTCGGTGCGATCTTCTCGCGTGAAGCCGAGATCGGGAGAAACGCCCGCCCGCAATTCGTCTCCGTCGAGTATGCATGTCGGAATATCGCGCGCGCGCAACTGCCTGGCAATTTCGCGCGAGAGGGTTGACTTGCCGGCGCCGCTCAGACCGGTAAGCCACAGTGTGTAGTCATTCTTCTCTGATGACATGGGTATGCAATCTCTATCGCCAGCTCACCATCGCAAGTCGTGATTCCGTGCCTGAATGCGATGCCGATTCGGCCGGCTGTTATATGGCGCAACGATTCTATGCATCCGTATTTCGGCAGATGTTACATAAAAATTACCAAAAATTACGCTGGCGATTTTCGTTCTTTCGTGCCGAAAGCAGGGTGATGGTTGAATGAAATATCTGAGCATTGTGCGGATGCCGGAAGGTGGATGGCGCCGGTCCTGCGGTGCTTGTTTGGCGAAGAAATAGGGTGTTTTGCGACTGATGGTCGATTTGTCTGATTTGTATCGCCGACGCAAGCTATTCGTGTTTGACGAATTGCGCCGCATCAGTTGTCAGGCAACATTTACGCAAGGTCGTTCTTGGGGAGGATTTCGATTGGCGGTATCTCGCTATTGTCCGGAAATCGCACGGCTTCGACGAGTTTGCCGGGCCGGCATTGATATCCTGCAGGTCGCATGAACGCGACGGCAACTGCAGCGAGCCTGCCGGTCGAGTTCGAGGCAACGGATTCGTCTCGAGCGTATGCCGCCAGTCGAGATGGGCGGGCAGCGTATGCCGGGCGCCAAAACGAAAAGGGCCTGCGTCGTGAGACGCAGGCCCTTGAATTCTTTGGTGGCGGTACTTCCCTTGAATTGATGGACGTGTTCCTTTCTCTGCAAGCGGGAGATAGTTGATAGGCTGAGACATACCCCCAAAAGTACCCCCGGATGTCACGCGCTGCGTCCCTCGTGCGCACTTGGATGCGTTCTTCGTTGTTGTCATTCCTACTACAAGTCTTGAGCAGGGCCAGCCTTCCTTGGTACTGTACGGACGGGCGCAATGGACTGTGCCGGCCATTGTCGCCCCTGTGGCTGGGCGAGCGGTCGTGCCCGGCTGTTCCGCCAAGACCGGTCCCCTTGCCGGGCGGGCGCGGTTTCTAACCCAAGGGTCTTGCGTGTGGGAGCGCAATGGGCATCAAAGAAGATTTGGCCGAACGGGAAGCGAGCTTTGTGAGCCTCCGCAAGATCCTTGAGGGGTTGTGTGCAGCGCAAGCAGTAAGCCTCAAGGATGCCGCCACGTGGCTTTCGGAAGAGTTGTACAACGCGCACGCAATTGAGCTACCTGAATGGTATGAACTTGCACCGGGGCGGGGCTTGCTCCAAATCAGTGGAAATCGTGTCGCAGATGCCCAACGCGCACTGCAATACGTGATTACCCACGGGACATTTGCACCGGATTGGGAGCTCGACCCAGATGACATACCGTTCTGATTACGACCGTTTGGGTTTCAAAGTAGACGCGATCTATGAGTTCCTTGCCGACCGTGGAATCGTTCTTGAACGGTCTGAAGGAGCCGGGCACGATGTCGAACAGGTCGAAACGTCCGTCGCTGTTTGGTCCAAGCCGTTTATCGGTCGGTATCAAGTTTCTCTTCGCTGGGCAGCGGCGATTCTCGCCGGGATTGACCTTGATGCATCGGGATTTATCAGCGACGACGAAGGTGCAGAAATCGGCAAGTGGCAAGATGCCTTGATCGATGCCATCGAACATCAGGAAATCGCCGCCGGAAGTTGGGGCGCTGATCGAGGCGAACAGATGCTGTCGCATGACGATATCCGCGCATGGTGCGCTAGTCGCGGGCACGTCTGGCCGATTCCCGAGCCGAATCCGAAACCGACCACTGACGCGGAGCTGTTGGAGCGATTGCGCGTTGCCGAAGCGGAATGCGCAAGCTTGAAACGCCAACTGACTCAAGCGTCGGCCATCACTGACGACCGCACGCAGCTTCGCGAGCAGATTGACGCGCTGAACGGTGTCGTATCGAACCTGACGGCGTCGCTTGACGCAGCGAACGCGAAGATTCAAGTGCTTGAGGTCGATCAATTGCAGGGCAAAAGTCGGACGATGGCGCTCAAGCTTATCGGCGGTCTCACCGTGACCGGGCACGGGCTCGATATTCACGCTGATCGACTCGACGGTATCGGGGAAATCCTGTCGGACTTGGCCGGTATCGGTGTCAGCGTCAGCGAGCAGACGTTGCGCGACCGCCTCAAGGAAGCAGCCCAATACATCGACCGGCGCAACCCCAACCCCTGACGCGCCCGTGTCCTAAACCCCAATATTGGGAACGCTGAACCCCAATATTGGGTTCTTTCCGTTTGTTCGTCTCTAGCCTTGGTTCCGTGTACCGGGAATGGCCCGGAACGTACTTACGGAGCCCCAAATGGCCGAGATCATCAAACAGGCGCTCGTCCGCCGCAAGCAGGTCGAGATTGAAACTGGCCTGCCTCGTTCCTCGATTTACGCGAAGATGCGAGCCGGCACGTTCCCGCGAAACGTCCGTATCGGCACTCGTTCGGTCGCATGGCGGCGCGTTGATGTTGATGCGTGGATCGCTGATCCGGCCGGCTATCGCGTCGAGGGCTGAGGCGATGAAAAAGAAAAACGCCCGCCAACCGAAGCCGACGAGCGCGAACCAACGCAGCAAGTTTACCGGAACGAAAAACCCCCGTCACCTGCGCGCGCTGACTGTGCTGCAACGCCGCCCGATGCCGCGTGAAGAACTCGACCATTTCACCGGCTGCTCGAATTCCCCCGCTCTCATCGCAAGCCTGCGCGCAAAGGGCCTCGCGTTGCCGTGTGTGCGGGTCCCGTACATCGACCGCGACGGATGTGAAGTGCGTCGCGGCGTGTATCGCCTCACGACCACCGACCGCCGCAAGGTCGCCCGCTGGCTCAACGCGCGGGAGGTCGCATGAGCGCGATTGCATGGAGCCATTACGCGACCGGTAACTACCGCGTGAGTTGCCCCGTTTGCGGGCGCGGCGAACGCGACAAGACGCTCGGATTGACCATCGCCGCAAGCGGTGCGGGCGTCGCGCACTGTTTCCGCTGCGACTACACCGAAACGTACCGCCCCGAACGTGGTGTGTACGGCTCGGCGCATAGCATGGCGCGCACTCCGGTCGTTACGCCATTCGTGAAGCATCACGCCCTGTCTGACTATGGGCTCGACCTTTGGAACGCGTGTCGCGTCGTTTCTTGGGATGCGCTGGCCTATCTCAACGCTCGCCACTGCCGCATCCCGCCGACCGATGGCGATTTGCGCTGGCATCCGTCGCTGAAGCATCCGAACGGCTATGCCGGCCCGGCGCTCGTCGGGCTCGTGACGCACGCGGTAACGCGCGAATCCATGACCTTGCACAAAACATGGATTCGGACCGATGGCCGCAAGGCTGAAGTTGATCCGCCGCGCCTGTTGCTCGGCGGGCATCGCAAGGCGGGTGGCGTCATTCGCTTGTGGCCCGACGAGGCCGTAACGAGCGGGCTCGGCATCGCGGAAGGCATCGAAACGGCGCTGTCGCTCGCGCACGGCTATGCGCCGGTTTGGGCATGCATCGATGCGGGCAACCTGCAGGCGCTCCCGGTGCTGGCCGGAATTGAATCGCTGATCATCGCTGTAGACGATGACTCGGCGGGCAAGGTCGCCGCCGCTGCGTGCGCGCAACGCTGGTCCAACGCGGGCCGCGAAGTTGTAGAGGTGAGCTATGGGACTTGACCTGAACGACCTTGCCGTGAGCGGCGGCGCAGAGGCCGTTCAACTGGCCATTGCGAACGGCAAGCACGCTCAGAAAACTGAGCCGGTGCGGGATGGCGTGATTCTCGTCAACGGTTCCGACCTGAAGCCGGAACCGATTAGCTGGCTGTGGTACGAGTGGCTCGCTCGCGGCAAAGTGCACATTCTCGCGGGTCCGCCGGGACAGGGTAAAACCACGATTGCGCTCGGACTGGCCGCGACGGTGACATGCGGCGGATGCTGGCCGGACGGCTCGCAATGCGAACATGGAAACGTGCTCATTTGGTCGGGCGAGGACGACCCCGCGGATACGCTGCTGCCCCGCCTGTTGGCATCGGGTGGCGACCGGAACCGGATTTACTTCGTGACGGGCGCGCGCGTAAACGGCGAAGTGCATTCGTTCGATCCGGCGCGCGACATGCTGGCGTTTCAGGAAGCAGCCGACCGAATCGGTAACATTCGCCTGATTATCGTTGACCCAATCGTGTCCGCTGTGACCGGCGACTCACACAAAAACACGGAAACGCGCCGCGCGCTGCAACCGCTGGTTGACCTTGCAGCTAGCATGCGCGCCGCCCTCATCGGCATCACGCATTTCAGCAAGGGTGGTCAAGGTGCCGACCCGGCGCAACGTCTCAACGGCTCGATTGCGTTCGCTGGTGTGCCCCGGGTGGTGATGGTGGCCGCCAAGGTGAAGTCGGAAGAGGACGACGACCGCCGCATTTTTGCCCGAGCGAAGTCGAACATCGGACCGGATGGCGGCGGATTTGAATATCGCCTACAACAGTCCGAACCGTTGCCAGGAATTTCCGCCTCGTCAATCGCATGGGGCAAACCGGTGGAGGGTACGGCGCGCGAACTGCTCACCGATCCGAATGAGGAAACCCGAGAAGATGAAAGCGCGCTTTCGAAGGCGGTCGAATTCCTGCGTGCGGCGCTGCGCGAAGATATGGTTCCGAGCAAGGCGGTAGAAGCCGAAGCGAAGCTCGCGGGTATCGCCGGTCGCACCTTGCGCCGAGCCTCTGAAGAGCTTCAGGTGAAAAAGCGTCCCGGCGTGGGGGGAAAATGGTACTGGAGCTTGCCGAAGAAGGCTAAACCCGACACCGTCCCGTCCACACACAACAGCATGGCCAATATGGACAACATGAACAACTTTGGCCAAGTTGGTCAAGATGGACAACAGGATGTTGACCAAGTTGTCCACGTGTCCAACGTATCCGACGTGGACAAGTCGTTGGGCAACACCCCGCAAACCGGAGAGCAACAATGATCGACGGTCTTATTGCAGGCAAAATGCTCGGAAAAGCGACCGAGCGCACGGGCGCGACCGGCAGGTCGTTCGTCACGGCGAAGGTGCGCGCTGCCGTTAGTGACGGCGAAGCGCTATTCGTGAACGTGATTGCATTCTCGGACGGCGCGAAGGCCGGTCTGATGGCACTCGATGACGGCGATTCCGTCGCGCTGGCCGGCACGTTGACCCCGAAGGTTTGGACCGACCGAAGCGGCGACGCTAAACCGGCGCTCGACATGGTCGCGCACGCCGTGCTGACCGCTTACCACGTGAAGCGCAAGCGGGCCACTATGCAAGGTTCGAACGACGGTGACGAACGCGGGAGCGGGCGGCCGGCTATGGACGGTTCCGGACAAGCAACGGCCTTCTACCGCGGCGACACGTCGGATATGCAAGACGATTTGTAGGCGCGGGGCAGCCCGTACTGTGAAGGTGTTTTGCCTAAGTAAATAGGAATGCGAAATTATGAAAGTATCTGTACCGAAAAGGCTTCTGGAGCGGTTGCATTTTGACGCCGCGCATGGCAGTTACAGCATTCTCCTTTGGCCCGGTCCGGACGGCCGGGCGCCATACCAAGTTGTAAAGCCCGGTCCGGTGAAGTACCGCGTCGAAATTTGTCCCGAAGATTACATCGTCTTGATCCCGCGCTAACGCGCCTTTTTGGAGAATGGCTATGAACCCGTTGAAGCGCCCCTTGCCCGAACGCCTCGAAGCCCTTGAAGCGCTCGCTAACGATGCCGGCCTCACCGGCGAACTTGAGGCGAAACAGCGCGCCAAGGTTGACGAGCGCCGAGCGGAACTGGCGCACGAACTGAAGTCGCTGCCGGACCGGAAACGCGAACGGTCCGCGTTGACCACTGAGGCCGAACGCGCGGCTGTTGCCTTCGCTGCGGCGAAGGCTGCATGTTACGAAGCTGAAAAGTCGATGCTTGAAACGCGCGGCCGCCTCGCGGTTTGGACGATGGCTGATAGCGGCGCGCGCGAACGCATCCTGACCGAACTCGAACGCACCGCGCCGCCCGAAGTCGGCGAGGCGCTCGACGAATTGTCGAGCGCCGATGATTTGTTGCGCGCCGCAGTTCGGACCGACGTATTCACGGAGAAGAACTGGCTGGGCGCTCGCGTCGGCAATGTCACGACGAACATGCCCCAAATCAAGGCGGCTCGCGCGAAAATCGCCGAGGCACAACGCGACGTTCGCGCGCTTGTTCATGACGGGTCGATTCCAAGCGAGGAACTGGTATCGCGGGTACGGATGCTCGTAGATGCGGCGCTCGAACCGCTGTTCGACTTCGTGTCGCGTCAGAAGTGGGAAACTCGCCGTTCGCGACCGCATAGCGACCTGTTGGCCGAAGTCGCAGGCTCCTAAGCTGGACATCGGCAGGCGGCATGCTTCGACGGCATGTGCCGTTCTTTCGTGCCGCTTGCCGTTCCACAAGCGCTCAACAGGTTAGATGCGAAGATTTTCGAGGTATTCGTCAAGCGGAATGAACTTCGATGCGGCGGCAATCAATTCCTTGGCCGCGTGGCTCCAGAATACGACCTGAACCGAATATCCGTCAGCTTTAAGTTCATTGATCGTCGGCACATAATCAGCATCGCCTGCAACTAGTACAAAGGTGTCTGTTTTGGGATCGCCGTTTTTGTATGCATCTTTTGTAAGTAGCGTGGCAATCCCGGTGTCGATCTTCTTCTCTTTGTTCTTGACATTCCGGTCTTCCAGATGCAACTCGAACCCCGCCTTCTCCGCATGCTGCCAAATTGAATCATTCGGCGGCGGGCGCGAACCAAAGAGCGCGGCTCGCTTGATGTTGCCCAAATCTTTCCCAGTCAGGAACTCGTGGAGCTTCCCGAAGCTGATCGTATAACCATGATCGAAAATTCCGTCATCCATAGCCTCTCGAATCGTGCGGGCAAGTCCTTGTTTAACAGCACTCACCCGTCGCCCTTCGATGTAGAGATTCGAGTTATCGATATAAATGTAGTCAGCCATACGGTTCTCCTCGTTCGATTTTTACAAACACATTGTTACCGAGCTACGGGTTGGTACTCTAGCGCATGTGGGGGCTCCTTCACTATCAATTCCGCTAACGCGGGCGACCCGGTACCCGAGGGTCCCCGTTGAGCGTGCGAGCGATGGGTCGTTCCTCGCCGGCTATTCCTAGGTGTTCGGCCGCAATTGATTGAAGATGCAGGAAAACGCGGAATTTCTCGATTCTTCGGCGTAACGTTTTGTTTCGCTAGCTACGAGGCAGCGCGCGGTGAGGGAGACCGATTTCAGGCGTTTTAAGCGGTCGACGTGCACGCTCATAACCCGCCTTATGCGCGGCCCTCGTGCGAGACGGACAGCGCCCGCGTGACGGGTCTGCACGGCGTCGTGACGCCCCCACTAGGGGAGGGGCAATCCCTGACCGGATCGCGCCGGAGATCGTGGCGCAAAGCGAATTTTTACCGCCGCGAAATTAAGCACGGGCGTGCTAAATCTGTAGTCGCCGAGTGCGCCGGCCGGGCGGGTACGCTGGAATGCGCAGTTTGTCGCTTAAACTTTCGGATAGGCGCGGGGGCGCATAAGGAGAGTCGCAATGAACGCCTTGCTGACCGGCGTCGTTACGGGTTGTTTGGCGATTGTAGGGGTCATCCTAACGTCATATTTGACTCGGAAACGAGAGCATGACGCGGACTGGCGCAAAACGAAGTTGGAACACTATCGAGAGTACGTCGCGGCACTTTCCGGCGTAATCGAGGGTAGAAGCATCCCGGCGGCTGCCCATGAGCGGTATGCCGATGCGCTGAACGCGTTGGCGCTCGTCGCATCGGGCGAAGTTCTCGCGGCTTTATATGCGTACCAAGACGAAACAACCTATCGCAACGCAGACCGAAGCCGAGCAACGCACGACAGGCGGTTGAACGACTTGCTGCGCGCGATGCGGGACGATGTTCAACCGAACACAGGTAAGGGCGTTGAACTGCCTCCGTTCCGTTTGATAGGCGTGCCGCCGCTTACCTATGCGGATGCATAGCGACGAGAGTTCGGCCGAATCGACGGCACCTTCGCTTGGACGTAGGCGAGTAGTGGAAACCGACCGCTTACCGTGCCGATGCACTTATCGGGATAACTTCCGCGCCCGCCTTGAGTCGGTCGAGATAGTCCGCCCATTTCTGCATCATTTCGCGGCGCTGCGGAAGGAAGGTCGTTCGATTGTACGCGCGTCCGAGCGGGTCTTTCACGGTATGGGACAGTTGTGATTCGATCACCTCGACCGCGACACCGAGCACTTCGACCATGATGGTACGCGCCATCGCTCGGAAGCCGTGACCGGTGATTTCGGTGCGTGTATCGTAGCCGAGCCGGCGCAGCGCGGCGTTAATCGTTGCCTCGCTCATCGGTCGATTCCTGTCGCGTGCCCCGGGGAATACATAACGACCGCCGCCGGTCAACGCGTGCAATTCGTGAAGGATGGCGACGGCCTGATCGGGTAGGGGCACGATATGCGCTCCGCCGTCCATCTTGGCCGCCTTGTTGCGTTTCATGCGTGTGCCATCAATCTCCCACGTCGCGTTATCCAAGTCGATTTCAGACCATTCAGCGGCACGCAACTCGCCCGGGCGACGGAACAGCATCGGCGCGAGCTTGAGCGCGCAGTGAACCGGAAACGTTCCGCCGAAAGCGTCGAACGCTCGCAGCAACTCGCCGACCTTGCCGGGGTCAGTGATGGCCGCGAAATGTTTTTGTTGGATCGGCGGAAGTGCGCCACGAAGGTCGGCCGTTACGTCGCGCGTTGCGCGACCGGTTGCGACGGCATATCGGAATACTTGGCCGCAGTTCTGTTTCGCCCGGTGGGCCGTGTCGAGCGTTCCGCGTGCTTCGATCCTGCGGATAACGTCGAACACCTCGGCCGGCTGAATTTCGGAGATAGGGCGCTTCCCGAGCCACGGGAACACATCGTTTTCGAAGCGGGCGATGATCTTGCTCGAATGGCTTGTTGCCCATCCGGGCGAATGCTTGTTGAACCATTCGCGCGTAACGGCTTCGAAGCTCGTCGCGGCGGCGAGGCGGGCGGCGCGCTTGTCCGCCTTCTTCGCTTCGCCGGGATCGATACCGGCCGCCAGCTTCTCGCGGGCGTCATCGCGCTTCTTGCGCGCCGCTTGTAGCGATACGTCCGGATAGACGCCGAACGCGAGCAACTTTTCCTTACCGGCGATTCGGTACTTGAACCGCCAGTAGCGCCGTCCTGCTGGCGTGACGAGTAGGAACAAACCGCCGCCGTCAAACAGCTTCTGCGGCTTGTCGCCGGCCCTAGCGTTCTTGATTGCGATGTCGGTGAGCGGCATGGGGGTATCTCCGAGCGGAGGCGCAGCATTTCGCGGCGCGTACCCCTAAAAATACCCCTACATACCCCCGGCTGCCGTTGGCGTTTTCCGGAATTCCCTGGAATGAAAAAACCCGCTAAGCCTTGCAGCTAAGCGGGTTTCGGGATGTTCCGAGAACACCCCGGAATATTCTTTGGTGGGCGGTACTGGGATCGAACCAGTGACCCCTGCCGTGTGAAGGCAGTGCTCTACCGCTGAGCTAACCGCCCAAAGAAGCTGAAATTATGTCAGAGCTTTTGGGGTTCGTAAAGCCCTTTCTGCAAATTTTTTTCAGATCCGCGCAACGATCCGTCAGCCGGCCATCGACGGCTCGACGAGATCGAGGATCGACCCGTCGCGCTTGAGCGTCGCGAGCACGATGCTCGAGTTGATCGACATCACACCCGCCGCGCGGTGCAGCCGGTTGATCACGAAGTCCGAGTAGTGATCGAGGTCGCGCGCGCGAACCGTCAGCACGTAGTTCGATCCACCTGTGACGATCTGCGCCGCGATGACTTCCGGCCACTGCTGGATCGCCTCGACGAACCGGTCGTGCCACTCGGGCACGTCCGGCCGCATCGATACATGCACGAGCGCCTCGAACGCGACGCCGACCTTCTTCGGCTCGATCGTGCAGCGATACCCCGCAATGGCGCCGCGTTCCTCGAGCAGCTTCACGCGCCGCAGGCATGCCGACGGCGACAGCGCGACCGCGTTCGCTAGGTCCTGATTGCTGATCCGTCCGTCACGTTCGAGGTGCCGGAGGATCCGCATGTCGGTTCGATCCAGAGCCATTTCGCAGAATCCGGTGAATTTGGAGATAGGAATCGCAGACTCTACTGCAATCGAGCCGGCTCGTCATCGAAAAGTGAAGCTCATTCTATTTCGTCCTCGATAACATGCGCCCCATGTCTCGATCGCACGGCCTGACGCAACGCGATGCCGCCGGTCGTGCCGCCGCCTTCAACCTTTACCGTCATTCCGCCATGTACGAACACATTCCCGCCTATCCGGGCGATCCGATCCTGTCGCTGTTCCAGGCGTTCCAGCAGGATGCGCATCCGCACAAGGTCAACCTGAGCATCGGCCTCTACTACGACGACGCGGGCCGGATTCCGGTGCTCGACAGCACGCGCATCGCGGCCGGGCGCGTGCGTGAAGCCGGTGCGCCGCACACGTATCTGCCGATGGAAGGGCTCGCCGACTACCGGCAGGGCGTGCAGCGTCTCGTGTTCGGCGACGATTGCGCGGCGCTCGCGGAAGGGCGCATCGCGACGCTGCAGACGCTCGGCGGATCGGGCGCGATCCGGCTCGGCGCGGAATTCGTGAAGCGCTATTTCCCCGACAGCGCGATCTGGATCAGCGACCCGACGTGGGACAACCACCGCGTGATCTTCTCGGCGGCCGGCCTCGATGTGCACACGTATCCGTATTACGACGAAGCGCGCAACGACATCCGCGTCGACGCGATGCTCGCGACGCTCGACGCGTTGCCGGCGCGCAGTGTCGTGCTGCTGCAGCCGTGCTGCCACAACCCGACAGGGCTCGACCTCGATCGCGATGCATGGCGCGCGGTGATCGACGTGCTCGCGCGGCGCGGGCTGATTCCGTTCCTCGACATGGCGTACCAGGGTTTCGGCGACGGTCTCGCCGACGACGCTTGGGCCGTGCGCGCGATCGTCGATGCGGGGCTGCCGGCGATCGTCGGCAACTCGTTCTCGAAGAACTTCTCGCTGTACGGCGAGCGCGTCGGCGGGTTGTCGATCGTCTGCGCGAACGCGGGCGAGGCCGCGACGGTGCTGAGCCAGTTGCAGGCGGGCGTGCGCCGCACCTATTCGAGCCCGCCGCTGTTCGGTGCGCAGCTCGTGTCGACGGTGCTGAACGACGACACGCTGCGCGCGTGCTGGGAAGGCGAAGTCGCGCAGGTGCGCACGCGCATCAAGCGGATGCGCGGTGAACTGAAGGCGCGGCTCGATACGTGCCTGCCGGCACGCGCGTTCGACGCGCTCGTCGCGCAGCGCGGCATGTTCAGCTACACGGGCATCGGCGCGGCCGACGTGGACCGGCTGCGGGCATCGCACGGCGTTTATCTGCTGCGCTCGGGCCGTATGTGCATCGCGGGCCTGAACGACGCGAACGTCGACCATGTCGCGAACGCGATCGCCGACGTGCTCGGTGGCGCGTCGCGTCGGGCCGCCTGAGCGTCCCGATCCCGATCAGAAGGAGGACACGATGGCTGAAACGATCCCGGTCGACTTGCCGCAGCTCGCGCAACCGTTCTCGTGGGCGACCCGCGCGGGCGGGCTGATGTTCACCGGTCACGGGCCGGTCGATGCGTCCGGCGCGATCGTCGGCGACACGATGGCCGAGCAGGCGCGCATCACGCTCGCGAATCTCGCGAAGGCCGTCGCGGCGGCCGGCGCGACGATGGACGATGTCGCGCAGGTGCTCGTCTACCTGTCCGACGTGAAGGCGATGCCCGAATTCGACGCCGAATACCGGCGCCACTTCCGCGAACCGTATCCGAACCGTACGTGTGTCGGCGTGCAGGGTTTCGCGCATCCGGCGATGCGCGTCGAGCTCGTCGCGTACGTCGCGTTGCCCGCGGCGCGCACCTAGCAGGAACACCGCGTTGCGCGGTGGGCAGTTACCACAATCATCGAGAAACGAGAACAGGACTGGAGGAGAACATGAAGAGGATTTATCGATTCGCACTGCCAATGGTGGCGGGCACGCTCGCCGCGAGCGGCGCGATGGCGCAGAGCAGCGTGACGCTGTACGGCATCGTCGACCAGAGCATCCGCTACACGACGCATGCCGACGCGTCGAACGACGCAAGCGTGCAGATGACCAACGGCGCGATCACGAACAGCCGCTGGGGGCTGAAGGGCAGCGAAGCGCTCGGCGGCGGGCTGCAGGCGATCTTCCGGCTCGAGAGCGGCTTCGAGCCGCAGAACGGGCAGCTCGACGGCGCGCTGTTCGGCCGCTACGCGTATGTTGGCGTCGCGAGCGACTGGGGCACCGTGAAGCTCGGCCGCCAGGCGACCGAGGCGTTCAACCTGTTCGGCGACCTCGATCCGCTGACGGTCGGCAACTACACGGCCAACATGTGGCCGTACTTCCTCACGCAAGGCCGCGCGAGCAACGTCGTCAGCTACGACGGCACGTTCGGCGGGCTGAACGTCGGCGCGAGCTACGGCTTCGGCGGCGTCGCGGGCAGCCTGGGCGCGAATGCATACTGGGGCACGCACGTGTCGTACACGCAGGGCGGATTGATGGTCGGCGCGACGTACCAGCAGGTGCGCGACCTGAAGAGCCGTGCGCAGCAGGCGTGGGGCGCTGGCGCGCGCTACGCGTTCGGCGCGGCGACGCTGTACGCGGGTTATCTCGGCGGCGTCGACCGTTCGGGCGTGCTCGACGAGGCGCTGCTGACCGCGCCGGGCCGCCAGGTGAGCTACGGGTCGTTCGCGGACAACCCGCGCCGCGACGCGATCTTCTACACGGGCGCGAGCGTCAAGGTCACGCCGGCCGTGTCGGTGACGGGCGTCGCGTATTACGACGACATCCGCAACGTCAACGGCATCGCCGGCAACGGCGGCAAGCGCTATACGGGCGTGCTCGAGGCCGAGTACGCGCTGTCGAAGGCGACGCAGGTTTATGCGACGGTCGACTACAACCGCGTCACGGGCGGCGCGTTCACCGAGATGCCGGGCCGCGGCAACCAGACGGGCATCGCGGCCGGTGTGCGCCACATGTTCTGAGCGCGCGGCGCGCGGCGGCCGGCCGGACCGGCGCCGTGCCGCGCGCCATCGGCGCTTCGACCAGACAATCGCTTTCGAACGAGGTCATTCAATGCAACCTGAAGGGCAATTCCAGCACATCGCGGCGCGCGAGCAAGGTTTGCGCCGCACGCTTTCCGCACGGCAGATGGCGATGATCGCGATCGGCGGCGCGATCGGCACCGGTCTCTTTCTCGGCAGCGGCTTCGCGATCGGCTTCGCGGGCCCGAGCGTGCTCGTCAGCTACGCGATCGGCGCGTTCATCTCGCTGCTGCTGATGGGCTGTCTCGCCGAGATGACGGTCGCGCATCCGACATCCGGTTCGTTCGGCGCGTACGCCGAACATTACGTGAGCCCGTGGGCAGGGTTTCTCGTGCGCTACGCGTACTGGGCGTGCATCGTGCTCGCGGTCGGCACCGAAGTCACCGCGATCGCGTTGTACATGAAGTACTGGTTCCCCGGCGTGCCGGGCTGGCTGTGGATCGTCGGTTTCTCGGCGCTGCTGGTGTTCGTCAACGCGCGCAGCGTCGACGTGTTCGGCGCGGTCGAATACGGCTTCTCGGTCGTGAAGATCGCGGCGATCGTCGGCTTCATCATGCTCGGCGCGTATGTCGTGTTCGGCAATCCGGGGCTGGTCGGCGACGGCGCGGCACGCGCGGGCTTCCACCATTACACGGATCGCGGCGGCTTCTTCCCGAAGGGCGTGTGGGGGATGTGGGTCGCGGTGATCGTGTCGATCTTCAGCTACCTGAGCATCGAGATGATCGCGGTCGCGGCCGGCGAAGCGGAGGATCCCGAGCACGCGGTCACGCGTGCGTTCCGCTCGACGATCGTGCGGCTCGTGCTGTTCTATCTCGTCACGCTCGCGCTGATGCTCGCGATCGTTCCGTGGACGGCGGCGGGGCGTGACGAAAGCCCGTTCGTGAAGGTGATGGAGGCGATCCACCTGCCGGGCGCGGCCGGGCTGATCAACTTCGTCGTGCTGGTTGCCGCGCTATCCGCGATGAACAGCCAGCTCTACATCACGACGCGGATGATGTTCAGCCTGTCGCGCGCGGGGCATGCGCCGAAGGCGCTCGGCGAAGTGAACGCGCGCGGCGTGCCGTTCGGCGCGCTGATGCTGTCGACGCTCGGCATCGCGCTCGCGACGGTGCTGAGCGTGCTGTATCCGGACGCGTCGTTCACGATCATGATGGCGGTGTCGATGTTCGGCGCGCTGTTCACGTGGATGATGATCTTCGTCACGCATTACTGCTTCCGGCGGCGCCGCGCGGCGCTCGGCCTGCCGGCGCCCGCATTCCGGATGCGCGGCTTTCCGCTGCTGACGCTGCTCGGCGCGGGGCTGATGCTCGCGGTGATGGTGACGACCTACTTCACGGCCGAATTCCACATGACGCTGATCTTCGGCATTCCGTTCCTGATCGCGCTGTCGGTCGTGTACGCGGTCTGGTATCGGCGTGCGCAGCCGGTGCTGCAGCCTGAAGCGAAGTAGCGAAGTAGCGAAGCAGTGGAGCCGTGCTCCTGCTCAGCCCGCGAGCGCGGGCAGCGCGTCGATCGATGCGCGCACGTAGTCGGCGAAGCGCAGCGCCACCGGTTCGGCGGTGCCGCTGCGCTTCAGCGCGAGCGTGCGCGATTCGAGCGACGCGTCCTTCAGCGGCCGGAACGCGAGCCGGTCGCTTTTCACCTGCTGCAGCACGCGCGGCACCAGCGCGATGCCCATCCCGAACTCGACCATCGACAGGATCGTCTGCCACAGCCGCGCCTCGTGGCGGATCAGCGGGCTGAATCCCGCGTTCACGCACTGCGCGATGATCAGGTCGTGATAGTGCGGCGCGGCGTCGCGTGGAAACAGGATGAACGGTTCCGCCGCGAGCGCGGCGACCGCGAGCTGCCTGCGGCGCGCGAGCGGATGCGCGGCCGGCAGGCAGCATACGAACGGCTCCGCATAGACGGGCGCCGATTCGACCTCGGGCGGGAAGTGGCCCCAGTGCGCATAACCGAGATCGATCTGGCCGCGCTGGATCGCCTGCACCTGCGCGTGCGTATTCATCTCGCTCAGCACGACCTCGACGCCGGGGTAGTCGGCCTCGAAGCGCCGCACCGCATCGGGCAGCCCGCGATACAGCATCGAATGGACGAAGCCGATCCGCAGCCGGCCCGCGAGGCCCGACGCGGAGCGCACCGTCAGGCGCTCGGCCTCGGCCGCCTGCAGCAGCAGCCGGCGCGCTTCGCCGAGCAGCACTTCGCCCGCGTTGGTCAGCGCGACGGTCTTGTTGGTGCGCGAGAAAAGCTGCACGCCGAGCGATTCCTCGAACTTGCGGATGTCGAAACTCAGCGCCGGCTGCGAGATGAACAGGCGTTTCGCCGCGCGCCCGAAATGCAGCTCCTCGGCGACCGCCACGAAGTAGCGCAACTGCCTCAGTTCCATGGTGTCTCCTCCCGGCGTCGGCATCGA
The DNA here is from genome assembly GCF_009362305.1 of Burkholderia sp. BE17. Classification (NCBI taxonomy): domain Bacteria; kingdom Pseudomonadati; phylum Pseudomonadota; class Betaproteobacteria; order Burkholderiales; family Burkholderiaceae; genus Burkholderia; species Burkholderia sp. BE17. The sequence continues at coordinate 61,720 of NZ_WHNU01000010.1, forward strand.
TAAGCGATATCTATCGTACCGGATAAATCCTGTATTGGACGCTTATCGATCGCGCGCCTACGCTCAGCGGAAGGCTTTGCACAGGGCCGGCCGGGCGCCGCGGCGTCAGGTCCGGCCGACGTGCCGGCAACCCAGGAGACACACGCATGAACGACACCGCCCGCACGCCGGATACCGGCGCATCCAACATCCCCGACAGCCGGGGCATCGATTTCTTCACCGCCGATCCCGATCTCGGCGCGTTGCTGAAGCTGCATCTCGGCGACGCGCTTTATGCCGAACTCGAGCCGCAGCTCCGTGCGCTCGGCGCGCGCGTGTCGGGCGAGCTCGACGAATGGGCGTCGCGTGCGGACAAGCACCCGCCCGTGCTCGAGCACCGCAACCGGCGCGGCGAGGCCGTGCAGCGGATCGACAAGGATTCCGCGTATGTCGCGCTCGAACGCGTCGCGTATTCTGAGCTCGGGCTCGCGTCGTTGAGCCACGGTTCTGAATCCGTGCCGCCGCTCGTCAAGTACGCGCTGACGTTCCTGTTCGTGCAGGCGGAATTCGGGCTGTGCTGCCCGGTCAGCATGACCGATTCGCTGACGCGCACGCTGCGCCGCTTCGGCGATCCGGCACTCGTCGCGCGTTACCTGCCGATGCTTGCGTCGCGCGATTTCGACACGCTGTACCAGGGCGCGATGTTCATGACCGAGCAGGCGGCCGGCTCCGACGTCGGCCGCATCGCGACGCGTGCAGTGCGCGAGACCGACGCGCACGGCGAGACCGTCTGGCGCCTGACGGGCGACAAGTGGTTCTGCTCGAACGCGGATGCCGATCTCGCGATGGTGCTCGCGCGGCCCGACGGCGCGCCGGACGGTATCAAGGGCCTCGCGCTGTTCCTGCTGCCGAAGACGCTGCCGGACGGCACGCGCAACCGTTACCGGATCGTGCGCTTGAAGGACAAGCTCGGCAGCCGGTCGATGGCGAGCGGCGAGATCGCGCTCGAAGGCGCGCAGGCCTACCTGATCGGCGAGATCGGCCGCGGTTTCCACCAGATGGCCGACATGATCAACATGTCGCGGTTGTCGAACGGCGTGCGCGCGGCCGGGCTGATGCGGCGGGCGCTGAACGAGGCGCTGCACGTCGCCGCGCATCGCGAGGCCTTTGGCCGCAAGCTGATCGAGATGCCGCTGATGCAGCGCCAGTTGATGAAGATGCTGCTGCCGGCCGAGGCCGCGCGCGCGATGTTCATGCAGATCGCACTGCTGCTGCCGCAGGCCGATGCGGGCGACGAGCAGGCCGCGCGCTGCGTGCGGATCCTGACGCCGCTGATCAAGTTCCGCGCGTGCCGCGATGCGCGCCGCGTGACGGGCGACGCGATGGAAGTGCGCGGCGGCACCGGCTACATCGAAGAGTGGAGCGACGCGCGGGTCGTGCGCGATGCGCATCTCGGCTCGATCTGGGAAGGCACGAGCAACATCGTCGCGCTCGACGTCGCGCGGGCCGCGCAGCGCGAGCACGCGCTCGATGCGCTGCGCGCGTTCCTCGGCGACCGGCTCGGCGCGGCGCCGCTGCCCGACGCGAGCCGCGAGGCGCTGCGGCGCGTTCTCGCGCGCGCATGCGACGCGCTCGCGCGGGTCGCGGCGGAAGGCGACGATTCACGCGTGCGGCAGGCCGCATCCGCGCTGTACTACACGAGCGCGGCCGTGCTGATGGCCTGCGAGGGCGTGCGGCTCGCGCCGGATTTCCGGCGCCTCGCGCTCGCGCACCTGATCGTGCGCCACAAGCTGTTGCCGGTCGATCCGCTCGCGCCTGCGTCGCGCGACGACGATTCGGCCGCATACGACGCGCTGCTGCGCGGTACGCCGATCGCGCTCGACACGGCGCTCGACCTGCTGCCGGAGGTCGAACGATGAACGCGACGCGAGGTGCGCTGGACGGCCTGAAGGTCGTCGACCTGAGCCGCGTGCTCGGTGGCCCGTACTGCACGCAGGCGCTGGCCGACCACGGCGCGACGGTGGTCAAGATCGAGCCGCCGGCCGGCGACGAGACGCGCGGCTGGGGGCCGCCGTTCCTCGGCGATACCGCGTGGTACTTCATGGGCGTCAACCGCAACAAGGAAGGGCTCGCGCTCGACCTGTCGCACGAAGAAGGGCGCGCGATCCTGTGGCGCCTGCTCGAAGACGCCGACGTGCTCGTCGAGAACTTCAAGCCCGGCACGCTCGCGCGCTGGGGGATGGACTATGCGCGTGACCTGCAGCCGCGCTTCCCGCGCCTGATCCACTGCGCGGTGACGGGCTTCGGCGCGGACGGTCCGCTCGGCGGGCTGCCCGGTTACGACGCGGTGATCCAGGCGATGGCGGGGCTGATGAGCGTCAACGGCGAGCGCGACGGCGACGCGACGCGCATCGGTTTGCCGATCGTCGACATGGTCACGGGGCTCAACGCGCTCGCGGGCATCCTGCTGGCGCTCGCGGAGCGCGAGAAGAGCGGGTGCGGGCAGTCGATCGATATCGCGCTGTACGACTGCGGTGTGTCGCTGCTGCATCCGCACCTGCCGAACTTCTTCGGCTCGGGGCGCGTACCGGCGCGCAGCGGCAACGCGCATCCGAACATCGCGCCATACGACAGCTACCGCACGGCGACCGTGCCGATCTTCCTCGCGGTCGGCAACGACCGGCAGTTCGCGCGGCTCGCCGTGCATCTCGGCGCGCCGACGCTCGCGGCCGATCCGCGCTTCGTCGACAACCGCAGCCGCTGCGCGCACCGGCCCGAGCTGAAGGCCGAACTGGAGGCGCGGCTCGCCGCGCACGCGTGCGAGCCGCTCGCGCGCGACCTGATGGCGGCGGGCGTGCCGTGCGGGCCGGTGCGAACGGTGGCCGACGTCGCGCACGATCCGCATGCGCTGCACCGGAACCTGTTCGTCGAGATCGGTGGGTATCGCGGCACCGCGTCGCCGGTGAAGCTGTCGCGCACGCCGGCCACCTACCGAACACCGCCGCCCGCGCTCGGCCGCGACACGCGCGCGGTGCTCGATCGGCTCGGCGTCGATCGCGCGCTTCAGCAGCAACTGCTCGATGCCGGCGTGCTGAAAACGGCACCCGGCCAGGCGCCCGACTAGGCGCCGCCGACCGACACAACGCCGCCGGCCGGCGGCGCAATGCCGGCCACCCGGGAAAGGCGCGCGGCAGTCGCGCCCCCGAACACCAACCTGGAGACATCGATGAGCCGTCCGCAATCCCCGCCCTCCGCGCAACCGCGGCCTGGCCGCGCCGCCTTCGCGGCGTTCGTCGGCACCACGATCGAGTGGTACGACTTCTACATCTACGGCACGGCCGCGGCGCTCGTGTTCGGCAAGGTGTTCTTTTCGAGCACGATGGACCCCGGCGTCGCGACGCTGCTCGCGTTCGTCACGTTCTGGGCCGGCTTCGCCGCGCGGCCGCTCGGCGGGATCGTATTCGGGCATCTCGGCGATCGCGTCGGCCGCAAGACCGCGCTCGTGATCACGCTGGTGATGATGGGCCTCGCGACGACCGGCATCGGCCTGCTGCCGGGTTATGCGCAGATCGGCGTATGGGCGCCGGCCGGCCTCGTCGTGCTGCGCGTGCTGCAAGGCATCGCGGTCGGCGGCGAGTGGGGCGGCGCGGTGCTGATCGCGAGCGAGAACGCGCCGAAGCACCGCAGCATCCTGTACGCGGCGTTCGCGCAGCAGGGCTCGCCCACCGGCAACCTGCTCGCGACGGCCGCGTTCTTCGCGCTGAGTGCGCTGCCGACGCCGTCCTTCCTGATGTGGGGCTGGCGCATTCCGTTCCTGCTGTCGGCCGTGCTCGTGATCATCGGCATGGTGATCCGGCTGAAGCTCGAGGAATCGGCCGACATGCAGCGCGTGCTCGCACGCAAGCGCACGGTGAAGCTGCCGCTGCGCGACGTCGTGCGCGATCACTGGGTGGTCGTGCTGCTCGCGGCCGGCACGTTGCCGGTGATCAACGTCACGTATTTCCGCAGCACGTTCGCGCTGTCGTGGGCGACCAAGGAGCTCGGCTACGCGCAGGGTACGTTCCTCGGCATCCTGTCGATCTCGCTCGTCGTGCAGTTCCTGATGCAGCCGGTCGGTGCATGGTTCGTGTCGAAGGTCGACATGCGGCGCGCGATGTGCTGGATCCTGATTCCGGAAATCGTGCTGATGCCCGTGATGTTCCATGCGCTCGCGACAGGCTCGTACTGGGTGGCCGTCGCGGGCATGTGCATCTCGACGATTCCGTCCGCGATGTTCTACGGCGCGGTCGGCGGCGTGCTCGCGCGCGTGTTTCCGGCGAACATTCGCTATACGGGCCTGTCGCTCGCGTATCAACTGAGCGCGCTCGTCGTCGGCGGCGGTACGCCCGTGCTCGCGCAGGCGATCCTCAATGCGACGGGCAGCATCGTCGGCGTCGCGGTCGCGTCGGGGCTTTACGCGCTCGTGTCGCTCGTCTGCATGCTGGCGCTGCTGAACCGCACCGGGTATCGCGCCGACGAGCTGTCGACCGCCGAGCGCAGCGACGCGGCCGAATGGGGTGCCGAAGGCGGAAGCGCAGAAAGCGCGAGCGACGGGCCGCAGCAGCCGGGCGACGGCGGCGCGCTGAAACCGGCCGGTTGAGTCGCGCTGATCGATCGACCGCGTCCCCAAACGAAAAACGGCACCGTGCGAGACACGGTGCCGTTTTCCCTCCATCACGCGGCCGGCAGGCGGCCGGCTCCGTGCATCACGTCATCAGCCTTCCGTCGGCGGCACGTAGCCGGACGCCTGGTCCGCGCCGTCGCCGAAGAAGTACTTCTCGGTCTGCTTCATCAGGTACTGGCGTGCCCGCGGGTCGGCCATGTTCAGGCGGTTTTCGTTGATCAGCATCGTCTGCTGCTTGAGCCAGCCCTGCCATGCTTCCTTCGAGACGCTTTCATAGATGCGCTTGCCGAGTTCGCCCGGCAGCGGCGGGAAATCGAGACCTTCGGCTTCCTTGCCGAGCTTCGCGCATTGAATCATACGGGCCATCGTGTACTTCTCCTGTAATCGGACTGGGGGAGGGCGGGCGTCTTGCGCCGCTCAGAGCTGTTTCATCAGCACGAGCGACTTGCGCTGCCAGTTATAGAGTTTGCGGCGGTCTTCCGGCAGGTCGTCGACGCTGACCTTGACGAAGCCGCGCTTGAGGAACCAGTGCTCGGTGCGCGTCGTGAGCACGAAGATGTGCGTGAGGCCGCGCGCGCGAGCACGCTGCTCGATGCGCTTGAGCAGGCGTTCGCCGTCGCCCGAGCCCTGCGCTTCCGGCGCGACCGTCAGGCACGCCATCTCGCCGATCTTCTCCTGCTGGTACGGATACAGCGCCGCGCAGCCGAACAGCACGCCATCGTGCTCGATCACCGAGAAGTGGTCGATATCGCGTTCGATCTGGTGGCGGCCGCGCCGCACCAGCGTGCCGTCCGATTCGAGCGGCTCGATCAGCGACAGGATGCCGCCGACGTCGTCCGGCGTCGCTTCGCGCAGGCTTTCGAGGTTCTCGTACGAGATCATCGTGCCGACGCCGTCGTGCAGGAACAGTTCGAGCAGCATGCTGCCGTCGAGCGATTGCGGGATCAGGTGCGCACGCGTCACGCCGCCGCGGCACGCGCGGATCGAGTGCTTCAGGAAGAACGCGTCGTCGCCCTGGATGTTGCCGGAATCGAGCAGCTCGGCCGCCGCGTCGAGCGACATTTCGCGGATCAGCCCGCCTTCGTCGTCGACGATGCCGGGGCCGTCGGTCAGGAACACGATCTTGTCGGCGCGCAGCGCGATCGCGGCGGCCGACGCGACGTCTTCCATCGACAGGTTGAACGCCTCGCCGGTCGGCGAGAAACCGAGCGGCGACAGCAGCACGAGCTTGCGGCTCGCGAGCGAATGGCGGATCGATTCGGCGTCGATCTTGCGCACGATGCCCGTATGCGCGAAATCGACCCCGTCGAGAATCCCCACCGGCCGCGCGGTCACGAAGTTGCCCGACACGACGCTGATGTGCGCGTGCGCCATCGGCGAGTTCGGCAACCCCTGGCTGATCGCGGCCTCGATGTCGAGACGCACTTCGCCGGCCGCTTCCTTCGCGGATTCGAGCGCGCGCGCATCGGTGATGCGCAGGCCGTGCGAAAACTCGGATTCGACACCATGCAGGCTCAACTGCTCCTCGACCTGCGGGCGCGAGCCGTGCACGAGCACGATCTGGATGCCCATCGCCTGCAGCAGCGCGATGTCGGACACGAGCGCGTTCAGCAGCCCCTGCTGCACCACCTCGCCGCCGAACCCCACGACGAACGTGCTGTTGCGGAACTTGTGGATATAGGGCGCGACGGAGCGCATCCAGTCGACGAACTGCGCGTGGCTGACGGCCGAATCGTCGGCGGCCGGCGGCGTCGCGGCGCCGGTCTGGGCGGGAGGGAGGTCGGTTTGGGAATTCATGGGCGGGATTATAATGCGCCCCCATGTCGAATGTACCTAAAAGTCCCGCGCCGACGCGGGCCAAAGCGCCGTCGGCCCGGCACCCGGATGGTGCGGCCGATGCGCGCGAGCAGCAGGGCCGGCCGCCGCGCCAGCAGCAGGAAAAGCAGGCGGACCAGCCGTCGCGCGGGCCGCGCGGCGACGAACGCCGCGGCGATGCGCGCCAGCCGGCCACGACGAACGCGCCCGATGCACGCCCCCCGCGCCGCGAGCGTCCGCCGCGCGCCGCCGTCGCGCCCAATCCCGTCCCGCCGATCAGCTACCCCGAAAGCCTGCCCGTGTCGGGCAAGCGCGACGAAATCGCGCGCGCGATCGCCGGTCATCAGGTCGTCATCGTCTGCGGCGAAACGGGCTCGGGCAAGACCACGCAGTTGCCGAAGATCTGTCTCGATCTCGGCCGCGGCCTCGGTGCCGGCGGCACGGGCCTGATCGGCCATACGCAGCCGCGCCGGCTGGCCGCGTCGTCGACCGGCCGCCGGATCGCCGAGGAGCTCGGCACGCCGTTCGGCGAGGTGGTCGGCTACAAGGTGCGCTTTACCGACAACCTCGCGCCGGGCGCGTCCGTGAAGCTGATGACGGACGGCATCCTGCTCGCGGAGACGCAGACCGACCCGCTGCTGAAGGCGTACGACACGCTGATCATCGACGAGGCGCACGAGCGCAGCCTGAACATCGACTTCCTGCTCGGCTACCTGAAGGAAATCCTGCCGAGGCGGCCGGACCTGAAGCTGATCGTCACGTCCGCGACGATCGACGCCGATCGCTTCGCGCGCCATTTCGGCACCGACGAGCGCCCGGCGCCCGTGATCGAGGTGAGCGGGCGGTTGTATCCGGTCGAGATGCGCTACCGCCCGGTGGCCGAGGATCGCCCGGCCGTGAAGAATGCCGAAGGCACGGCCGGCCGCGACCGCGTGAAGACCGCGCGCGAGGCCGAGCGCGACCTGATGGACGCGATCGTCGACGCGGTCGACGAGCTGTGCCGCGAGGGCTCCGGCGACGTGCTGGTGTTCCTGCCCGGCGAGCGCGAGATTCGCGAGGCGGCCGAGGCGCTGCGCAAGCACCATCCGCCGCACACCGAGATCCTGCCGCTGTTCGCGCGGCTCTCGGCGGCCGACCAGGACAAGGTGTTCAAGGCGTCGAACGCGCGCCGCATCGTGCTCGCGACCAACGTCGCCGAAACGTCGCTGACGGTGCCGGGCATCCGCTATGTCGTCGACACCGGTCTCGCGCGCGTGAAGCGCTATTCGTACCGGAACAAGGTCGAGCAACTGCAGGTCGAGTCGATCTCGCAGGCCGCCGCGAACCAGCGCGCGGGCCGCTGCGGCCGCGTGGCCGACGGCGTCTGCATCCGCTTGTACGAGGAAAGCGACTACCAGGCGCGCGTGCGCTTCACCGATCCGGAAATCCTGCGCTCGTCGCTCGCGTCGGTGATCCTGCGGATGAAGTCGCTGCACCTGACGGCGATCGAATCGTTCCCGTTCCTCGAACCGCCGCCGGGCCGCGCGATCGCGGACGGCTACCAGTTGCTGAACGAGCTCGGTGCGGTCGACGACGACAACGCGCTGACGCCGCTCGGCCGCGAACTCGCGCGGCTGCCGCTCGACCCGCGCGTGGGCCGGATGATTCTCGCCGCGCGCGACCAGCAGTCGCTGCGCGAGGTGCTGATCATCGCGAGCGCGCTGTCCGTGCAGGACCCGCGCGACCGGCCGATCGAAGCGCAGGAGCAGGCCGACCAGGCGCACCGCCGGTTCGCCGACGAGCGTTCCGAATTCCTGCAGTGGCTGAAGATCTGGGCGTGGTTCGAAGAGGCCGTCGCGCACAAGAAGTCGAACCGCCAGCTCGTCGACGCGTGCCGGCAGAACTTCCTGTCGCACCTGCGGCTGCGCGAGTGGCGCGACGTTCATTCGCAGTTGCTGACCGTCGTGCGCGAGCACGGCTGGCGGCTCAACGAAGTCGAGGCGACCTACGAACAGGTTCATCTGGCCCTGTTGACGGGCCTGCTCGGCAACCTCGGCCTGAAGGCCGACGACGATCCGCACTATCTCGGCGCGCGCGGGATCAAGTTCTACCTGTGGCCGGGCTCCGTGCTCGCGAAGAAGGCCGGCCGCTGGGTGATGGCGGCCGAGCTCGTCGAGACCAGCCGGCTGTACGCGCGCTGCCTCGCGAAGATCGAGCCCGAATGGATCGAGAAGATCGGCGCGCACCTGCTGAAGAAATCGCTGTCTGAGCCGCACTGGGAAAAGCGCCCGGCGCAGGTCAGCGCGTACGAGCGCGCGACGCTGTACGGGCTGCCGATCTACCACCGCCGGCGCGTCGCGTTCGGCAAGCAGGATCCGGCGCGTGCGCGCGAGCTGTTCATCCGCGGCGCGCTGGTCGAAGGCGAGTTCGACACGAAGCTCGCGTTCTTCGCGCACAACCGCAAGCTGCTCGCCGACATCGAGCAGCTCGAGCACAAGTCGCGCCGGCAGGACGTGCTGGTCGACGACGAGCTGATCTACGCGTTCTACGACCAGGCGATTCCGGAAGGGATCCACACGGGCGTCGCGTTCGAGCGCTGGTATCGCGACGAGGTGAAGCAGGGCGGCCAGCCCGAGGACAAGCTGCGGCTGCTGTACCTGTCGCGCGACGACCTGATGCGCCACGAGGCGGCCGGCGTGACGACCGAGCTGTTCCCGAAGCGCGCGACGATGGCCGGCGTCGAGATGGCGCTCACGTACCACTTCGAGCCTGGCACGCCGCGCGACGGCGTGACGCTCGCGGTGCCGCTGTATGCGCTGAACCAGGTCGACGCGCGCCGCTGCGAGTGGCTCGTGCCGGGGATGCTGAAGGAAAAGGTGCAGTTGCTGCTGAAGTCGCTGCCGCAGAAGCTGCGCCGCCACTGCGTGCCGCTGCCCGAGTATGCGGCCGGCTTCGTCGAGCGGATGGGTCGCGAGCGCTTCGGCGCGGGCGGGCTCGTCGAGGCGCTGATCGCCGACGTGCGCGGCCAGACGCAGGTCGCGATGAAGACGGCCGATTTCAAGCTCGAGACGCTGCCCGCGCACCTGTTCATGAACTTCAAGGTGATCGACGAGCACGGCCGCCAGCTCGCGATGGGGCGCAATCTCGCGCAGCTTCGCCAGGAACTCGGCGCACAGGCGCAGCAGCAGTTCCAGAAGATCGCCGCGGCGTCGACGATCTCGACCGGCGGCGAGGCCGATGCCGGACCGGCAGCCGGCACGGCGCCGGCGCTGGCGCCTGCCGCCGCGGCCGGTGCCGCCGGCCGCGGCGCGAAGGCCGGCAAGGGCGCGGCGCCGCAGACGGCCGCTGCGGCGGAAGCCGGCGCGACGGCGCTGTACGAGAACCTGACGACGTGGAATTTCGGCAAGCTTCCCGAGCTGCTGGAAATCCGCCGGCGCGGCCAGACGCTGTACGGCTACCCGGCGCTCGTCGATCGCGGCACGCATTGCGACGTCGAGGTGTTCGATTCGCCGGAGGAGGCCGCGCGTATCCACCGGGCCGGCTTGCGGCGGCTGTTCGCGCTGCAGCTGAAGGAGCCGATCAAGTTCCTCGAGAAGAACCTGCCGGGCCTGCGCGAGATGGCGATGCAGTACATGTCGCTCGGCACGCAGGACGAACTGCGCGACCAGTTGATCGACACGGCGCTCGACCGCGCGTGCCTGCAGGACCCGCTGCCCGACGACGACGCGAGCTTCCACGCGCGGCGTGACGAGGGCCGCAGCCGCCTGAACCTGCTCGCGCAGGAAATCGCGCGGCTGGTCGGGCAGATCCTCGCCGAATACGCGGGTCTCGTGAAGAAACTCGCGCAGGCGAAGCCGTTCGCGCAGGCGCACGCCGATCTGCAGCAGCAGCTCGCCGCGCTGGTCGGCAAGCGCTTCGTGATCGACACGCCTTACGTGCAGCTTGCGCACTTCCCGCGCTACCTGAAGGGCATCGCGCTGCGGATCGACAAGCTGAAGGCCGATCCGGCGCGCGACGCGAAGCAGTCAGCCGACCTGCTGCCGCTTGCCCAGCAGTACCAGCGCGCGGTGTCGCAGCGCGGCGGCGTCGCCGACCCGCGGCTCGCGGAATTCCGCTGGCTGCTCGAGGAGCTGCGAATTTCGCTGTTCGCGCAGGAACTGCGCACGCCGATGCCGGTCTCTGTCAAGCGTCTGCACAAGGTCTGGGAGTCGATGCAGCGTTAGCGCAACATCGGTTTTCCGGGCCCGCACCGGCGGCCGGCCCCGGCCGCCCGCACGGCGCATGCCGCGCCGGCCTGTCCGGTCGCCGCGGCATGCGTCGAAGTGGCGCAACGCCGATTTCGGTCAACCGGCGAGGCCGGTTGAGCGTTTTACAATGACGGTTGTTCCACGACGTGAGTCTTCATGCGCACTTTCCTTTCCCTCGGCCGCACGCTCGCGCTGGCCGCCGCCGTACTGGCGCCCGCCGCACACGCGAATAACGTGATCGTCCTCAATTCGGCCGAAGCGACGCTTTCCCTGATCGATCAGCAGACCCGCATGGTCGTCGGCACGATGCCGACCGGCAAGGAGCCGCACCATCTGATGGCGGCGCCCGACAATTCGTCGCTGATCGTCGCGAATTCGGTCTCGAACAGCCTGATGTTCGTCGATCCGAAGACGGGCAAGCTGCAACGCACGGTCGAAGGCATCGAGGATCCGTACCAGCTCGGCTTCTCGCCCGATCACAAGTGGTTCGTGTCGACCGGGCTGCGCCTCGATCGCCTCGACATCTACAGCTACGACGGCCGTGACGTGAAGATCGCGAAACGCCTGCCGCTCGCGGTGATGCCGAGCCACCTCGCGTTTACGAAGGACAGCAAGACGGTGCTCGTGTCGCTGCAGGTGTCCGGCGAGATCGCGGCGGTCGACCTCGCTACCCAGACGGTCAAGTGGAAGATGCCGGTCGGCAAGGTGCCGGCGGGCCTGTGGCTCACGCCGGACGACAAGTACCTGCTCGTCGGGATGACGGGCGCCGATTACGTGGCGGTCGTCGACTGGCGCAACCAGAAGGTTGTGAAGACGATCCAGACCGGCAAGGGCGCGCACAACTTCCGCTCGCTCGCCGACGGCACGCACGTCGCGATCACGAATCGGGTCGCGAACACGATCAGCATCATCGACGAGAACACGCTCACCAACGTCGGCGACATCACCGGCCTGCTGCCGGGCCCCGACGACATGGAGCTGTCCGCCGACAAGAAGACGCTGTGGGTAACGTTCCGCTTCGCGAAGAAGGTCGGGATCATCGACCTGGCGTCGCGCAAGCTGGTGCAGACGATCTCCGTCGGCCGCTCGCCGCACGGCATCTACTTCTACGACCGCGCGCCGTGGAAGGCGGCAAACGGCGCGTAACGGGCGGGGGCGAACGATGCTGCACCTGATCGATGCGTTCGTGTCGGACATCCAGACCTGGCTGTACGTCGACGTCGTGCAGCCGCTCCTCTTCAAGTTCAACCTGATGGACTATGACGAGGACACCTACGACGCGCTGTACTGGGTGATCATCGGTGCGCTGCAGATGGTGCTGATGTTCGCGCTGCTGCGCCCGCTCGAGGCGCTGCTGCCGGTCGAGCGCTGGAAGAACCGCCGCGCGGTGCGCGTCGACGTGATCTATACGGCGATCTCGAAGCTCGGCATCTACACGCTGTTCTTCTTCTTCGCGCTGCAGCCGGTGTTCGACAACTTCCAGGCATGGCTGCGCCTGCACGGCGTCGCGAACTTCAACCTCGACTATCTGTGGCCGGGCGTGACCTCGAAGCCGATCGTCGCGTTCGCGATCTATCTCGTCGTGCTCGACTTCGCCGGCTACTGGTATCACCGCTGGCAGCACAAGTTCGGCATCTGGTGGGAGCTGCACGCCGTGCATCACAGCCAGCGGCAGATGTCGCTGTGGTGCGACGACCGCAACCACCTGCTCGACGACGTGATCCAGTCGTGCTTTTTCGCGTCGATCGCGCTCGTGATCGGCGTGACGCCGTCGCAGTTCGTCGTGCTGACCGCGTTCACGAACTTCATGCAGAGCATCCAGCATACGAATGCACGGCTGTCGTTCGGCTGGCTCGGCGAGCGCCTGCTCGTGAGCCCGATCTTCCACCGGCGCCACCACGCGGTCGGCTACGGCCACGAAGGCACCAAGTACGGCTGCAACTTCGGCGTGCTGTTCCCGTGGTGGGACATGATGTTCGGCACCGCGTCGTGGAACCGCACGGTCGAGCCGACCGGCATCCGCGAGCAGGTCGAGGGCGTGTCCTACGGCGAAGGCTTCTGGGCGCAGCACGGCCTCGCGTTCGTGCGGATTTTCCGGCGCCTGTTCCCCGCGAAGCGCGGCGCGGCGTCGGCCTGACCTGGTCACTCTCCCGTTGAGCGGCTCTCCCACGCGGCCCGCATGCGCTTTGGCGCATGCGGGCCGCGTGGTTTATCCTTTCCCCGTTTTTCTCCGTCCATACAGGCTCGCATGAACGATTTGCTGCGTTCCTTCATCCGGGCATTGGCGAGCGCATTGCATCCGCGCATGCTCTGGCTCACCCTGATGCCGTTCCTCGTCTCGGCCGTCCTGTGGGGCGTCCTGCTGTGGTTCACGTGGCAGACGCTGCTGGACCTCGCACGCGGCGCGCTCGACGGCTTCGTGCTGACGGCCGCACTGTATCGCGCGTTCGACATGATCGGCATGTCGCAACTGCATGCGGTCGTCGCGCCGTTCGTGGTCGTGTCGCTCGCGATCCCGCTGATCGTGCTGACCGTGCTGCTGCTGATCGCGACGATTTCGATGCCGGTCGTGATCAAGCACCTGTCGAACCGGCAGTTCGCGGCGCTCGAGGCGAAGCGGGGCGGCACCTTCTTCGGCAGCGTGTTCAATTCGCTGGGGGCGGCGCTGGCCGGCGTCGTCGTACTCGTCGTCACGATCCCGCTGTGGTTGATCCCGCCGTTCTTCGCGTTGCTGCCGCCGGTGATCTGGGGCTGGCTCACCTACCGCGTGATGACCTACGATGCGCTTGCGCTGCACGCGAGCCGCGCCGAGCGCCGCGCGCTCGTGCGGCAGCATCGCTGGCCGCTGATCGGCATCGGCGTCGCGACAGGGCTGCTCGGCACCGTGCCGACCTTCGTGTGGGTATCGTCGGTCTGGATGATGGTGCTGTTTCCGTTCGTCGCGGCGGCCATGATCTGGGTTTACGCTTTCATCCTCGTCTTCTCGGCGCTGTGGTTCGGGCACTATTGCCTGCGCGCGCTGGAGGACCTGCGCGCGAGCGCGCGCGCCACCGCAATCGACATGGGGCAGGCATGAGCATCGGCATCGTTATCATCGGCGACGAAATCCTCTCGGGCCGCCGGCAGGACAAGCATCTGGCGAAGGTCATCGAGTTGCTCGGCGCGCGCGGCCTCGCGCTCGACTGGGCCGAATACGTCGGCGACGATCCGGCGCGCATCACGGCGACGCTCGCACGCGCGATCGCGTCGGGCGACATCGTATTCTCGACGGGTGGCATCGGCGCGACGCCGGACGACCACACGCGCCAGTGCGCGGCCGCCGCGCTCGGCGTGCCGCTCGAATTGCATCCTGAAGCGAAGGTGCTGATCTCGGAGCGGATCCGCGAAACCCACGGCGATCCGGCCACGCCGGTCGACTTCGATTCGCCGGAGAACCAGCACCGCTTCAACATGGGCGTGTTCCCGGTCGGCGCGACGATCATCCCGAATGGCTACAACCGGATTCCCGGCTTCTCGGTCGGCGATCTGCACTTCGTGCCGGGCTTCCCGGTGATGGCCTGGCCGATGATCGAATGGGTGCTCGATACGAAATACGCGCACCTGCATCATGCGACGCCGCACGCGGAGCGTTCGCTGTACGTGTTCGAACTGCCGGAATCGACGCTCACGCCGCTGATGGAGCGCATCGAGCGCGACTTCCCGGGCGTGCGCGTGTTCAGCCTGCCGAGCGTGGGCGACGCGGAGCGGGGCGGCATCTACGCGCGCCGTCACATCGACCTCGGCGTGAAGGGCGAGCCGGAAGCGGTCGCGGCCGCGTTCGTGAAGCTGCGCGAAGGCGTGCACCTGCTCGGCGGCGATGTCGTCGAGCCCGACTCGCCGCGCGCCTGATCCTCCGCACCAAAAGCGACGGGTCGCGCAACGCTGCCCGTCATCGGCATGTCATCGCCCGGCTCGACGATGAGGTTGTCGCAACCGGTCGGGAGCGCGCGCCGTCAGGCGCCGATCCACGGCAGTTTGCGGAAGCACCAGCCGTCGACCGTCTTGCGGTGGCCTTCGGCGTCCTTTGCACCCTCGAAGCCTTCGAGCAGGTCGAACGCCTTCGTGAAGCCGGCCTGCGACGACGCGACCGCGGCGAGCTTCGAGCGCGCGGCGCTGCGGCACAGGAACAGCACGGGCGTATCGGGCGCGACGGCCGCCTTCAGTTCGTTGACGAATTCGGCGTTCGGCACGCCGCCCGGGTAGCGCGTCCATTCGAGATGCAGGTACTGGCCGTCGCCGACGAGCGGGCGGCCGATCCAGTCGAGCTCGGCGCGGGTGCGCACGTCGACGAGGCGCGCCGACGGGTCGAGCTGCAGCAGTTCGAATGCCTCGACCGGCAGCAGCGCGCCGGCGTAGTTGAGCGCGCCTTGTGCTCGGCGTTCGTCGGCCTTCGCGTAAAGCTGGTCGAGCGTACTCATGGCAGGGAGTCTCCTATCGATCAAACGAACATTCTAGCGCGGCGTCACGGCACGGACGTCCGCATGCGCGACGGTGCACGTACCGCACACGCGTTCACCAAAAAAGTGCAGAATGGCTCGCGTGCACCACAATGATTCCATGGGGGCGATGCGTCGCGACGATTGCACCATTGCGGTGCCGTCGGTTGCCGGCCGGTGCGGCGCCGGGCCCCGGAATCGCGCAGCACAGCCCCGTCGCGGCGAGCGCCGGCGCGATTCGCGCCAGTCTTGCGCATAGGTGGCACGGAAGCTGCTTTATAGAATTCGGTCGAATCGGGGCGCGCTGCGCAAAAGCAAGACCCCGATCAGCTCGATAAACTAGGCGGTTCCCAGTCCGCCGGAATTGTTCAATCAGGAGAAGAGGTTATGAGTAAAACCGTCGCCGACGTCATGCAGCTCGTGAAGGACGAGGACGTCAAGTTTGTCGATTTCCGCTTCACGGATACGCGCGGCAAGGAACAGCACGTGTCGGTGCCGGTTTCGGCGTTTGACGAAGACAAGTTCGAAAGCGGTCATGCATTCGACGGTTCGTCGATCGCGGGCTGGAAGGGCATCGAGGCGTCGGACATGCTGCTCATGCCGGACCCGACCGCCGCATTCATCGACCCGTTCTATGAAGAGTCGACCCTCGTGCTGACCTGCGACGTGGTCGAGCCGGCCGACGGCAAGGGCTACGAGCGCGATCCGCGTTCGCTCGCGAAGCGCGGCGAAGCGTACCTGAAGAGCACGGGCATCGGTGACACGGCCTACTTCGGTCCGGAACCGGAATTCTTCATTTTCGACTCGGTCCAGTGGAACACGGACATGTCGGGCTGCTTCGTGAAGATCAACTCGGAAGAAGCACCGTGGTCGGCAGGCAAGGAATTCGAAGGCGGCAACACGGGCCACCGTCCGGGCACGAAGGGCGGCTACTTCCCGGTCGCGCCGGTCGACACGTTCCAGGACATCCGTTCGGAAATGTGCCTGCTGCTCGAACAGCTCGGCATCCCGGTCGAAGTGCACCACCACGAAGTGGCGGGCCAGGGCCAGAACGAAATCGGCACGAAGTTCTCGACGCTCGTGCAGCGCGCCGACTGGACGCAATGGTCGAAGTACATCATCCATAACGTCGCGCACTCGTACGGAAAGACGGCGACGTTCATGCCGAAGCCGGTCGTCGGCGACAACGGTTCGGGCATGCACGTTCACCAGTCGATCTGGAAGGACGGCCAGAACCTGTTCGCGGGCAACGGCTACGCCGGCCTGTCGGAACTGGCGCTGTTCTACATCGGCGGCATCATCAAGCACGCCCGTGCACTGAACGCGATCACGAACCCGACGACGAACTCGTACAAGCGTCTGGTCCCGCACTTCGAGGCACCGGTCAAGCTGGCCTACTCGGCACGCAACCGTTCGGCATCGATCCGTATTCCGCACGTGTCGAACCCGAAGGGCCGCCGCATCGAAACGCGCTTCCCGGATCCGATGGCGAACCCGTACCTGTGCTTCACGGCGCTGATGATGGCCGGCCTCGACGGGATCCAGAACAAGATCCATCCGGGCGAAGCAGCGGACAAGAACCTGTACGACCTGCCGCCGGAAGAGGATGCAAAGATCCCGACCGTCTGCGCGGGCCTCGACCAGGCACTCGAAGCGCTCGACAAGGATCGCGAGTTCCTGACGCGCGGCGGCGTGTTCACGGACGGCATGATCGACGCGTACCTCGCGCTGAAGGAGCAGGAGCTGGCGAAGTTCCGCATGACGACGCACCCGATCGAGTTCGAGATGTACTACTCGCTGTAATCGGCGATGGCGCTTCGATTCAGCGCCGTTTTGCCGGTTCGTTCCCGTCGCGCAGCCTGCGGCGGGGGCGGCGGAGTCTGAAAGGGGACGGCGTCCGGCCGTCCCTTTTTTGTTCCGACGATTTTCATTTTCTGGCCCGTTGAGGCGCGACAAGCACGCAGATGGTTCTGAAGAATCTGATCAAGGCGAAAACGGGGCAGCCCGAGCGACTGACGGACGACGAGCGGCTCGCGCGGTCGGGCCTGCTTGCCGGGCTGGAAGCGCTGCCGACGGTCGTGATCGTGCTAGACCGCAAGACGCTGCGGATCGCGTTCGCGAACCCGTCAGCGGAGGCGATGCTCGACATCTCGCGCCGGCAGCTCGCGCAGCGGCCGTGGGGCGAGATTTTTCCGAACGCGAACGAACTCGCGTCGACGATCACCGCGATCGGCGAGGAGCGCTTTCACGCGACGCACCTCGATACCGTGCTCGACCGGCCCGGCCGCGAACCGCTGCATGTGCACGCGATCGTCGGCTTCCTCGAGACCGCGCCCGATTTCGTGCTCGTCGAACTGTTCGAGAACGAGCGGCAGTCGCGCACCGATCGCGAGGAGCGCATCCACGACCTGACCGCGGTCAACAAGCAGCTGATCCGCAACCTCGCGCACGAGATCAAGAACCCGCTCGGCGGAATTCGCGGCGCAGCCCAGCTGCTCGAATTCGAGCTCGGCGAGCGCGAGCGCGGCGAGTTGCGCGAATACACGCAGGTGATCATCAAGGAGTCCGACCGCCTGCAGACGCTCGTCGACCGGTTGCTGGAGCCGCACCGGCATCCGCACATCGTCGGCGACGTGAACATTCATGAAGTGTGCGAACGCGTGCGCGCGGTGATGCTCGCGGAATTCCCGCGCGGGCTCACGATCGAGCGCGACTACGACGTGAGCGTGCCGGATCTGCGCGGCGACAAGGAGCAACTGATCCAGGCGCTGCTCAACATCGTGCGCAACGCCGCGCAGGCGCTGCGCGAACGGATCGCGCAGGGCGACGCGAGGATCGAGCTGCGCACCCGCATCGCGCGCAAGATCACGATCGCGAAGCGCCTGTACAAGCTGGCACTGGACTTGCACGTGATCGACAACGGGCCCGGCATTCCGGAAGAGATCCGCGACCGGATCTTCTACCCGCTCGTGTCCGGGCGCGACGACGGCAGCGGCCTCGGCCTCACGCTCGCGCAGACGTTCGTGCAGCAGCACGACGGGATGATCGAGGTCGAGAGCCGGCCCGGACGTACCGAATTTCAGATTCTGCTGCCGCTCGACCATTGAGCGGTAACAGCACGATTCACCGGATTCACCCATACCTGACCGACCTATGAAGCCGATCTGGATAGTAGACGACGACCAATCGATCCGCTGGGTGCTTGAAAAGGCACTCGCCCGGGACAGCTTCGCGACGAAGAGCTTCGCGAACGTGCGCGATGCGCTGGCAGCGCTCGACCACGAGACGCCGCAGGTGCTCGTGTCCGACATCCGGATGCCGGGCGGCTCGGGCCTCGAGTTGCTGCAGGCGATGCACGAGCGGCTGCCGGGCCTGCCCGTCATCATCATGACGGCGTTCTCCGATCTCGACAGCGCCGTTGCGGCGTTCCAGGGCGGCGCATTCGAATATCTCGCGAAGCCGTTCGACGTCGACAAGGCGGTCGAGCTGATCCGCCGCGCGGTCGAGGAAAGCCTGCGCGGCGGCACGCCGCAGGACGAGCGCGTCGCCGAGGCGCCCGAGATGCTCGGCCAGGCGCCCGCGATGCAGGACATGTTCCGCGCGATCGGCCGCCTGTCGCATTCGGCCGCGACCGTGCTGATCACGGGCGAGTCGGGCACCGGCAAGGAGCTCGTCGCCCGCGCGCTGCACCGTCACAGCCCGCGCGCGAACGGGCCGTTCATCGCGCTGAACACCGCGGCGATTCCGAAGGACCTGCTCGAATCCGAGCTGTTCGGCCATGAGCGCGGCGCGTTCACCGGCGCGCAGACGACGCGGCAGGGCCGCTTCGAGCAGGCCGAGAACGGCACGCTGTTCCTCGACGAAATCGGCGACATGCCGTTCGACCTGCAGACGCGCCTGCTGCGCGTGCTGTCGGACGGGCAGTTCTATCGGGTCGGCGGGCACAACCCGCTGCGCGCGAACGTGCGCGTGATCGCCGCGACGCACCAGAATCTCGAGGCCCGCGTGCGGCAGGGGCTGTTCCGCGAAGACCTTTACCACCGGCTCAACGTGATCCGGCTGCGCCTGCCGCCGCTGCGCGAACGCAGCGAGGACATCGCGCTGCTCACGCGCCACTTCCTGCAGAAGAGCGCGCGCGATCTCGGCGTCGAGCCGAAGCGCGTGTCCGACGATGCGCTGGCGTACCTGACGTCGCTGGCGTTTCCCGGCAACGTGCGGCAGCTCGAGAACCTCGCGAACTGGCTGACCGTGATGGCGCCCGCGCAGACCGTCGAGATCAAGGACCTGCCGCCCGACCTCGTGCCGGCCGGCGCACCGGTCACCGCGACGGGCGATGGCGCGGATGCGCACGGCAGCGGCGGCGATACGGCGCTCGCGCAACCGGCGATCGGTGCGGCACCGGTGGCATCCGCGTCCGGTGCGGCCGTGCCGAACGGCGGCGCGCCGGCCGGCTATCCGGTGTGGGAGCATGGCTTGCGCACTGAAGTCGCGCGGCTGTTGCGCGAGAACTCGGCCGACGTGATGGACGAACTCGCGCGCCGCTTCGAGGCGGCCGTGATTCGCGAGGCGCTCGACTTCACGCGCGGCCGCAAGGTCGAGGCCGCGGAGCGGCTCGGCATCGGCCGCAACACCATCACGCGCAAGATCCAGGAACTGCATCTGGAGCCCTGAGCACGATTCGCGGCATGCGCGGGTATCGCGCATGCCGCGATCGGACATAATCGCGGTTTGCACGTAGTTTCCCAATCCGCCGATCCGCAATGTCCGATTCCTTCCGCTGGCCCGCCGGGGCCGACCCGTTCCGTTTCCTCGAAGCGCTCGACAGCAAGCGCGCCCGCACGTGGGTCGACGAGCAGAATGCGCGCACGCGCGCCGCGCTGCGCGACGACGACGCGTATCGCGCGCTCACGGCGCGTCTCGCGAAAGCGTATCTGCCGCGCGAACGCCCGGTGATTCCGACCCGCTGGCGCGACTGGGCCTACGATCTCTGGCAGGACGATCTCCATCCGAAGGGGCTGTGGCGCCGCACGCGCTGGGATGACTGGCGCGCCGGCCGGCCGGCGTGGGAGACGCTGCTGGACGTCGACGCGCTCGGCGCCGAGGAGGGCGAGTCGTGGGTGTTCGAGCAGGACGCGATCCTGTATCCGGACGGCGATCGCGCGCTGCTGTCGCTGTCGCCGGGCGGCGCCGACGCGGTCGTCGTGCGCGAATTCGATCTCGTCGAGCGCCGTTTCGTCGACGGCGGTTTCACGATCGACGAGCCGGGGCATCACACGATCGGCTGGATCGACCGCGATACCGTCTGCGTGAGCTGGGATCGCGGCGAAGCGCATGCGACTGCCGCCGGCTATCCGTATGAAGCGCGGCGCTGGGTGCGCGGCACGCCGCTGGCCGACGCGCCCGTCGTATTTCGCGGCGAACCCGACGATATCAGCGCGGGTGCGGGGTTCGATCCGATCGACGGGCGTCACGTCGCGTGGCGCAGCGTCGATTTCTTCGACGCGCATGCGTACCGGCTGACGGACGCGGGCGAGTGGGCGCGCTACGACGTGCCGACGCATGTCGAGGTCGGGTTCTGGGAAGGCTGGCTCGTGCTGGAGCCGCGCCTCGACTGGGATTGCGGCGGCGTGCGCCATGCGGGCGGCTCGCTGCTCGCGATTCGCGAGCAGGCGTTCCTGGCCGGGTCGCGCGAGCTCACGACGCTGTTCGCGCCGCTACCGTCGACGTCCGCGTGCACGTGGACGCACACGCGCACGATGCTGATCGCGAGCTGGCTCGACGACGTGCACAACCGCACGATGCTGTGGCAGCCGCGGCAGGCCGACGACGGCACATGGACGTGGGACGCGCGGCCGTTCGACTGGCCGGGCGATGCGCAGATCGACGTCGAGCCTGTCGAGTCGACGCTGAACGACGAGGTCTACGTGGACGTCGACACCTATCTCGATCCGCCCGAATGCTGGCTGGTCGATCTTGCCGATCGCGCGGCCGATGCGCCGTCGCGCCGCGTGCTGCTCGACCGGCCGCCGGTGCAGTTCGATGCGGCCGGGCTCGTCGTGTGTCGTGCAAGCGCGCGCTCGCGCGACGGCACGGTGGTGCCGTACACGCTGATCGGGCCGAGCGACGCGCTGGACGCACCCGATGCGCGCGACGGCGCCGCGCGCGTCGCGCGGCCGTGCCTGCTGTCGGGCTATGGCGGCTTTGCGATCCCGAACCTGCCGGGCTACAGCGATGCGTTCGGCATCGGGTGGCTCGAACGCGGCGGCGTTTTGGCGTTCGCGCACATCCGCGGCGGCGGCGAGTTCGGGCCGCGCTGGCACGTCGACGCGCAGCGCGAACACCGGCAGCGTTCGTTCGACGATTTCATCGCGGTGGCCGAGGATCTGGTCGCGACCGGCGTGACGACCGCCGCGCAGCTCGGGATCGAGGGCGGCAGCAACGGCGGGCTGCTGGTCGCCGCGTGCATGGTGCAGCGGCCGGAGCTGTTCGGCGCGGTGCTGTGCCGCGTGCCGCTGCTCGACATGCGCCGCTATCCGAAGCTGCACGCGGGCGCCGCGTGGCTCGACGAATACGGCGACCCGGACGATCCGCGCGAGGGCGCGGCGCTGGCCGCGTATTCGCCGTATCACCGCGTGCGCGAAGCCGTTGCGTATCCGCCGCTGCTGCTGACGACGTCGACGCGCGACGACCGCGTGCATCCCGCGCATGCGCGCAAGATGGCCGCGCACATGCATGCGCTCGGTCACGAACGGGTGTGGTACTGGGAGAACACTGACGGCGGCCACGGCAGTGCCGACGATTTGGAACGCGCCGAATCCGACGCGGCCGAATTCGGGTTCCTGTGGGCCCATCTCGGGCCGGCGCCCGCGCGGCGCTAAGCGCGCGGGCTGCGCGATCAGCCGACGACCGCGACGACGGGCGTGTGGTCGGACGGCTGTTCCCACGTGCGCGGCGTGCGGTCGACTTCGCACGACGTGCAGGTTGCGGCGAGCGCAGGCGACAGCAGGATGTGGTCGATGCGCAGCCCCGCGTTGCGGCGGAACGCCATCATCCGGTAGTCCCACCACGTGAAGGTCTTCTCGGGCTGTTCGAAGCGACGGAACGCATCGACGAAGCCGAGCTCGATCAGCTTCGCGAAGTGCGCGCGTTCCTGCGGCGATACGAGGTTCTGGCCTTCCCATTTCGCGGGATCGTGCACGTCGCGGTCTTCCGGCGCGATGTTGTAGTCGCCGAGCAGCGCGAGCTTCGGGTGGCGCTGCAGCTCGGTGCTCAGCCACGCGTGCAGCGCATCGAGCCACTGCATCTTGTAGACGAACTTGTCGGAGTCGGGCGCCTGGCCGTTCGGAAAATAGGCGGACACGATGCGCACGCCGTCGACCGTTGCGGCGATCACGCGCTGCTGCGGATCGTCGAAGCCGGGGATGTTGCGCACGACGTCCGATTCGTCGACGGACAGCGTGTCGCGCGCGAGGATCGCGACGCCGTTGTAGGTCTTCTGGCCCGTGAACCAGCTGCGGTAGCCGGCCGCTTCGAGATCGGCTCGCGGGAATTTCTCGTCGGGCAGCTTCAGTTCCTGCAGGCACAGCACGTCGGTGCCGCTTTGCGTGAGCCAGTCGAGCACGTGCTGCTTGCGGACGTTGAGCGAGTTGACGTTCCAGGTGGCTATCTTAATCAATGGCGTAAGCTCTTGATTTCATTGGTTCTATTTGGTCTGCGTTGAAGCTGATACCCCAAAGGATACCCCAATATTTCATGGCTTCACGCTACTTCACGGGCGATCATAGCCCGTCACGGAAGCCGCGAGTATAGCCCGCAGGCGCGCGGGTTGGCTCAGGGCGCGACGCCGATCAGTATCAGCGGGACTGCCGGCACGCCCCTGCCTTCGCGGATCAGGTTGTACAGCTCGCCTTCGTAGTAGCCGACGCCCGACGACATTTGCTGCTGCAGCTCTTTCATCGGCAGGATTTCCACACCCACCTCGATCACGTCGCCGACGAAGAACGCCAGATGCTTCACGAATAGGTCATAGGCCACGAATGCGTACTTGCCGAACTGGACTTCCACGGCCACGCGCTCTTTCACGAAGTCCGTCTGGTTGGAGGACGCCAGCGGCTTCAGGCCGGCGCCTTCGATTTCCGCTTTCTGCTGCGCGGCCCCCATGAAAAGCGTTTTGCGAACTAGTTTCGCGTCTGACGTGACCCAATACGAAATTCGACGCTCGCCCCAGCCGTGTTTCGAGAAACCCTCGTCAATGGCCGCGTTCATCGCGCGCGGCGAGTAGAGCATCACGCCTTCGGTGCGCTTTTCCTTGGATACCTTTGTCCGGCACTTCGACGCGTCCACCGACTTGATGACGCTCTGAATCTCTGCCCATAGCTTCGGCTTGTGGACCAGCAGGAATTCCAGTCCGTTCAGGTGCGAGTACTGCTCAACGATTTTCACGCGCCGCCTCAAGCCTTCGCAGGCGAAAGGAACGCCAGCTGGCCGCCGCCACCGGGTTCCTTGTGGCCGCCATATGGCTTCGTCGGATCGTAGACGGGCTTATCCATCGGCCGCGTCTTGAGCGTGCCGGCGCGCTGCTGGTGGACACGCTCCCAGGCGATATCAACGTACTCTTTCACCACGTCGCAGCCGTAGCCAAAGCGATTGTGCTTGACCGCCGCAACCACCGATGAACCGACGCCCATATATGGGTCGAATACCGCATCGCCGGGGTTGGTCAGCGATAGCACCAGCCGTTCAACCAGCTCGACAGGAAACTGGCAGGGGTGGTCTGTTTTCTCGACGTGGTTGTTTTTGACGTTCGGGAAAATCCACACGTCACCAGGGTTCTTGCCCAATGGATTGCCGGACAGCTGGCCAGCCTTCGGCCCCTTGAAGTATTTTTTACCGGGGTATTTCGACGGCACGCGGATGGGGTCCAGGTTGAAAACGTAGTCATCCGTTTTCGTGAACCACAAGATGGTTTCATACCGGCCGGATAGGCGGTTCGTGCAATGCAGGCCGTGTTCGAAGTGCCAGACGACGCGGTTTCGCAGCTTTAGGCCGTGTTCGCGGAAAACCGGATACAGCACGGTGTCCAGCGGAAATATCTCGCCCTTTTGAACGTGATTTCCCACCTGCCAGCAGAGCGAGCCGCGCGGGTGCAGCAGGCGCACGCACTCGGATATCACCTGCGCCTGGGCCTGGACGTAAGCATCCAGGGGCGATTTCTTTTCGTATTTCTTCCCGATGTTGTACGGCGGCGAAGTCACGATCAGCTGCATCGACTCGCTTTTCAAAGGCCGCATAAAGGCAAGATTGTCCTGACGGGCCATAGTCGCTTTTGCATCCGACTGAAGCCGCCTAACCGCCGTGTTCATTGCATCACACTCCCCACGCCCAGGGGAAGCTAGCTGATTCGGCTTGTGTCAACGATACCGGCCCACAAATGAAAAACCCGCCACATGGGCGGGTAACGCATAGCTAGATGCGTTTAAACGTTGACTTTCAGTCAGTAAGGCAACCGCACGCCCAGGCGCTCGGCGTGCCGCTGGAC
Organism: Burkholderia sp. BE17; assembly: GCF_009362305.1. Classification (NCBI taxonomy): domain Bacteria; kingdom Pseudomonadati; phylum Pseudomonadota; class Betaproteobacteria; order Burkholderiales; family Burkholderiaceae; genus Burkholderia; species Burkholderia sp. BE17. Next base: position 86,416 of record NZ_WHNU01000010.1, read on the forward strand.
AGCTTGCTCGATGTCGCGGGCCAGCTCGTCGTCCGGCTCGTCGGGATGAAGTGCCAGCGGCTGCAGGCCGTTATGAATGAACGCGGCGTGCGCGCGGGCAAGGTTTGATACGAGTACGTTGATGCTCATTGCAGATTTACGAGTGCTTGATTTGCTCGGCAGCTTTCATGGCGGCTGCCGACAACGCCAGCGCATCAGCGCGCCGCCGTTCGCGGTCCGCTTCGGTTACGACGGGACCCAAAATGCGATCCACCAGGGCCGCCCAGTCTGGCCCATCCTTGTCGCGGCGGAAAACCGCGCGGCCGGCATCCTCTGCGGCAAACGGAAGGCGTACCGCGCTCATTGCTTGGATACCCCAGTCGTTGCGGATGCGGTCGGCGTTGCGGGCGTCCAGCCACGCAGGTCGAAGGCGACGCCGCGCCAGCTGCGCAGCGCGTCACGCAACCGGCCAGCGCCGTCGCGACTATCCAGCGGCTGGCGCGTGTCCTGGTTTATCGCGTCGGCCGTCGCCATGGCAGCGGCGATCAGGGCAAAAACGTTGTTCGGATCGACGCCGTTCATTGCTTGACGCCCCCAGCCTGGCGGGCCTGTTCGATCAGGTTGCCATTGATATCGCCGCGTACCGCGCCCTTCGGCATCGGACGTTTGCGCTTGCCGTTCAGCTTCCGTTTGCCGCCAGCAGTGCGCGGCTGCGGCGCGATGACCGGTTCAGCCGGTGGGAATGCTGCCCTGAGCAGGGCTATCAGCGCGGCCTTCATTCTCCGTCGCCTCCCAGCAGTCGCGCCTGCTGCAGGCCAATTGCGGCGTTGTCCAGTTCGACAGCCAGGCGTCGCAGGCTAATCTGCGCTTGCCGGACAATCGCCGAATCTGGACGGGCGCACGCGAGCATTTCGCCGTGCGCCAGCAGCGCGCGGGCGGTCGTCGTGCATATGCTCGACGCGTTTTGAATCGCAAGTTGGGGTGTGCTCATTTAGTAATCCGAAAAAGACCGCATACTATTCCCGGCGGTATGCGAGCGCGGCACCGGTTTGAACACGCATCCGGTACGGCGTGCGATCAATTGTTGGCGCGCTGTAGATCGTGGCGCGTATCGCGTACATTACCTGGCGATCACAGGCTCCCACGAAAACAGTCCGACCGTTTTCCCATGTGCGGCCGGTCGGCCACCGCATCCGGTTACGACGCGACCGGCACGCTACCCTGCGTGGGTTCGGTTCGCTGCACTTGCGCATCCAGGCCGGCGCGAAGCATCGCGTTTGCGGCGGCGTTCATGCTCAAGCGCAGGCCAAGCCGTTCAAGCTGTTCGGCCTGCCAGGCCGCGATGCGCTCGATAGTCGGTTGCTCGATTGCGAGCGTGATCGTTTGTCGTTTCGGTCGGTTCATTACCAATCCTTTGCGTAGTTCGTTCGGCCACGGCCGGCTGCTGCGGCGTCGGCGCTCTGCCGCTGCTGCCAGCGTGCGATGTGCGCCTTCAGCATCGCCTTGGCGCGGGCGCGCTGCACGTCCGTCATCGTCGGCCAACCAGACTGCAGCCACGCATCGGATTTGTCCGCGAAGAACGCGCCGCGCGCGGTATGAACCATCAGGCGCTGCGCGCCGTTCCACTCCGGGTCATTGCTGGCGCGCTCGTAGACGCTCGCGCCGGCAATGACGGTCTGCAGCTCCAGCGGCGGTTCATCGTTGACCGGCGCTGCGGTGGGCTTTCGCCCGCCCACCAGGGCGCGAAGGCGGGTAAGCATTACGCGGCCGTCCACACCACGTTCGCATCCGGCACGATGCCTTGCGCCGATGTGAAGCACGTAACCTGCGCGTCGCCTTGCGTGTTCAGGCGGTTGATTTTGATATCAACGTCATGCCACAGCGCGGCCACGCAGGTGCCCGGTGCGAAGATGTACGGGGCACCAGCCTGCGCCGACAGCATCGCCGGCACGCCTTGCACGCTGAACACGCCATCGCCGCGATAGCCCGCGCCCGTGCCGTTCGTGACGGCTCGAATGTCGCTTTCCTGCAGGAATTGCGCGGCCACCTTGCTGAAGTTGAACGCGGTCGGGTTCGTCGCCGCCAGGGCCGCGAAGAAAACGCGGTCCACGTACTGCGCAAGACCACCAAGGATCGCGTCCAGCATGCACGCCCACAGGGTTTCACCGCCGCCGACTGCGCGATCCATCGCGCGCGTCACGGTCGTGGTGAAAGCCGCATTGGGGGCGTCCGGCCAGCCGTACTGAGCGTCTTTGAAGGGCAGCGCCTGCGATGCTGCTGCGGCGCCGTCCGCCACGTCCGCGAAATTCGCCGGCAGGGTACGGCGCACCAGCGCGGTGTCGCGATAGAAGCCCGCCAGGCCGGACAGCTTGTCGCCGCTTGCCACCACCATCGCTTCGTTGCGCGGGTGCGCCAGCACCAGACGCACGCCAGCTTGCACGGCCACGCTGCGCGCCGAAATCTCGGCAACGGGATCGACCACATGCGCTTCGCCGGCCTGCTGCGCGTTCGTCGTATAGACGTTATCGGCCTGGATCGTGTTGCTGATGAAGTCGGCCAGGTTGAGCCGCACCATCGTCGCGGCCTCTCCACCCACATGGATGAATCTTGCGTTCTCACCGCTGCCTTGCTGATAGACCGGCGGCATGGCGCGGCCGGCATCGCCGAATGCGCCGTGCAGCGGGTTCATCCGCACGGCTCGGCCTTCAACGTGGCCGCGCGTGCCGCTGAAAGTGCGTTCGAATGCGGCGCTAACTTGCTCGTCGGTCATGAAGCCAAGCGGCTTCGATTCGGGAATCAGGTTTTCGTCCATGTGGTCGGTGTCCGGTTAGTTGATGCAGGGTTTACGTGAACTATACCGGCAAACACATAATAAGTCATTGTTTTTAAAGGGAAAAGTATTCACGAACGTGAATAGTTGCGCGCGATATTTGTAACGAAATGTTTCAGGACTCACGCAGCTTCATTGCGCTTCACGATGGGCGGGCGGGTGACGCGGTATCTACGACGCGCCGTCAGGTCGCGGCGGCAGATGCTCGCCAGCAGCCTGCGAACGGTCGATGTAATGCGGCGGCGGGGCTGTTGTTTACTTCTGCGGGTTGCAACATTCGTTGTGCGGCGTTGCTTTTACGCAACAAACGCAATCATAAAGTTCGCATTTCGAACGCACGCAGATATGGAGAGGGGCGGGAGGACTGCCCCCGAACGGTCACCCGGTGCGGAAGGACCCGTTGTTGCGCAGAAACAACACGGCCCGCACCGTCGTGGTGCGCGGCACCGACCCGACGCGATGCACGTACCTGCCGCACTCACGCCACGCCAGCAGCCCGCCTGCGAGCCTTGTCGGTCAGGGTGTATCTCTTCAGATGATCACGCATCACCAGCCCGTCACGCGTGAGCCTAGCAAGCCTGCGTATCACAGTCGGGCGCGGCATGCCCACCAGGTAAGCCAGCTTGTATGCACTCAGCGGCTTGCCTTCAGCCTCGCCGATCATCACGCCCATTAGGATCAGCACATCAGCAGCACGCGCACCAAACCTGCGCGCTCTCAACAATGCCCATGACAGGGCGCGCATGGTTTCGATGGATTGGTGTAGTGGGGCATGTTTGGGCATCTGCACGACTTGCACGGGTTTTGAGGCGATTCCAGCTAAGTTCTCCCATGTAATAAATTTTCAGAGACTTACCGGAAATCGCTCGCAAAGTCGTGCAAGTCGTGCAGTTCAAAACGGGCGGCTCTCGCTCTTGAGGCGCATACCCTTGTAGATGCGTGGCCGTCCCGCCGTATTTGCCTGTCCAGACGTTATCCCGCGCTCGTCCAGCATGCGCGTAAGCGTGGTCTTGGTTTTCGGGTCCAAGCCATCACGACGGCACCAATCGACGTACGACTGGTAGGCGTCGTCCTTCAGGCACGTCATGCCGGGGACGATTTCCGCCTCTTCGTCCAGCCACTGGCCCACCAGGTCGGATTCCGCTCGATACGCTGCACTGGCCGCCGCAACGCGCCTGGCGGGGCGCAGCCCGTGGCGCTGATACTCCGCATAGCCGCCCACCAGCCACGCCAGGATGCCTTCGCGCTCTGACAGCAGCCGTTCTTCCAGTCGCTTGTCCTGCTCATCCGGCGAGAAATTGCGTTCGAACGGTATCAACGCGATGCGGCGCCAGATGCCTTCATCGTTGTCCATGATGATGGGCTTATGGTTGCCTCGAACCCACAGCTTGTGCGTCGGTGTGAAATTGAACAGGTCTTTGTACAGGTGGCGCGCAGCAATCGCTTCGGTGGAAGTCACTTCCTTGACCGTTTGCGCACTGAGTTTCGATCCGGCCTCAACCTCATTCGCCAGCGCCATCCGCAAACCCTGCAGGCTCGCTTTTACCGGTGACGCGCCTTCTTTGTCGTCGTTCTTCGACGTGGCCAGGAAACTGGTGGGCACGCTGCCGACGAACGGACCCAGCACGGAACGAAGCACGTTCACCAGCACGCTTTTGCCGTTCGCGCCGCGTCCCAGCATGAAGAACAGCATTTCCTCATTCACGCGACCGCTAAGCGTGTACGCGAGCGCGCGCCGCAGGTAATCGACCCAGTCGGCGTCGTGGCAGCTGATTTCATCCAGGAACTTCAGCCACTGCGGCGCCCGCGCGTCCGGTTTGTACTCGACGGGCGATTGGCGAACCATCCGCATATCAGGGCTGTGCGGGCGCAGTTCGCCGCTTGGCAGGTGGATGACGCCGTTGGCGACGTTCAGCAAGTCGGGGTCTTGGTCGAACTCATCCGGCCGCGCCGCCAGTCGTCGGTCAGAGCGGGCCAGCTGCAGCGCCGCGCTAACGCCGGCCGCAGACATGGCGCGCTTTGCCAGTCGGATCATGCGTCCAGCAGCGTCAGGGTCGCTGGCGGTGCTGCCCAGTGCTTCCTTCAAGATCGCAGGCCCGATGACTTTGGCCAGTTCGGTTTCTTCGCCGGTAGCGCACGCCATCCAGCGGCCATCGAGATAGACGCGCCATCCCTTGCCGCCGTGTTCATACAGGAACGCGCCGGCCATGCGGTCTGCCAGCATCATCGAAATGCGAACGTCGGAATCGACGGTCTCATCGTCGGGTGGCGGCGCTTCTTCGCGCTGGCCGTCATTCGCCGCTTTCCGCTTTTCCCGTTGCTCATCTTCCCATCGCAGCAGTCCTTCAGGCTTCGGGGCGCGTGGCGGCTTCGGCTTTTTCTTCGGTTGCGATGCCGGTACTGGCGGTGCGGCATCCAGGCCCATGATTTTCCGGTAGACCGCATCCAGATCAGCGTTATCCGTAAAGGTCATTCTTCCCCCTTACGATCAACCCATCCAATCTGCCGGAACAGTTCGCGCGCCACTTCTACGTAGACTGCAGGCCAGTATTTGCGGTTCACGCAATCGCGGAAATAACTATCTCCTATGTCCTGGATGCTCGCGCCCTGAAGGACGCGCGTTTGCGCGTAGTCCATCGCCCTTTTGGCAGCAGCGTCGCGCGCCTTTTTCTGAGCTTCCAGAATGGCTGCGCCGTTTGCGGCGATCCAGTTCTTAAACTCGGCCGGCGTCATGGCCCGGATATCGTCCACCGAATGGCTCGCAGCTCCGATTTCCGCTTTCTCGCGCGCTTCACGCTCGCGGATTTTCTGCATCATGGCTTCCCATGCAGCCTTGTTGTTTTCGCCCATCACAGGCCCCCGTTCGAAATTGCGATCAGGACAAGCACCGCGAACAGGCCAAACGGACGGTCGCAGTCCGTGAAAATGCGAATAAAGCAATTGAGCATAGTGATATAATTTGAATTACGGTTTTTGTGGTGAGTGGTGTTCTTCTGGGCGGTGCGGGCGTTCATGCTGCGCCGCCTTTTTCTTGTCCACGTGCGGCCTTGCGCGCCTCAAGCCAGTCATGGATTTCTTGTACCAGCCAGCCGTTGATGCGCGGCCCGATCTTGATGGGGGCGGGGAATTCCCCGCGCTTCGCCAGATTGGTTAGCGTCTGCACGCTTTCCAGTCCGACCATTCGCGCAACTTCGTCGCCGCGCAAAATAAGTTTCTCGCTCATATTCGGAAAGTCCGTTCGTAATTCGATGGTTGAATTAGAACATCGGCGAATATGATTGGCAAAAGGGCTCGATTTTAACGGCGAGTAATTAAATCTAATTGCCGATAATCAGAATTCACGCGGTTTCACGATGCATCATCAGTTTTTAGAGTGGAGACTCTAAAATTCATGATGGCATGTCGCAAAAAAACAACGCCCAGCACTAGGCTGGGCGTGTGTGTATCGTTTAAACGCGCTGGTGGATCAGGCGGCCATCGCGGTGTCGGCGCGAGCGGCAGCCAAGCTATCCAGGTGGTCGGCCCACTTCTGCAGCAGTGCACGGCGCTCGTCGCGGTACTCATACCTGTTGTACACGCCGCGCACTCCCTTGCGCGCATGCGCTAGGCACGATTCGATCACGTCTGGGTTTTCGCCCAGTCCGTTGAAGTGGGTTGAAAACACGCTGCGGAAGCCGTGCGGCGTCGCCGCGTCGCCGTAGCCGATGCGCCCCATGATGGCGTTCAGCGAGTTCGCAGCCATGGGATGGTTCGGCTTGTTGCGGTGGGGGAACAGGAATTCGCCATCCGACAGTTCACGCAGTTCGCGCAACAGCGCGACAGCCTGCTGCGGGAGCGGCACGAAGTGTTCGCGCCGCGCTTTCATGCGCTCTGGCGGGATGATCCATTCGGCAGCGTCCAGGTCGAATTCATCCCAGCGCGCCCCGGTGACTTCGTTTTTGCGGCACGCGGTCAGCAACACCAGCTGCATGGCCGTTTTCGTTTCCGGGTTCGCATTCGACGCGTTCACTGCCGCCAGAAAGCCGGGGATGCGCCCCATGTCCATCGCTGCGTGCGACACGGAAGCTCTACGTTTGATCGTGCGGGGAGGGGGAACCGGGTTCGCGGCAATCAGGCCCAGGTCGATAGCGTGTTCGAAGATGGCGGAAAGGTAATTGCGCAGGTTGCGCGCCACTTCCGGAACGCGCTTTTCAACCGTTTTCAGCATCGGCGCGATATCCAGCCGCGTGATGCGCTCGATGGCGCGGCCCTTGAATTCAGACAGCAGATAATTCTTCACCTCGCGGTCACGCTGCTTGATCGACAGCGGGGCCAGCCTCGGGTTGTTCGCTTCCTTCCAGCTGTCCACCACGGCGGAAAACTCGCCAACCTTGGCGCGCAGTTGTGCCTGGGCGGCTTCTTCGCGATCTGCCTTACGGGCGTGAACGGGGTTGGTGCCGGCGGCCACCAATTCCCTGGCGGCGCGATGTTCATTCCTGGCAGCGGCCAGCGACACGTCGGGGTAGGCGCCGATGGAGTACAGCCCTTCCTTGCCGTGCAGGCGGAATTTCATGCGCCATAACTTCGCGCCGCTCGGCTGCACCAGGAGGTACAGTCCGCCGCCGTCTGTCATCTTGTAGGGCTTATCTGCAGGCTTCGCTTTGCGCACTTCCACGTCGGTCAGCGCGCGGGAGATATTGTCCATTTTGGGGGTACCGTCGGAGGGGGTATTCGGCTTCGATACCCCCAAAGATACCCCAAATTTGCACCGGTTCAAAACCCCAGGGCAGGACTCGAAATCCGCCGCCTGAGCGTGAAAAGGCTTGAAATATCAGGTGTTTGAGCATGAATCCTGATGATCGCGCGTGATCGATCGTGACAGCCCGTTATGCGCATGCACATTTCAGGTGGCGATTTTCATGAACGGGAATATGCGTGCGGCGTGAATGCGAAGGCCGCCATCTTACCGCGAGCACGCGGTGCGAACGCGCGCGATGCGCGACGCGGCGAAGGTCTCACGCGTCGCCATAGCGGGGAGGGGAGAAGAAATTGTGACAAAAGTGTTGACGTGAGTACTTCCTCACCCTATAATTTATTTCTCTGACGCGGGGTGGAGCAGTCTGGCAGCTCGTCGGGCTCATAACCCGAAGGTCGTAGGTTCAAATCCTACCCCCGCAACCAAGCACACCAGACGATGTGCAGCGCAAGTGACCGATGCGCGCTTCGTCGACAGGAACCCGGCCCCGTGCCGGGTTTTTTGTTTTCTGCGCGCGTGTCGTTGCGCGTTGCTATTGCGCAGCCCACTCCACGGCCGCCTTCGCATGCAGCGCGGTCGTGTCGAATACCGGCAGCGGCGAGTCGTCCGCGCCGATCAGCAGCGTGATTTCCGTGCAGCCGAGGATCACGGCCTGCGCGCCGCGCTGCGCAAGTTCTTCGATGATCGTCACGTAGGTCGCGCGCGATTCGGGCGAGATGACGCCGTGACACAGCTCGTCGTAGATGATCCGGTGCACGTCGTCGCGCCCGCGTTCGTCCGGTACGAGCACCTCCATCCCGAACTTGCCGCGCAGCCGTTCCGCATAGAACGGCAACTCCATCGTGTAGCGCGTACCGAGCAGCGCGACGCGCTCGACGCCCGCGTCGCGCAGCGCGCTGCCGGTCGGATCGGCGATGTGCAGGAACGGCAGCGTCACCGCGGCTTCGATCGCGTCGTGCACGCGGTGCATCGTATTGGTCGTCAGCACGACGAGATCGGCACCGGCCGCTTCGAGCTGCCGCGCGGCGCCGGCCATTCGTTCGCCGAGCGCGGCCCAGTCGTGCGTGCGCTGCAGCGCTTCGATCTCCGCGAAATCGACCGTCACCAGCACGCTCTTCGCGTTGTGGTGTCCGCCATGCAGCGCCTTCGAGTGCCGGTTGATCATCCGGTAGTACTCGGCCGACGATTCCCAGCTCATTCCGCCGATCAGTCCGATCGTCTTCATTCGTCACCTTTGCGTTTCGTGTATCGCGGCAGACGAGTATAGGCGCCGCTCTCCGCGCACGGCCGGTACGATCCGCGCAAAGCGGGCCGGTACGGCGCAGCCGGGCCGGGCGGCCGATGGCGGGCGCACGCAACAGTTGAAACCGGCACTGTGTTTTTGTACAGTATCGGCACCGTGAACCCGACCACCATTCCGCCTGCCGATCCGCACGCACCGCCGCCGGGCGACGCGCTGCCGCGCATGCGCAAGATCATTCACTGCGATTGCGACTGCTTCTACGCGTCGGTCGAGATGCGCGACGACCCGTCGCTGCGCAACCGGCCGCTCGCGGTCGGCGGCCGCCCCGACCAGCGCGGCGTGATCGCGACCTGCAACTACGAGGCGCGGCGCTACGGCGTGCATTCGGCGATGTCGTCGGCGCTGGCGATGCGCAAGTGTCCGGACCTGCTGATCCTGCCGTCCGCGATGGACAAGTACCGCGCGGCGTCGCGGCAGATCATGGCGATCTATCGAGACTACACGCCCGACGTCGAGCCGTTGTCGCTCGACGAGGCGTACCTCGACGTCAGCGGGTCCGAGCGGTGCCAGGGCAGCGCGACGCTGATCGCGCGGGAGATCCGCCAGCGCGTGCACGACACGGTCGGCGTGACCGTGTCGGCCGGCGTCGCACCGAACAAGTTCATCGCGAAGATCGCATCCGACTGGAACAAGCCCGACGGCCTGTTCGTCGTGCGGCCGCACGAGATCGACGCGTTCGTCGCGGCGCTGCCGGTGCGCAAGCTGCACGGCGTCGGCAAGGTGACGGCCACGCGGCTCGACCGGCTCGGCATCCAGACCTGCGCGCAATTGCGCGACTGGCCGCTGATCGACCTGCATCGCGAATTCGGCGCGTTCGGACGGCGGCTGTACGAACTGTCGCGCGGAATCGACGAGCGGCCCGTGCAGGCCGACCAGGAGCGCAAGTCGGTCAGCGTCGAGACGACCTACGTGACCGACCTGACGACGCTCGAGCAATGCGCGGAGGAAATCCGCCGCCTCGTCGTGCAGCTCGATGCGCGTGTCGAGCGCGCCGGCGCCGCGCGGTCGATCCGCAAGCTGTACGTGAAGATCCGCTTCGCCGATTTCCAGCGCACGACGGTCGAGTGCGTGGCCGACGCGACCAATGCGGATACGGCCGTCACGCTGCTCGCGAAGGGGCTGCAGCGGCGCGCGCAGGCCGTGCGGCTGCTCGGCGTCGGCGTGCGCATCGACGAGGACACGGCCGAGCGTCACGGGCAGTTCTCGCTGTTCGACGACGACTCGCCCGCACCATGAAAAAAGGCACCGCCGAAGCGGTGCCTGTCGATGCAGCCCGAAGGGCCGGGCGGGGCGGCGCGCTCAGTGCGCGGGCGCGGCCATCCCGTTGTGGCGCAGCAGCGCATCGATTTCCGGCTCGCGGCCGCGGAACGCCTTGAACGAATCCATCGCCGGGCGGCTGCCGCCTACCTCGAGGATTTCGCGGCGATAGCGCGTGCCGGTCGCCGCGTCGAGCACGCTGCCGCTCGCGGCGGCCGCTTCCTCGAATGCCGCGTACGCGTCGGCCGACAGCACCTCGGCCCACTTGTAGCTGTAGTAGCCGGCCGCATAACCGCCCGCGAAGATATGGCTGAACGTGTTCGGCCAGCGCGAGAACGCCGCCTGCGGGATCACGTGGTAGCGCTCGTTGATCTCGCGCGCGAACGCGGTCACGCCGGTCGAGCCCGCCGGGTCGAAGTCGACGTGCAGCAGCATGTCGAACATCGAGAACACGATCTGGCGCAGCGTGCCGAGCCCGCTCTGGAAATTCTTCGCGGCGATCATCTTGTCGAACAGTTCGCGCGGCAGCGTGGCGCCCGTGTCGACGTGCGACGACATCGACGACAGCACGTCCCATTCCCAGCAGAAGTTTTCCATGAATTGCGACGGCAGCTCGACCGCATCCCATTCGACGCCGTTGATGCCCGACACGCCGAGCTCGTCGACGCGCGTGAGCATGTGATGCAGCCCGTGGCCGAACTCATGGAACAGCGTGATGACTTCGTCGTGCGTGAAGCACGCGGGCTTGCCGCCGACCGGCGCCGAGAAGTTGCAGGTCAGGTACGCGACCGGCGTCTGCACGGTGCTGCCGCGCTTCGCGCGCGAACGCGCGTCGTCCATCCATGCGCCGCCGCGCTTGCCTTCGCGTGCGTACAGGTCGAGATAGAACTGCGCGACGAGCGAGCCGTCGCGATTCTCGACGCGGAAAAAGCGCACGTCCTTGTGCCACACCGGCGCGTCGTCCGGCTTGATCCGCACGCCGAACAGCGTCTCGGTGACGGTGAACAGGCCCTTCAGCACGGCCGGCTCGGGGAAGTACTGCTTGACCTCGTTTTCCGAGAACGCGTAGCGCTGCTCGCGCAGCTTTTCGGCCGCGTACGCGACGTCCCACGGCGCGAGTTCGGCGAGGCCGAGTTCCTTCGCGGCGAACGCGCGCAGTTCGTCCCAGTCCTTGTCCGCGTGCGGGCGCGCGCGCGTCGCGAGATCCTCGAGGAACGCGATCACCTGCTGCGGCGATTCGGCCATCTTCGGCGCGAGCGACACTTCGGCGAAGTTGCGGTAGCCGAGCATCTGCGCCTCTTCTCGGCGCAGCTTCAACTCGTCGGCGACGATTGCCGTATTGTCCCATTCGGCCTTGCCGTCGCCGTACTGCGGCCCGAGTTCCGACGCGCGCGTCGCATAGGCGCGATACAGCGTCTCGCGCAGCGCGCGGTTGTTCGCGTATTGCAGCACCGGGAAGTACGACGGGAAGTGCAGCGTGAATTTCCAGCCGTCCTTGCCGTCCTTCTGCGCGGCTTCGCGGGCGGCCTCGATCGCGTCGCCGGGCAGGCCGGCCAGTTCGGCCTCGTCCTGCACGAAGTACGCGTACGCGTTGGTCGCATCGAGCACGTGATCGGAGAATGCCTTCGACAGCGCGGCCTGTTGTTCCTGCAGCTCCGCGAAGCGCGGCTTCCGGTCCTCGGGCAGCTCGGCGCCCGACAGGCGGAAATCGCGCAGTGCGTTGTCGAGGATTTTCTTGCGCTCGGCGGACAGCGTCGCGTATTCGGCACTCGCGGCGATCGCCTTGTACTTCTCGTACAGCGCGAGATTCTGTCCGACGCTCGACCAGAATTCCGTCACGCGCGGCAGGTTCTCGCCGTACGCGGCCCGCAACTCGGGCGTATCGGCGACCGCGTTCAGGTGGCCGACGATGCCCCACGCACGGCCGAGCGGCTCCGTCGCGTGCTCGACCGTCTCGACGACGGCGGCCCAGGTCGACGGCGTCGCGGGCGCGCTCGCGGCCTCGACCGCGCGGTTGGCTGCGTCGAGCAGCGTATCGAGCGCGGGCGTCACGTGTTCCGGACGGATTTCGCCGAAGCGGGGCAGGCCGGAGAAGTCGAGGAGCGGATTGGTATTGGCGCTGGCGGACATAAGACTCCCTGTCTGTTGCCGGATGAACCGGGATGAAAAGAGTAACGGCGCGATGGCGCCCGATACCGACATTATTGGGGCGCATCGTGCGCTTTCCAATCGTTAGTTTCTAACGGCGCGATTGACGCAGGGTCGGATGCGGGGGAATGCCGTCGGGCAACATGTGGCCAACGTGGTGCAGCCGGCGCGGTGCGGCTGGCGAGACGCCGGCGCACGGAACCGCGCGCCGGCTGAACGGGCAGGGGTCAGGCAGCCGCGGCGGCAGCGCGCTCGGCGGCTTCGATCGTGTTGATCAGCAGCATCGTGATGGTCATCGGGCCGACGCCGCCCGGCACCGGCGTGATGTGGCCGGCGACTTCCTTCACGCCCGCGAAGTCGACGTCGCCGCACAGCTTGCCCGCGTCGTCGCGGTTCATGCCGACGTCGATCACCGTCGCGCCGGGCTTCACCATGTCGGCCGTCAGGATGTTGCGCTTGCCGACCGCGGCAACCACGACGTCGGCCTGCCGCGTGTGCGCGGCGAGGTCGCGCGTCTTGCTGTGGCAGATCGTCACGGTCGCGCCCGCTTCGAGCAGCAGCATCGCCATCGGCTTGCCGACGATGTTCGAGCGGCCGATCACGACCGCGTTCGCGCCCTGCAGCGCGATGTCGTGCGCCTCGAACATCTTCATCACGCCGTACGGCGTGCACGGGCGGAACAGTGGCTTGCCGGTCATCAGCGCGCCGGCGTTCGCGACGTGAAAGCCGTCGACGTCCTTCTCCGGCGCGATCGCCTCGATCACCTTGTGGCTGTCGATGTGCGCGGGCAGCGGCAGCTGGACGAGGATGCCGTGGATCTTCGGGTCGCGGTTCAGCTCGTCGATGCGCGCGAGCAGGTCGGCTTCCGACAGCGTCGCCGGATATGCGTCCTTCAGCGAGAAGAAACCGTTGTCCTCGCACGCCTTGATCTTGTTGCGCACGTAGACTTCGCTCGCCGGGTTCTCGCCGACGAGGATCACCGCGAGGCCGGGCTGGTGGCCGCGTGCGGTCAGGGCGGCGGCGCGTTCGGCGGCCTGCGCGCGCAAGGTCTTCGAAAGGGCGTTGCCGTCGATGAGGAGGGCTGTCATGGTGGTGGGTCCTGCCGGGAAGTTGGAATGCGTGCGTACGGCACCGAAGCGCCGCAGCAAAACACGCAATTATACCGTTCGCCTGCTGCCGTCCGACAGCGAATAAGCGGAAAGCGTCATGGCCGCGGCGCTCGCGTGCCGGGAGGAAAGGCCGCCGCCGCGCGAGTGGGCCGCATCGCGCGGGGCGGCAGCGGGCCGGGCGGGCAGTGCCGCCGCGGCCGGCGAACGCTCAGGCCTGTTTCTTCGACAGCGCGAGGCGCAGCAGGTCGGCCACCGTGTTGACGTTGAGCTTTTCCATGATGTTCGCGCGGTGCGCTTCGACCGTCTTGATGCTGATGCCGAGGTCGTCGGCGATCTGCTTGTTCAGGCGGCCCGCGATGATCCGTTCGAGCACCTGCTGCTCGCGCGCGGTCAGCTTCGACAGGCGTTCGCTCGCGGCGCGCTGTTCCTGGACGCTCTTGCTCTCGCTTCGGGCCTTGTCGAGCATCCGCTCGACGAGCTTGCGCAGCTCGGCTTCGTCGAACGGTTTCTCGATAAAGTCCATCGCACCCTTTTTCATCGTCGACACGGCCATCGGCACGTCGCCGTGCCCCGTGACGAAGATGATCGGCAGCGCGGCGTTGTCGGCGATCAGGCGTTCCTGCAGTTCGAGGCCGCTCATGCCCGACATCCGCACGTCGAGGATCAGGCATGCGATCTGGCCGGCCTGCTGCGCAGGCTGGTATGCATCGAGGAATTGCTCGGCGCTCGAGAAGCATTGCACGCGATAGCCGTTCGCCTCCAGCAGCCAGCGCAGCGAGTCCCGTACGGCCTCGTCGTCGTCGACGACAAAGACGGTTTCCTGAGTGGTGGTGACAGGGCTATTCATAGTTCTCCCGTTACGGTATGTGATGCCGATGCCTCGCGCCCCCCTTGGCCGAGATCAGCGGGTTCCCCAATGGGCAGGCTGCAGTGGAACGTCGCGCCGGAAATGCGGCCATCCGGCTCGACGTTGTTGACCACCCACAGACGCCCGCGATGCGATTCGATGATCGAACGGCAGATGTTCAGCCCCATGCCCATGCCATCGGACTTGGTGCTGTAAAACGGTTCGAACAGGCGTTCGGCGGTCGCTTCGTCGACGCCCGGACCCTGGTCGATCACGCGGATGTCGACGAATCCCGCATCGATGTCGGCGACGACGCGGATCACGCCGTCCGCCGACGCCGGCTTCACGTCGGCCATCGCCTCGGCCGCGTTCTTCATCAGGTTCATCAGCACCTGCTCGATCAGCACGGGGTCGACATAAATAATAGGCATTCTTGCGAGGATTTCCGTGACGATCCGGATCCTGCGCTTCCTGGCCTCGATTTCCGCGAGCCCGACCGCGTCGGCGACGATGTCCGCGACGCGCGCCGGCTGGCGCTTCGGCTCGCTGCGCTTCACGAATTCGCGGATCCGCTTGACGATCATCCCCGCGCGCAGCGCCTGCTGCGCGGTCTTTTCCAGCGCGGGCTGCAGCGTCTCGGGCGTGCCGCGGCCGCTCTTGACGAGCGCGAGCGTGCCCGAGCAGTAGTTGTTGATCGCGGCGAGCGGCTGGTTCAATTCGTGAGCAATCGACGACGCCATTTCACCCATCGTCATCAATCGGCTCGTGAACTGCAGCTTCTCTTCCTGCTGGTGCGCGAGTTCCTGCGCCTTCTTGCGGGTCGTGATGTCGGTCGCGATCTGCATCTGCGCGAGGTGGCCGTCCACCCACTGGATGTACTGGCGGCGCACCTCGAACCACTTCTGGATGCTCTCGACGTACACCTCCTGCGCATCGGCGGTGCTGCTCGTCAGCGCGGCGGCCGGCAGGCCCGCGAACGCGTCGACCATGTCGATCGAGTCGGACGATGCCTGCGCGCGGTCGAAGCCGCCGCCCGACAGCTCGAGATGGCCGTCCGGGCGGATTCCGAACAGGTGGCGGTAGTAGCGGTTCGCGAACAGCAGCTCGGCCTCGTCGGCGGCCAGCACCGACACCGCGGCGTCGAGGCTTTCGAGCACCGTCGTGAAGCGCTCGTGCGCGGCCGCGAGTTCCTCGCGCGCGCGCTTCGGCTCGGTGATGTCGGTCATCGACGACATCCAGCCCGTCTGGCGGCCGGAACTGTCGATCAGCGGCGATACGTACAGGCGCGCATGGAACAGCGTGCCGTTCTTGCGCCGCACGCGCAGCTCGAACCCCGAGCTCGGCGCCTTGCCGCGCAGCGTCATGTCGAGCTGGCGCTGCATTTCCGGGTAAGCGTCGCGCGGCCAGTACGGGAACGGCGCGACCTTGCCGACGAGGTCGGTTTCGTCCCAGCCGGTCATCCGGCAGAACGCGGGGTTCACGTGCGTGATGCGGCCGTGCATGTCGAGCACGCGCATGCCGATCAGCACCGAGTTTTCCATCGCACGGCGGAAGAACGCTTCCGCGTACAGCGCCTGCTGCGCCTCGAAGCGCTGGCGCGTGTGCTTCCACAGGCTCCAGAGGCTCCACAGCACGAAGCACGACAGCCCCGCGACGAGCCACACGAGCGTGTTGTTGGTCAGGTTCGTGAGCTGCGGGAACGCGTACACGCGCACGGTCAGCCCCTGGCCGGGCGGATCGAGCGGCAGGTCGTAGTGCGAGTCGCGCGGCAGGCGCGGGCGCGTCGACGTGGACGACAGCTCGCGGTTGTTCGAGTCGGTGATCGAGATCTTGTACTTCGACGACAGCTCCTGCGGGATGTCGTGCTTCAGGATGCCTTCGACCGAGAACACCGCGGCGATCGAGCCGAGATATTCGCGGTCGCCGCGCATCACGGGCGTCTGCAGCGTGATGAAGCCGTTGCCGAAGTCGTCGTAGATCAGCGGCGAATAAGCCTGGCGGCGCGTGCTGCGCGCTTCGTCATAGGCGCCGCGCACGGCGTCCTGCATCTGCGCGTCGCCGGGCTTCGCGAGCCGCTGGCCGAGCAATGGCGGATGCACGGCCGGCCAGCGCTGCACGCCGGGCGATGTGTACCAGTTCAGGTAGAGGATTTCCGGATGCGTCTGCATCACGTCCGCGACGGCCATCTGGAACGCGTTCTGGTCGAGGCGGCCCGACGCGAGATCGCGCGACAGCGCCTGGAGTTGCTCCTGCGCGCCCGTCATCGACAGGCGGATCTGCTGCTGCGCCCACGCGACGTTACGGAAGAGGGTGTCTTCCTGCTGCTGCTGTTCGCGGCGATTGAGGCTCCACAGGATGAGGCTCATCACCACGAGGAACACGAGGATCGACAGCAGCGGTGTCAGCAAATAGGAATTGGACCACCACGGTCCGTGGTGCCAACGGGACGGCTGCGACTCCGCCGGCGGGCCCGACGGTCGCGCCGAGCGTGCGAAAAGCCGATCGGTCAACATGGCAGGATTGTAGCGCAGCGCAATACATGGAAAACCCATACCGGATATGTTGAACGGAAACGGATTTATGCCGCCGGGACGTGCCGCGGAGCCCCGAAGCATGGGTGCGGCGCAGCAATATTCCGCATTACGAGAAAAGATCTCACGATTCGAAAATTTTGTTGCGCGGGCCCGCGCACGCTCATTACAATCCGCTGGAGCTTGCCCGCAGCCGGTCGCGTCGCGTCGTCTGCACGAGAGCGATCCTCACATTCCAGGACCCAGGAGACGAGAATGTCCGCTGTACCGAACGAAGTGATGAAATATGTCGCCGCCGAACGTGACGACGACCCGCAAGAAACCGTTGAGTGGCTGGAGTCGCTCGATGGCGTGATCTCCTCCGTGGGCACCGGCCGCGCGCACTACCTGATCGAAAAGCAGATCGAGTTCGCCCGCATGCACGGCGAGCACCTGCCGTTTTCCGCGAATACCCCGTACATCAACACGATTCCGGTCGAAGCCCAGGCGAAGATTCCGGGCGACCAGGACATCGAGCACCGCATCCGTTCGTACACGCGCTGGAACGCGCTGGCGATGGTGCTGCGTGCAGGCAAGGACACGAACGTCGGCGGCCACATCGCATCGTTCGCGTCGGCCGCGACGCTCTATGACGTCGGCTACAACCACTTCTGGCACGCAGCGTCCGACCAGCACGGCGGCGATCTCGTGTTCGTGCAGGGCCACTCGTCGCCTGGCGTGTATTCGCGCGCGTTCCTGCTCGGCCGCCTGAAGGAAGAGCAGCTCGACAACTTCCGCCAGGAAGTCGACGGCAACGGCATTTCGTCGTACCCGCACCCGTGGCTGATGCCGGACTTCTGGCAGTTCCCGACCGTGTCGATGGGTCTCGGCCCGATCATGGCGATCTACCAGGCGCGCTTCATGAAGTACCTGCAGGCGCGCGGCATCGCGACGACGGAAGGCCGCAAGGTGTGGGCGTTCCTCGGCGACGGCGAGACGGACGAACCGGAATCGCTCGGCGCGATCGGGATGGCGAGCCGCGAGAAGCTCGACAACCTCGTGTTCGTGATCAACTGTAACCTGCAGCGTCTCGACGGCCCGGTGCGCGGCAACGGCAAGATCATCCAGGAACTGGAATCGGAATTCCGCGGCGCCGGCTGGAACGTGATCAAGGTCATCTGGGGCAGCCGCTGGGATGCGCTGTTCGCGCGCGACAAGACGGGCGCGCTGATGCGCCGCATGATGGAAGTCGTCGACGGCGAATACCAGACCTACAAGTCGGAATCGGGCGCATTCGTTCGCGAGCACTTCTTCAACTCGCCCGAGCTGAAGGCGCTGGTCGCCGACTGGTCGGACGACGACATCTGGGCGCTGAACCGCGGCGGCCACGATCCGCACAAGATCTATGCGGCGTTCCACGAAGCCAGCAACACGAAGGGCGCGCCGACCGTCATCCTCGCGAAGACCATCAAGGGCTACGGGATGGGCGAGTCGGGCCAGGCGATGAACATCACGCACCAGCAGAAGAAACTGCCGGTCGAGCAACTGAAGAAGTTCCGCGACCAGTTCCGCCTGCCGATCACCGACGAGCAGATCGCCGACGTGCCGTACCTGAAGTTCGAGGAAGGTTCGAAGGAACTCGAATACATGCGCAAGCAGCGCATGGACCTCGGCGGCTACCTGCCGCACCGCCGCGAGAAGGCGACGTCGCTGCCGGTACCGGCGCTCGACGCGTTCGAGCCGCTGCTGAAGGGCACGGGTGAAGGCCGCGAGATCTCGACGACGATGGCGTTCGTGCGGATCCTGAACATCCTGCTGAAGGACAAGGCGCTCGGCAAGCGCGTCGTGCCGATCGTCCCGGACGAATCGCGCACGTTCGGCATGGAAGGCCTGTTCCGTCAGATCGGCATCTGGAACCAGCAGGGCCAGAAGTACGTGCCGGAAGATTCCGACCAGCTGATGTTCTACAAGGAATCGGAAACCGGGCAGATCCTGCAGGAAGGCATCAACGAAGCGGGCGGCATGTGCGACTGGATCGCGGCGGCGACGTCGTACTCGACGCACGGCGAGATCATGGTGCCGTTCTACATCTTCTACTCGATGTTCGGCTTCCAGCGGATCGGCGACCTCGCATGGGCCGCGGGCGACATGCGCTCGCGCGGCTTCCTGCTCGGCGGCACCGCGGGCCGCACGACGCTGAACGGCGAAGGCCTGCAGCACGAAGACGGCCACTCGCTCCTGTGGGCGGCATCGGTGCCGAACTGCGTGAGCTACGACCCGACCTTCGGCTACGAACTGGCCGTGATCATCCAGGACGGCCTGCGCCGCATGGTGCAGGACCAGGAAGACGTGTACTACTACATCACGGTGATGAACGAGAACTACGAGCACCCGGCGATTCCGCAGGGCGAGCAAGTGGCGGCCGACATCATCAAGGGCATGTACGCGTTCAGGAAGGCCGACGCCGACAAGAAGGCGCCGCGCGTCCAGCTGCTCGGCGCGGGCACGATCTTCAACGAAGTGATCGCTGCCGCCGACCTGCTGAAGAACGACTGGGGCGTCGCCGCCGACCTGTGGAGCGTGCCGAGCTTCACCGAGCTTGCGCGCGAAGGCCACCAGGTCGAGCGCTGGAACCTGCTCCATCCGACCGAGGAGCGTCGCCTGTCGCACGTGCAGAAGTGCCTGAAGGACACGCAGGGCCCGGTCATCGCATCGACCGACTACGTCCGCGCGCTGGTCGACCAGATTCGCGGCCAGATCGATCGCCGCTTCGTCGTGCTGGGCACGGACGGCTTCGGCCGCTCGGATACCCGCGAGAAGCTGCGTCACTTCTTCGAGGTCGACCGTCACTGGGTCACCGTCGCCGCGCTCAACGCGCTGGCCGACGAAGGCACGATCGAGCGCAAGGTGGTCGCGGACGCGATCGCCAAGTACAACCTCGATCCGTCCAAGCCCAACCCGATGACCGTTTAACGCACACGCCGTGTGATGTCGCGCGTCGCTTCCGCGAGGAGCGCGCGCGGCCATGGAGACAGATACAGATGAGTCAAGCGATCGAAGTGAAGGTGCCGGATATCGGCGATTACAAGGACGTGCCCGTCATCGAAGTGCTCGTGAAGGCAGGCGACACGGTCGAGCCCGAGCAGTCGCTCGTCACGCTCGAGTCCGACAAGGCGACGATGGACGTCCCGAGCCCCGCGGCGGGCACGGTCAAGGAAGTGAAGGTGAAGGTGGGGGACTCGGTGTCGGAAGGCACGCTGATCATCCTGCTCGAAGGCGGCGCGGCCGCACAGCCGAACGGCGCGGCTGCGCCGGCGGCGGCCCCGGCTCCGGCGGCAGCGCCGGCACCGGCTGCGGCTGCACCGGCTGCCGCACCGGCAGCGGTCGGCGGCACGCTCGAAGTGAAGGTGCCCGACATCGGCGACTACAAGGACGTTCCGGTGATCGAGATCGGCGTGAAGGTCGGCGATACGGTCGAGAAGGAGCAGTCGCTCGTCACGCTCGAATCGGACAAGGCGACGATGGACGTGCCGAGCCCGGCTGCCGGCGTCGTGAAGGACATCAAGGTGAAGGTGGGCGATTCGGTGTCGGAAGGCACGCTGATCGTGCT
This sequence comes from Burkholderia sp. BE17, assembly GCF_009362305.1. Taxonomy (NCBI): domain Bacteria; kingdom Pseudomonadati; phylum Pseudomonadota; class Betaproteobacteria; order Burkholderiales; family Burkholderiaceae; genus Burkholderia; species Burkholderia sp. BE17. The sequence continues at coordinate 106,744 of NZ_WHNU01000010.1, forward strand.
GCTCGAAGCCGCAGGCGCACCGGCTGCCGCACCGCAGGCGAGCGCACCGGCACCGGCCGCTGCTGCAGCGGCTCCGGCGCCTGCCGCCGCACCCGCGAAGGCTGCGCCGGCACCGGCTGCCGCCGCGGCACCGGCCGCAGCGCCGTCGGGCGAGTACCGCGCCAGCCACGCATCGCCGTCGGTGCGCAAGTTCGCGCGCGAACTCGGCGTCGAAGTCGCTCGCGTGCAGGGTTCGGGGCCGAAGGGCCGCATCACGAAGGACGACGTCACGGGCTTCGTGAAGGGTGTGATGACGGGCCAGCGCGCAGCACCGGGCGCTGCAGCAGCCGCGCCGGCAGGCGGCGGCGAGCTGAACCTGCTGCCGTGGCCGAAGGTCGACTTCTCGAAGTTCGGCCCGTTCGAGGCGAAGCCGCTGTCGCGCATCAAGAAGATCTCGGGCGCGAACCTGCATCGCAACTGGGTGATGATCCCGCACGTCACGAACAACGACGAAGCGGACATCACCGATCTCGAGGCGCTGCGCGTCCAGTTGAACAAGGAGCACGAGAAGGCGGGCGTGAAGTTCACGATGCTCGCGTTCGTGATCAAGGCGGTCGTTGCCGCGCTGAAGAAATTCCCGACCTTCAACGCGAGCCTCGACGGCGACAACCTCGTGTTCAAGCAGTACTTCCACGTCGGTTTCGCCGCCGATACGCCGAACGGCCTCGTCGTGCCGGTGATCCGCGATGCGGACAAGAAGGGTCTCGTCGACATCGCGAAGGAAATGAGCGACCTGTCGAAGGCCGCGCGCGAAGGCAAGCTGAAGCCGGACCAGATGCAGGGCGGCTGCTTCTCGATCTCGTCGCTCGGCGGGATCGGCGGGACGAACTTCACGCCGATCATCAATGCGCCGGAAGTGGCGATCCTCGGGTTGTCGCGCGGGCAGATGAAGCCGGTGTGGGACGGCAAGCAGTTCGTGCCGCGTCTCATGCTGCCGCTGTCGCTGTCGTACGACCATCGCGTGATCGATGGCGCGGAAGCCGCGCGATTCAATGCGTATCTCGGTGCGTTGCTCGGCGATTTCCGTCGCATCGTTCTTTGATGAGCGGGGAGGTGCTCGCGGGGGCGTGGGGTTTATGTTGGTTATCCACGCTTCGTCGTTGAACTTGTTTTCATGACGGTCTGCTAGCGTCGCCCCTGCGCGGGGCGGCGGTTACTTTTCTTTGTCTTCCAAAGAAAAGTAACCAAAAGAAAGGCGCGTCCTTGGGCGGACGGCAAAGGTGGTTCTGCCCCAAGTCGCCGTTCTTTTGTCAGGCCGTAGTTCGTTCGCGAGTTTCTTCCCCCTCTGTCTGCAGCTAATCAAGAAGGGGACAGTAATGAGTCTCATCGAAGTCAAGGTTCCGGATATCGGCGATTTCAGCGGCGTCGATGTCATCGAAGTCAACGTGAAGCCGGGCGACGTGATCGAAAAAGAGCAGACGCTCATCACGCTCGAATCGGACAAAGCCTCCATGGAAGTGCCCAGCGACGTCGCCGGCACGGTCAAGGAAGTCAAGGTCAAGGCCGGCGAGAAAGTCTCGCAAGGTACCGTCATCGCCATCGTCGAAGCATCGGCAGGCGCCGCCGCACCCGCGAAAGCACCCGAACCGGCCAAGCCCGCAGCAGCGGCTCCGGCACCGGCTGCAGCCGCCCCGGCACCCGCGCCGCAAGCCGGCAGCTACGCCGGCGCAGTCGACGTCGAGTGCGACATGCTCGTGCTCGGCGCCGGCCCCGGCGGCTACTCGGCCGCATTCCGCGCAGCCGATCTCGGCATGAAGACGGTGCTCGTCGAACGCTACTCGACGCTCGGCGGCGTGTGTCTGAACGTGGGCTGCATCCCGTCGAAGGCGCTGCTGCACACGGCGCTCGTCATCGACGAAGCTGCGGCGCTCGCGTCGCACGGCATCACGTTCGGCAAGCCGCAGGTCGATCTCGACAAGCTGCGCGACTTCAAGGGCGGCGTCGTCAAGAAGCTGACGACGGGCCTCGCCGGCATGGCGAAGGCGCGCAAGGTCGAAGTCGTCACGGGCGTCGGCGCATTCGTCGATCCGTATCACATGGAAGTGCAGGGCGAAAACGGCAAGAAGGTCGTCAAGTTCAAGCAGGCGATCATCGCCGCGGGCTCGCAGGCCGTGAAGCTGCCGTTCATGCCGGAAGACCCGCGCGTCGTCGATTCGACGGGCGCGCTCGAACTGCGCCAGTTGCCGAAGCGCATGCTCGTGATCGGCGGCGGCATCATCGGCCTCGAAATGGCGACGGTGTACGCGACGCTCGGCGCCGAGATCGATGTCGTGGAAATGATGGACGGCCTGATGATGGGCGCGGACCGCGATCTCGTGAAGGTCTGGGAAAAGTACAACGCGAAGCGCTTCGGCAACGTGATGCTGAAGACCAAGACGGTCGGCGCGGAAGCGAAGGAAGACGGCATCTACGTGAAGTTCGAGGGCGAGAAGGCGCCGGCGGAAGCGCAGCGCTACGACCTCGTGCTCGTCGCGGTGGGCCGCAGCCCGAACGGCAAGAAGATCGGCGCCGACAAGGCCGGCGTCGCCGTCACGGATCGCGGCTTCATCGACGTCGACAAGCAGATGCGCACGAACGTCCCGCACATCTTCGCGATCGGCGATGTCGTCGGCCAACCGATGCTCGCGCACAAGGCCGTGCATGAAGGCCACGTCGCAGCGGAAGCCGCGCACGGCGAGAAGGCGTACTTCGACGCACTGCAGATCCCGTCGGTGGCGTACACCGATCCGGAAGTGGCGTGGGCCGGCAAGACGGAAGACCAGTGCAAGGCCGAAGGCATCAAGTACGGCAAGGCCGTGTTCCCGTGGGCCGCTTCGGGCCGTGCGATCGCGAACGGCCGCGACGAAGGTTTCACGAAACTGATCTTCGACGAGGAAACCCATCGCGTAATCGGCGGCGGGATCGTCGGCCTGAACGCGGGCGACCTGATCAGCGAAGTGTGCCTCGCCGTCGAGATGGGCGCGGACGCGGAAGACATCGGCAAGACGATCCATCCGCACCCGACGCTCGGCGAATCGGTCGGCATGGCCGCCGAACTGTACGAAGGCGTCTGTACGGACCTGCCGCCGCAACGCAAGAAGTAACGCGACCGGCACGGCCGGTCATGCGCCGGTCATGAAAAGCGCCGCCGCCCGGGCAATCCGGGCGGCGGCGCTTTCTTTTGCGCGCGGCCGGCGCGGCGATCAACGGCTGTTCCAGCGTAGCGAGCGGCGGCCGGTTCACGCAGTTTCCGGCGCCGGAAACGAAAAAGCCGCGCTGGGCGCGGCTCTTTCAGGAGCAGGGGACGCTTACGCGGCCGGCTTGCTCGAACGACGCGCAGCAGCGGCGGTGGCAGCCTTCGTTGCGACGGCAGCAGCGGCGTTGAAGTTCGTTTCGGCGATCTCGACGGCTTGCTTCGTTGCCTTCTGAACCGTTTCGTACGTGGTGTTTGCAGCGTTCAGTGCCGACTTCAGCGCGGCGACAGCCGTTTCCGAGCCGGCCGGGGCGTTCTTCGCGACGTTGTCGACGAGTGCCTGGACCTTCTTGTTCTGCTCTTCGAATTGCGCTTCGGCAACCTTCGCGAACTCGGCTTGCGTCGACGATGCGATTTCGTACAGGTGACGGCCGTACGACAGCACCTTTTCCGCGACCGGCTGCGACAGGCTTGCCTGCAGGGCGATCAGTTCCTGAGCGTCCTTCACCGACAGCAGGCGCTGGGCGTTTTCCTGGCCCTCGGTCAGCGTCGACTTCACGACCTGCAGGTTCAGTTCGATCAGCTTTTCGACGCCTTCGAACGCCTTGGTCGTCAGACCGAACAGGCTTTCGAGGTTGGCTTTCTGTGCGGCGGCGATTTGCTCGGGGGTCAGCAAGGACATGTCAAGCTCCTGAAAAGCGATCGCGTCGATCGCAGGGTAAAGGGCACTACGCTGGGGAACCTCGGATGTGCGTGCTTTGTGCAACGCAGCAATAAAACGTATTTTAGGGCAGAGAAAACCGTTGTCAAGTATTTTTTGTGCATTGCACAATCGCGGCAAATTATCGATAAAACAACGAGTTATCGCGGCCGTTCGGAATCGGTTTCACGCGCATTCCCAAATGGTGCGCACGACCGCGGGGCAGACGCGGCGCACCATGATCAAGCACAGGTAAACCTGACAGGCCTGTGGAACGTTATGCTCCTGTTCCTGTCGAAAACGCGCCGTTTCGATGTGCGTGCCGTGGCGACGTGCCGCCGCCATGGTCGTGACCGGCGCGCCTGGCGCACCGGGCGCCGGATACGTAGTTTCCCCGCTTTAAATTGCCCCGAAAGTGACGTTATCTCAATTAACCGTGTGGTAATCGGGAGACGGGCGCTGTCGGGCAGTGCTTGCCATGATTTTTTTCGATGGAAGCGGGAGGGTCGATTGGCCTGAGGTTGGCCGACCCTTACATTCCGGTTTAACGACGATCGGTAAGTGCCTAATATTGCTCTTTTTTTAAGCTTTAACTACACTTGCGGAAACCTCCCGCCGCTTTGTCCAGACCCCAATGAAAGCCGAATCGTTTTCACCGCGCAGATTGTTGCAGAGCATGACGCTCGGCACGGCTGTGTCGGTCGCTGTCGCCTTGCTGGCGACCACCGCGTCCGTCGCGCCCGCTGACGCCTTTGCCGCCACTGCGCAGACCCAACAAGCCGCCAAGAAAAAGGCCGCCGCTCCTGCTTCGTCCGCGAAGAAGAAGTCGGTCAAGGCAGCATCCAGCCAATCCGCCAAGGTCGCCGCGGCCGATGCGCCGCGCGCGAAAGCGTCGCGCAAGCGCATGACGCTCGCGGCGGGCGTGCGCGGCGGCCACCGCGGCGCGGTGCGCCAGGTCGCGTTCCAGCCGCGCCGGCCGACGGTCGGCCAGGCGTTCGGCCTGCACGACACGCCGGATGCGCTCGCGCTGCGTTCGAGCGTCGCGTACGTCGTCGACCAGAATTCCGGCGAGCCGCTGTTCGACAAGAATTCGCACGCCGTCGTGCCGATCGCGTCGATCTCGAAGCTGATGACGGCGATGGTCGTGCTCGACTCGAAGTCGCCGATGACCGACCAGATCGAAGTCACCGACGAAGACCGCGACTACGAGAAGGGCACGGGCTCGCGCCTGTCGGTCGGCTCGGTGCTTTCACGCGAGGACATGCTGCATATCGCGCTGATGGCGTCGGAAAACCGCGCGGCCGCCGCGCTGTCGCGTTATTACCCGGGCGGCCGTCCGGCGTTCATCGCCGCGATGAACGCGAAGGCGAAGGCGCTCGGCATGGCCGATACGCATTTCGAGAATTCGACCGGCCTGTCGAGCTCGAACGTGTCGAGCGCGCGCGATCTGGTGAAGATGGTCAATGCCGCGTATCAGTACCCGACGATCCGCCAGTTCTCGACCGATCGCAGCTACGAGGTGTACACGGGCAAGCGCAATCTCGCCTACAACAGCACGAACGCGCTGATCCGCGGCAACGGCTCGTGGGACATCGGCCTGCAGAAGACCGGCTTCATCAACGAAGCGGGCGAGTGCCTCGTGATGCAGGCGACGATCCACGGCCGGCCGATGGTGATCGTGCTGCTCGATTCGTACGGCAAGTATTCGCGCTTCGCCGACGCGGCACGCCTGCGCAACTGGCTCGATGCCGGCGGCGGCGAGCGCCTGACGGCGGCCAACACGCCGAACGGCGGCACCTGATCGCCTGCGGCGGTCCGCCGCCGCGCCGATTGGCTGCAAGAAAAAACCCCGCAATCGCGGGGTTTTTTCTTTGGAGAGAACCGGAGCGGTGAAGGCGGCTTACGCCTGCCGCTGCAGCCCGTCCGCATCCTTCGTCGGCGCCGGCCGGTAGCCGAGCGATTCCGAGATGGTGAGGGCCGTGCGGCTCAACTGGCCGAGCCACGCATCCTGCAGGCGATCGGCCGGCGCCGACAGCGACAGGCCCGCGACGAGTTTGCCCGAATCGTCGTAGATGCCGGCCGCGATGCAGCGCACGCCGAGCTCCAGCTCCTCGTTGTCGCGCGCGCACGACTGCTGGCGGACGATCGTCAGCTCGCGCTCGAGCTTGGCGATGTCGGTGATGCTGTTCTGCGTATGGCCGGACAGCCCCGTACGCGTCGCATAGGCGCGCACGCGCGACGTTTCGTCGGCCGCGAGGAACAGCTTGCCGACCGACGTGAGGTGCAGCGGCGCGCGGCCGCCGATCGCGCGGACGACCTGCATTCCCGAACGCTCCGAATATGCGCGCTCGATATAGACGATCTCGTCGCCCTGGCGCACCGACAGGTTCACGGTCTGCCCGGTGAGGCGGTGCAGCTCGCGCATCGGCATCAGCGCCGCGTCGCGTACCGACAGGCGCGCCTTCACGAGGTTGCCGAGCTCGAGCAGCCGCATGCCGAGGCGGTATGTGCCGGGATCGGAGCGGTCGACGAGACGGCAGGTCACCATGTCGTTGAGGATGCGGTGCGCGGTCGACGGATGCAGCTCCGTGCGCTGCGCAAGCTCCTTCAGGCTGACGGGGTCACTGTGCGCGGCGAGCGCGTCCAGCAGCCGCATCATGCGTTCGATCACCTGGATCGACGTTTTTGAATCCGGGGTGGGTTGGCTCATGTCGGGGGAGAAATCGGTTGACGCGTCAAGCGGAGTTGGGCCGATTGTATCTCGTATTGTGAAAAAAGCGAACGCCGTTCGAGGAAGTCCTCGTTTCGCGCAGCGCGGGCTTGCGCACGAGCCGGCGTTGGTCTTGCCGGCCAAACGGCGGATAATGAGAGCCGTTTTCTCGAAGGAGCACGTATGCGAGTCGGTTTGTTCGTGACCTGCCTGGTCGATCTGATGCGCCCCGAAATCGGGTTCTCGGCGCTCAAGCTGATTCGCGACGCCGGCTACGAGGTGATCGTGCCGCCCGCGCAGACCTGCTGCGGCCAGCCGGCCTACAACTCCGGCGACCGCGCGCTGGCGCGCGATCTCGCGGAAAAGACGCTGCGCGAGTTCGAGCAGTTCGATTACGTCGTCGCGCCGTCGGGTTCGTGCGGTGGGATGATACGCACGCACTACGGCGACCTGTTCCGCGACGACCCCGAACTGATGGGACGCTACGGGCGATTCCAGCAGAAGGTCTACGAACTGACCGATTTCCTTGCGAACGTCGCCAAGGTTTCGCTCGAGCCGGGCGAGTTCACCGGGCCCGTCACCTATCACGACTCGTGCTCGGGCCTGCGCGAGCTCGGCGTGAAGGCGCAGCCGCGCGCGCTGCTCGCGCAGCGCGGCATCGCGGTCACCGAGATGAAGGACTGCGAGCACTGCTGCGGCTTCGGCGGCACGTTCGCGGTCAAGTACGGCGATATTTCGGCGGCCATCGCGGACGAGAAGTGCGCGAATGTGCGTGCGTCGGGCGCGGGCGCCGTCGTGCTCGGCGATCTCGGCTGCATGCTGAACATCGAAGGGCGGTTGCGCCGCACCGGCGACCGCAACACGCGCGTGCTGCACGTCGCGCAGGTGCTGGCGGGCGACGTCTGACGCCCGGTTCCGCTCACTTTTCCCCCGATACCGCGATGCAAGTCCAATCGATGCATTTCAAGGCGCGCGCCGGCCAGAAGCTGGCCGACCAGCGCCTGCAGCAGAACCTGAAGAAGCTGTCGACGAAGTTCGTGTCCGCGCGCGCCGACGCGATGACCGCGATCGACTTCCCGGCCACGCGTGCCGCGCTCAAGGCGCGCCGCAACCGCGCGCTGGAGAACCTCGACGTGTGGCTCGAGGCATTCGAGCGTGAGGCGACGCGGCGCGGCACGACGGTGCTGTTCGCCGAAACGACCGCGGATGCCGCGCGGCTCGTGGCCGACATCGCGCGCCGGCATGATGTGAAGAAGGTCATCAAGACCAAGTCGATGGTGTCCGAGGAAATGCGCCTGAACGCGGTGCTCGCGGAGATGGGCGTGCAGTCGATCGAGACGGATCTCGGCGAGTACATCCTGCAGATCAACGACAACGAGCCGCCTAGCCACATCATTGCGCCCGTCGTGCACAAGGACAAGGAAGAGATTGCCGACCTGTTCGCGCGCACGCACCACCGCGAGCGGCTCACCGAGATTCCGGACATGACGCGCGAGGCGCGCGAGGTGCTGCGCCCGCATTTCATGTCGGCCGACATGGGCGTGACGGGCGGCAACTTCGTGATTGCCGAGACGGGTTCGGTCGCGATCGTGACGAACGAAGGGAACGAGGGAATGTGCACGGTGATGCCGCGCGTGCATGTCGCGGTAACGGGCATCGAGAAGGTGCTGCCGACACTCGAGGATCTGGCGACCGCGATGCGCCTGTTGCCGCGCTCCGCGACGGGGCAGAAGACGTCGAACTATTTCTCGCTGCTGACCGGGCCGCGCGGGCCGGGCGACGAGGACGGCCCCGAGCACAACTATGTGGTGCTCGTCGATGGCGGCCGCACGGGCCTGATCGGCGGCGAGTTCCAGGAGATGCTGCGTTGCATCCGCTGCGGCGCGTGCATGAACCACTGCCCGGTTTACCAGAAGGTCGGCGGCCATGCGTACGGCTGGGTCTACCCGGGGCCGATGGGGTCGGTGCTGACGCCGAGCTACGTCGGGCTCGAGCGCACGCTCGACCTGCCGCAGGCCGCGACGCTGTGCGGCGAATGCGACAGCGTGTGCCCGGTCGGGATTCCGTTGTCGCACCTGTTGCGCACGCTGCGCGAGAAGCAGGTCGAGCGGCACCTGCGGCCGTGGCGCGAGCGGGCCGCGCTTGCCGCCTGGGGCTTCGTCGCGCGGCGGCCGACGCTGTACGCGCTGACGACCAAGCTCGCGGTGCGCGTCCTCGAGCGGCTGGGCGGCAACGGCGGCACGCTGCGGCGCCTGCCGATGATGGGCGGCTGGATGGACACACGCGACATGCCGACGCCGACCGGGCGCACGTTCCGCGAACTGTACGCGGCATCGCAAAGCCACCTCGGCTGAGCACTGTTCATCGGGCGACAACAGTGCGTTCGCTATTTGCATATTTATCTCGATAGATGCGGTCTATAGAATCTCGTCTGTAGTCCCCGGAATTGGGTTTCGGGGAACGAGGTCAAGGAGGTCCGCATCATGAAAAAGACAATATCGATGTACTGGCCGCTGGCAATCGTCGTCCCGCTGGCTGCGGCTGCCTATCTGCATGCGATGGCCGATGCGCCGGCGCGTGGCCCGCTCGCGGTTCACCAGGCGTCTGCCGAGCTGGCGCGCGCGGTGTCGTTCGGGCTGGTCGGCGACGCGGCGACGCCGCTGCCGGCGGCATCCGGCGACGTAGTGCTCGCCGCGCCGAAGGCGCTGTAATGCTGGGCGCCGTCGCTTTGCGCGGCGGCGCGATTTCGGGTGCCTTTGTATAATGGCGCGTTCTTCTCCCACGCGGTCCGCCGCGGCTTTCCGATAGTGCGATGACCCGCGTTGCGATCTGTTTCGTCTGTCTCGGCAACATCTGCCGCTCGCCCACCGCGGAAGGCGTGATGCGCCACCAGGTCGACGCTGCCGCGCTGGCGGACCTGATCGCGATCGATTCGGCCGGCACCGGCGACTGGCATGTGGGCGAGCCGCCCGATACGCGTGCGCAGGTGGCCGCGCGCAGCCGCGGCTACGACCTGTCGGCGCTGCGCGCGCGGCAGGTGAGTGCGGCGGATTTCGAGCGTTTCGACCTGCTGCTGGCGATGGACGAAGCGAATCTCGCGGAACTGCAACGCCGCTGCCCGCCGCAGCATCGCGACAAGGTGCGCCTGCTGATGGAATTCGCGCCGGACTCGTCCGAAACCGAAGTGGCCGATCCTTATTTCGGCGGCGCGCAGGGCTTCGAACAAGTGCTCGATCAGGTCGAACGCGCGTGCGCGGGCCTGCTGGAGACGCTTCGGGCCCGCACGGAGCGCTGATCGCGGTATTCAGCGATCTGCGAATACCCTATCAAAGGCATGGATACTTGACTAAATCTGTCAAATATTTATACTTGACCAAAATCGTCAAGATTGCAGTCCCCTAGACACCATGAGACTCACCACCAAAGGCCGTTTCGCCGTCACGGCGATGATTGACTTGGCACTGCGCCAGGAGCAGGGCCCGGTGACGCTTGCAGGCATCAGCCAGCGCCAGCGGATTTCGCTCTCGTATCTCGAACAGCTGTTCGGCAAGCTGCGCAGGCATGAAATCGTCGAATCCGTGCGCGGCCCGGGCGGCGGCTACAACCTCGCGCGTCGCGCGCAGGACGTCACCGTTGCCGACATCATCATCGCGGTCGATGAACCGCTCGACGCCACGCAGTGCGGCGGCAAAGGCACGTGCGACGGCTCGAAGCAGCCCGACGGCCATTGCATGACGCACGAGCTGTGGTCGACCCTGAACCAGAAGATGGTCGAATACCTCGACTCCGTGTCGCTGCAGGATCTCGTCGATCAGCAGCGCGCACGCGAGGGTGCGCCCGCGGTGCTGCGCGACCGGCGCACGCCGGAGCCCGTCGCCGCACCGGCCGAGCCTGTGCGCACGATGCCGCTCGGCCCCAATTCGGTGTTCAACATCGCGAGTTCGTGAGCGCGAAGGCGCCCGCCATACCCCATAACGCACATAGTCCCTGCACAGAATACCCGGAGCGACAGATGACCCAAGAGACTCTCCACCTGCCCATCTATATGGATTACAGCGCGACGACGCCCGTCGATCCGCGCGTGGTCGACAAGATGGTGCCGTACCTGCGCGAGCAGTTCGGCAATCCGGCGTCGCGCAGCCACGCTTACGGCTGGGACGCGGAGCGTGCGGTCGAGGAAGCGCGCGAGCAGGTGGCCGCACTTGTGAATGCGGATCCGCGCGAGATCATCTGGACGTCCGGCGCGACGGAATCGGACAACCTCGCGATCAAGGGTGCCGCGAACTTCTACAAGGGCAAGGGCAAGCACATCATCACGGTGAAGACCGAGCACAAGGCCGTGCTCGATACGTGCCGCGAGCTCGAGCGCGACGGTTTCGAAGTCACCTACCTCGACGTGAAGGATGACGGTCTGCTCGACCTCGATGTGTTCAAGGCCGCGCTGCGCCCCGACACGATCCTCGTGTCGGTGATGCACGTGAACAACGAGATCGGCGTGATCCAGGACATCGAGACGATCGGCGAGATCTGCCGCGAGAAGGGCATCATCTTCCACGTCGACGCCGCGCAGTCGACCGGCAAGGTCGGCATCGACCTCGCGAAGCTGAAGGTCGACCTGATGTCGTTCTCGGCGCACAAGACCTACGGTCCGAAGGGCATCGGCGCGCTGTACGTGCGCCGCAAGCCGCGCGTGCGCATCGAGGCGCAGATGCACGGCGGCGGCCACGAGCGCGGGATGCGTTCGGGCACGCTGGCGACGCACCAGATCGTCGGCATGGGCGAAGCGTTCCGCATCGCGCGCGAAGAAATGGCGACCGAGAACGAGCGCGTCCGCATGCTGCGCGACAAGCTGCTGCGCGGCCTGTCGCAAATCGAGGAAACGTACGTGAACGGCGACATGGAGCACCGTGTCCCGCACAACCTCAACATCAGTTTCAACTTCGTCGAAGGCGAGTCGCTGATCATGGCGATCAAGGACGTCGCGGTGTCGTCGGGCTCCGCGTGCACGTCGGCGTCGCTGGAGCCGTCGTACGTGCTGCGTGCGCTCGGCCGCAACGACGAACTGGCACACAGCTCGATCCGCTTCACGGTCGGCCGCTTCACGACGGAGCAGGAAGTCGACTTCGTGATCAACCTGCTGAACAGCAAGATCGCGAAGCTGCGTGAACTGTCGCCGCTCTGGGAAATGCACCAGGAAGGCATCGATCTGTCGACGATCGAATGGGCCGCACACTGAACACCGCATTGAATGCACCCGCGGGCGGATTGGCGCACGCAGACGTAACGAGTCAAGGAGTCTGAGTCATGTCTTACAGCAACAAGGTTCTGGATCACTACGAAAACCCGCGCAACGTCGGTTCGTTCGCGAAGGACGACGACACGGTCGGCACGGGCATGGTCGGCGCGCCGGCCTGCGGCGACGTGATGAAGCTGCAGATCCGCGTCGGCGCGGACGGCGTGATCGAAGACGCGAAGTTCAAGACCTACGGTTGCGGTTCGGCGATCGCGTCGAGCTCGCTCGTGACCGAATGGGTGAAGGGCAAGACGCTCGACGAGGCACTGTCGATCAAGAATACGCAGATCGCCGAAGAGCTCGCGCTGCCGCCGGTGAAGATTCACTGCTCGATCCTCGCGGAAGACGCGATCAAGGCAGCCGTGGCCGACTACAAGAAGCGCCACGACACGAAGGAAGGCGATCAGGCAGCGGCCTGAGCGGCATCGAGCGGCTTCTCAAGAAAACGCCGGGCCGCCCCAAGTTTTCTTGACCCCCTCGGGGGGGGGCCTGGCGCGAAGCGACAGGTCTTGGGGGCCCTTAGAAGGAACGCGGCGGGCCCCGGTGGCGCGTCGCGGCAAGGACATCATGGCAATTACACTGACCGAAAAAGCAGCACAGCACGTCCAGAAATACCTCGTCCGTCGCGGCAAGGGTGTTGGCCTGCGGCTTGGCGTTCGCACGACCGGGTGCTCGGGGCTCGCGTACAAGCTCGAGTATGTCGACGAGCTGGCTCCCGAGGATCAGGTGTTCGAGAGCCATGGCGTGAAGGTCGTCGTCGATCCGAAGAGCCTCGCGTATATCGACGGCACCGAACTCGACTTCGCCCGCGAAGGTCTGAACGAAGGGTTCAAGTTCAACAATCCGAACGTGAAGGACGAGTGCGGCTGCGGCGAATCGTTCCGCGTGTGACGCGGATCTCCGCGCGATGCGGGCAAGAGGCGGCACGGGCCGCCTTTTTAATGTGCGGCGTTTGCCGCGCGACGAATCGGAATTGAACGCGACGATGGTCTCGCTGAAAGACAGCCATTTCGACCTGTTTCACCTGCCGGCGCAATTCGCGCTCGACGAGGCGACGCTCGACGCCGCCTATCGAACGGTGCAGACGCAGGTGCATCCGGACCGCTTCGCGGCGGCCGGCGACGCGCAAAAGCGCATCGCGATGCAATGGGCAACCCGCGCGAACGAGGCGTACCGCACGCTGCGCGATCCGCTGAAGCGCGCGTCCTATCTGCTTTCGCTGCGCGGCGTCGACATCGGTGCCGAAAACAACACCGCGATGGAGCCGGCGTTCCTGATGCAGCAGATGGAGTGGCGCGAGGGCATCGAGGATGCCGCGGCCGCCCGCAACGTCGACGCACTCGACGCGCTGCTCGCCGAGTTGCGCGACGAGAAGCGCGTGCGTGTCGAGCGCCTCGGCACGCTGCTCGACAGCGGCGCCGATCAGGCGGCAGCCGAGGCCGTGCGCCAGCTGATGTTCATCGAACGGGTCGCGTCGGAAGTGGGCGTACAGATCGAGCGCCTCGAAACTTAACCGCGTGCCTTGCGGCACGCGCAGCAAACGGGCCGAGCGCCCGAACGAACCAAGATGGCTTTACTGCAAATTTCCGAACCGGGCATGGCGCCGGCGCCGCACCAGCGGCGACTCGCCGTCGGGATCGATCTCGGCACGACGAACTCGCTCGTCGCGGCCGTGCGCAACAGCGTAGCCGAAGTGCTGCCGGACGAAACGGGCCGCGTGCTGCTGCCGTCGGTGGTCCGCTATCTCGAGAAGGGCGGCCGCCGCATCGGCCACGACGCGAAGGAGCAGGCCGCGACCGATCCGCGCAACACGATCGTGTCGGTCAAGCGCTTCATGGGCCGCGGCAAGGCCGAGGTCGAAGGCGCGGCGAACGCGCCTTACGAATTCGTCGATGCGCCGGGCATGGTGCAGATCCGCACCGTCGACGGCGTGAAGAGCCCGGTCGAAGTGTCGGCCGAGATTCTCGCGACGCTGCGCTATCGCGCGGAAGATTCGCTCGGCGACGATCTGGTCGGCGCGGTGATCACGGTGCCCGCGTATTTCGACGAAGCGCAGCGTCAGGCGACCAAGGATGCCGCGCGCCTCGCGGGCCTCAACGTGCTGCGCCTGCTGAACGAACCGACCGCCGCGGCGATTGCCTACGGCCTCGACAACGCGGCCGAAGGCCTCTACGCGGTGTACGACCTCGGCGGCGGCACGTTCGACCTGTCGATCCTGAAGCTGACGAAGGGCGTGTTCGAAGTGCTGGCCGCGGGCGGCGATTCCGCACTCGGCGGCGATGACTTCGATCACGCGCTGTTCGGTCACGTGCTTGCGCAGGCCGGTATCGACGCGAAGACGCTCGCGCCCGAGGACGTGCGCCTGCTGCTCGACCGTGTGCGTGTGCTGAAGGAGGCGCTGTCGTCCGCGCCGCACGCGTCGCTCGACGTGACGCTGTCGGGCGGCGCGCACGTCGTGCAGACGATCTCGCACGACACGTTCGCATCGCTGGTCGAGCCGCTCGTGCAGCGTACGCTCACACCGACCCGCAAGGCGCTGCGCGACGCGCAGGTGACGCCGGCCGACATCAAGGGCGTCGTGCTCGTCGGCGGCGCGACGCGCATGCCGGTGATTCGCGACGCGGTCGCGAAATATTTCGGCCAGCCGCCGCTCGTGAACCTCGATCCGGATCAGGTCGTCGCGCTCGGCGCCGCGATCCAGGCCGACCTGCTCGCAGGCAATCGCGGCACCGGCGACGACTGGCTGCTGCTCGACGTGATTCCGCTGTCGCTCGGTGTCGAGACGATGGGCGGCCTGGTCGAGAAGATCATTCCGCGCAACTCGACGATTCCGATCGCACGCGCGCAGGAATTCACGACCTTCAAGGACGGCCAGACCGCGATGGCGATCCACGTCGTGCAGGGCGAGCGCGAGCTTGTCGCCGATTGCCGGTCGCTCGCGCGCTTCGAGCTGCGCGGCATTCCGCCGATGACGGCCGGCGCCGCGCGCATTCGCGTGACCTATCAGGTCGACGCGGACGGCCTGCTGTCGGTGTTCGCACGCGAACAGCTGTCGGGCGTCGAGGCGTCGGTCGTCGTGAAGCCGTCGTACGGTCTCGCCGACGATGACATCGCGAAGATGCTCGAGGACAGCTTCAAGACCGCCGAAATCGACATGCGTGCACGCGCGCTGCGCGAAGCGCAGGTCGAGGCCGAGCGGATGCTCGAGGCAACGCAGGCCGCGCTGGCGGCCGACGGCGAACTGCTCGATGCGGACGAGTGCACGCAGGTCGACGCGCTCGCCGCGGCGCTGCGCGCGGTCGCGCAGGGCGACGATACGAACGCGATCGAAGTCGCGACCAAGGCGCTGGCCGACGGCACCGACGAATTCGCGGCGCGCCGGATGGACAAGAGCATCAAGCGCGCACTGTCGGGCCGCCGGCTCGACGAGATCTGAACTCACGAACTGCGCATCGGCCGGCGACGGCCCGCGCGATAATGAACCGTGCGGCGCGCGTCGCCGCACCCTGACTGACGGAACGGACATGCCTCAACTGGTGGTGCTGCCTCACGTCGAACTGTGCCCGGATGGCGCAGTGATCGACGCGACGCCCGGCAAGAGTATCTGCGACAACCTGCTCGAACATGGGATCGAGATCGAGCATGCATGCGAGAAGTCGTGCGCGTGCACGACGTGCCACGTGGTGATCCGCGAGGGCTTCAACGATCTGGTGCCGTCCGAGGAGGACGAGGACGATCTGCTGGACAAGGCGTGGGGCCTCGAGCCGACGTCGCGCCTGTCGTGCCAGGCGATCGTGACGGAGGATTCGGACCTGGTGGTCGAGATTCCGAAGTACTCGATCAACCACGCGAAGGAAAATCACTGACAAACCGGAGGCAGGCGATGAAATGGACCGATTCGCGCGAAATAGCCATTGCGCTGGCGGACAAGCACCCGGACATCGACCCGCAGCGGATCAACTTCGTCGACCTGCGCCAGTGGGTGCTTGAACTCGACGGCTTCGACGACGATCCGAAGCACTCCGGCGAGAAGATCCTCGAAGCGATCCAGGCACACTGGATCGACGAATCGGATTTCGACGACGAAGACTGAGCACGGCATGCGCCGCAATGGCGCACGCGGCTCGTAATGAGAAAACGGCTCGTGAGCGATCGCTCACGAGCCGTTTTCGTTTTCAGGTCGCTTGCCCGCGCACGATACGCGGGCAGCGGACGCTTACGCGCCGACCAGCGTGCCGTTCTCGATCCGTACGCGCTGGCCCTGGCCGAACGGCGGCGGGTTGTGGTACGTGAACGTGCGCGTCGCGCCGCTTTCCATCTGCACTTGCACCTGATAGTCGGTTTCCGCGCGCACCTGCTTCTCGACCTGGTTGCCGGCGAGACCGCCGCCCAGCGCGCCGATGATCGTCATTGCGGTGCGGCCGTTACCGTTGCCGAACTGATTGCCGAGCAGGCCGCCGGCTGCTGCACCGCCAACGGCGCCGATCCCCGAGCTCTGGCCCGGCGTGCGCGTCTGCGTGATCGCGACGACCGTGCCGCAAGTCTGGCAGTAGGTCTGCGCAGGCGCCGACGGCTGTTGCTGTGCGTATTGCGGCGGCTGCGGTGCCGTCGTGTGGCGGCGGTGCGTCGGCGCAGGGCGCGGCGCGGGCTTCGGTTCGGCCTGCGCGATCGCCTTCTGCTGCGCGGCGGCTTGTGCGGCGGCCTGTTCGGCCGCCTGCTGCCGGGCTTGCGCGGCCAGCGCGGCGCTGGCGGCTGCGGCCGTGTCGACGGCCGGCTGCGATGCGATCAGTGCGGCCTGGGTCTGGCCGTCCTGTTCGTTGCTGCTGCTGGCCTTCGGGAATACGCCCGTGATCGCTGCCGTCGCCGCGAGGCTGGCGACGATGACGGCGCCGGCTGCAGTGGCGATCAGCGGATGGAGGCGTTGTTTTTGCGGCGTGGTCTGATTCTGGTTGTCCATTTTTTTCTCCGATGTCGATTCGGATCGGCACGTCGGTGCCGGGCCGGATCCCACGCTCCGGGGTCAAGCAGACTCGGCGTTCCGGCGCCTCGTTCTGGTCCCGTGGTCATGCGTGGTGACGCAAACGGAGTGTCGTCGACCGGCGAGTGGTGCGCCGTATCAAGGTGTAACGAATTGCAGCGGGGCGTCGGCGATCGTTGCCGGGAAAACCCGGGGCAGGCCATCGCGACGAGGGAATAAAACGGGGGAGGATCGAAAGCCGGCGGACGCCGGCTGGCGGGATTTACGCGTCGTTACAAAGCTGATGCTTGCGCGCCACGGCGTGCGGCGCGCAAGCAGGCTCGGCCGTCAGTCTTCGCGGCGCAGATGGGGGAACAGCAGCACGTCGCGGATCGTCGGGCTGTCGGTCAGCAGCATCACGAGGCGGTCGATGCCGATCCCGCAGCCGCCGGTCGGAGGCATCCCGTATTCGAGCGCGCGGATGTAGTCGGCGTCGAAGAACATCGCTTCCTCGTCGCCCGCATCCTTCTGCTCGACCTGCTTCTTGAAGCGTGCGGCCTGGTCTTCCGGATCGTTCAGCTCCGAGAAGCCGTTCGCGATCTCGCGGCCGGTCATGAACAGTTCGAAACGCTCGGTGATGCCCGGCACCGTATCCGATGCGCGTGCGAGTGGCGACACCTCGACCGGGTAGTCGATGATGAACGTCGGTTCCCAGAGCTGCGCTTCGGCCGTTTCCTCGAACAGCGCGAGCTGCAGTGCACCGATGCCCGCGTTCAGGAACGCCGGCTGCGCGACGTCGACGCCGAAGCGCTTCAGTTCGGTGCGCAGGAACGCGTCGTCCGACAGTTGGCCGTCGGTGTACTGCGGCGCGTACTTCTGGATCGCCTGCGTGATCGTCAGGCGATGGAACGGTTTCGCGAGGTCGAGCTCGCGGCCTTGATACTGGATCGTCGCGGTGCCGAGCGCATCGATCGCCGCCTGGCGGATCAGTTGCTCGGTGAAGTCCATCAGCCAGCGATAGTCGGTGTACGCGGCGTAGAACTCCATCATCGTGAATTCCGGGTTGTGACGCGGCGACACGCCTTCGTTCCGGAAATTGCGGTTGATCTCGAACACGCGTTCGAAGCCGCCGACGATCAGGCGCTTCAGGTACAGCTCCGGCGCGATGCGCAGGAACATCTGCATGTCGAGCGCATTGTGATGCGTGACGAACGGCTTCGCGGCCGCGCCGCCCGGAATCGGGTGCAGCATCGGCGTCTCGACTTCCATGAAGTCGGCCGAATCCATGAACTTGCGGATCGACGCGATCGTCTTGGTGCGTGCGCGGAACGTGTCGCGCGTTTCCGGCGTGACGATCAGGTCGACGTAGCGCTGGCGGTAGCGCATTTCCTGGTCGGAGAGACCGTGGAACTTGTCCGGCAGCGGACGCAGCGCCTTCGACAGCAGGCGCAGCTCCTTGCACTGGACCGACAGCTCGCCCTTGTTGGTGCGGAACAGCACGCCGCGCGCGGCGACGATGTCGCCGAGGTCCCACTTCTTGAATGCGTCGTAGGTTTCCGCGCCGACGTCGTTCGGCGTCACGAAGAACTGGATCTGGCCCGAACCGTCCTGCACCGTCGCGAAGCTTGCCTTGCCCATCACGCGCTTGAGCATCATGCGGCCGGCAACCGACACCTCGACCGGGTTCGCTTCGAGCGCGGCCTTGTCCGAGTCGGCGAATTTCACCTGGAGATCGGCCGCGTGATGCGTCGGCCGGAAATCGTTCGGGTAGGCGACGCCTTGCTCGCGCAAGGCGCGCAGCTTCTCGCGGCGCTCGGAGATGATCTGGTTTTCGTCCGCTGCGACGGCGGGCTGCGTTTGAGTCGGTTCGGTCATGATGGTCGGAATTCGGAGTGGGTGCGGCAACGCAAACGGGAAGGGCGGCGCGACCTGGCCAGGTGCGCGCCGCGGCGCTTACACGCCCTGTTTGAGGCTCGCGCTGATGAAGTCGTCGAGATCGCCGTCGAGCACCGCGCGGGTGTTGCTCATTTCGACGTTCGTGCGCAGGTCCTTCACGCGGCTCTGGTCGAGCACGTACGAGCGGATCTGGTGGCCCCAGCCCACGTCGGTCTTGCTCGATTCGAGCTTGTCCTGCTCGGCCTGGCGCTTGCGCATCTCGACTTCGTACAGGCGCGACTTCAGCATCGCCATCGCTTCCGCGCGGTTGCGGTGCTGCGAGCGGTCGTTCTGGCACTGCACGACGATACCGGTCGGCATGTGCGTGATCCGCACCGCCGAGTCGGTCTTGTTGATGTGCTGGCCGCCGGCGCCCGAGGCGCGGTACGTGTCGATGCGCAGGTCGGCCGGGTTGATCTCGACTTCGATCGAGTCGTCGATTTCCGGATACACGAACACCGACGAGAACGACGTGTGGCGGCCGCCCGACGAATCGAACGGCGACTTGCGCACGAGACGGTGGATGCCCGTTTCGGTGCGCAGGAAGCCGTACGCGTATTCGCCCGAGACCTTGACCGTTGCGTTCTTGATGCCGGCGACGTCGCCGTCGGACTCTTCGAGCACCTCGGCCTTGAAGCCCTTGCGTTCGCAATAGCGCAGGTACTGGCGCAGCAGCATCGACGCCCAGTCGCACGCCTCGGTGCCGCCGGCGCCGGCCTGGATGTCGATGAAGCAGTTGTTCGGGTCGGCCGGGTTCGAGAACATCCGGCGGAACTCGATGTCGCCGACGCGCGCCTCGAGCTTCGCGGCGTCGTCTTCCGATGCGACGAGCGTGTCCTCGTCGCCTTCCTCGCGGGCCAGCTCGAACAGGTCGAGCGCGTCGCGCAAGTCGCTATCGAGTGCCGTCAGCGTCGTGACGACGCCTTCGAGCAGCTTCTTCTCGCGACCGAGTGCCTGGGCGTTCTTCGAATCGTTCCAGACGTTCGGGTCTTCGAGTTCCTTGTTGACTTCGATCAGACGCGCAGCTTTGGCGTCGTAGTCAAAGATACCCCCGAAGCTCGCCCGCGCGGTTGCGCAGGTCGAGCAGGGAGCTTTCGATCGCGTTGAGACGTTCCGCTTCCATGATCGCTCGCTATTCTTGCTTCGTAAAAAAGCGGAATTATAGCCGATCGGCAGAGTTGCCCGGTGACGCGAATGGTGCTTGCATGCGTGCCGAGGCCCCGTCCGGCGCGGCGTGCATGCATCGGCGGGCACCGCGGGCCGGGCGGCTCGCGCTCAGCCGGCCGCGTGTTCGACGATCAACTGGACGCGCGTGACGCCGTTCCATGTGTCGGCGACGAGGCGGTACGCGATCAGCGCGCTCGCCGGCAGCGGCTCGGTGTGGTTGAACCAGATCGCGTTGAAGCGCTGGCGGCCGCGCGCAAGCTGCAGCTTCAGGTGCTTTTCCTTCACGAGCGACTGCGACACGACGTCGAATTCCCCGGAGAAAAGCGGGGCCGGAAAACCTTGCCCCCAGACGGCCTCGTCGAGCAGCCCGACGAACTGCGGCGTGAAGTACGCGTCCTCGAGTTCGCCGTCGGTCTCGATCACGCGGGCGAGCGCGTCGTCGGACAGCCATTCGCGTGCGACGGCCTCGAACGCGGCCGCGAAGCGCGGCACGTTCTCGGTGTCGAGCGTGAGGCCGGCCGCCATCGCATGGCCGCCGAACGCGACGATCAGGTCCGGTTCGCGTTTCGACACGAGGTCGAGCGCGTCGCGCAGGTGGAAGCCGGCGATCGACCGGCCCGACCCCTTGACCCGCTTGCCTTCGTCGTCCGCGTGCGCGAACGTGAACGACGGGCGGTGGAATTTTTCCTTGAGCCGCCCGGCGACGATGCCGATCACGCCCTGGTGCCACTCGGGGTTGAACAGCGTGATCGTGCACGCGTCGGCCGGGTCGACGTCGGCGAGATCGGCGAGCGCCTGCTGCTGCATGCCGGCCTCGATCTCGCGGCGCTCGCGGTTCATCACGTCGAGCTGCTGCGCGAGATCCCACGCGCGGCCGATGTCGTCGGTGATCAGGCATTCGATGCCGAGCGACATGTCGGACAGCCGCCCCGCGGCGTTGAGCCGCGGACCGAGGCCGAAGCCGAGATCGAAGCCCGACGCGGTGCGCGCTTCGCGCGCGGCGGCGCGGAACAGCGCGGCGATGCCCGGCTGCATGCGGCCGTTGCGAATGCGCTGCAGCCCCTGTGCGACGAGCACGCGATTGTTGCCGTCGAGCCGCACGACGTCCGCGACGGTACCGAGCGCGACGAGGTCGAGCAGGCCGTCCAGGCGCGGCTCGGCTTCCTTGCTCGCGAATGCGCCGCGCCGGCGCAGTTCGGCGCGCAGCGCGAGCAGCACGTAGAACATCACGCCGACGCCGGCGATGTGCTTGCTCGGGAACGCGCAGCCGGGCTGGTTCGGGTTGACGATCGCGCGGGCGGCGGGCAGCGCGTCGCCGGGCAGGTGGTGGTCGGTCACGAGCACGTCGATGCCGCGCGCGTTCGCGGCTTCGACGCCCGCGACGCTCGCGATCCCGTTGTCGACGGTGATCAGCAGGTCGGGCTTGCGCGCGGCCGCGAGCTCGACGATCTCGGGCGTGAGGCCGTAGCCGTATTCGAAGCGGTTCGGCACCAGGTAGTCGATCTGCGCGCCGAACATCCGCAGGCCGCGCACCGCGACCGCGCACGCGGTCGCGCCGTCGCAATCGTAGTCGGCGACGACGAGCAGGCGTCGTTTGTCGGCGATCGCGTCGGCGAGCAGCGACGCCGCGTCGGCGCAGCCTTTCAGCTCGGTAGGCGGGACGAGGCGCGCAAGCGCGGTCTCGATGTCGGTCGGGGACTGCACGCCGCGCGACGCATACAGGCGCGCGAGGACGGGATGCAGGCCGTGGCGCGCGAGCACTTCGGCGTCGGCGGGCGCGACGGGGCGGGTAACGATCCGGGTCATTCGGGGTCTGCTTGTTATTCGAACAGGGAGGCGAGCACACGGCGGCGCCAGAACTTGCGCAGGTCGCCGCGCGTCGCGTGCAGCGTCACGGAGCTCGTATCGCCGCACAGCGTGCAATCGACACTCGCCAACTCGCCGTTCTGCAGCGCGGCGAGCGCGGGCGCGAACCAGTCGCGCTCGAGCGCGGCGAGCCCGTCGTGCCAGCGCGCCCAGTCCTGTTCGATGAATGGGGTGGTCAGCACCGGCAGTTCGACGAGCGTCGCGCCGTCGGCGGCAGGCAGCGCGCCGAACGCGGCGGGTGGGGTGCCGGCTTCGGCTTGCGCGGCGCGCGCGAGGCCGAGCGCGGCGGGCGACGCGGACAGCACGCGCGCGAACGGCTTGCCGACCGGCTTCAGCGTGCCCTGCGCATGGAACCAGATCGAGTTGACGGCCGGCAGGCCGCGCGCCTCGCGGGCTTCGTTGACGGGATGCTGGAACCACGCCATCTGCACTTCGTTCTGCAGTTTCATCCACATCCGCGAGCGTTCGCCCGTGTGTGCCTCGTGCGGCAGCCAGATCTCGATGTTGCGGCCGCTTGCGCGCAGCGGCGCGGCGCCGGCGAGCCGTGCGAGCTGTTCGCTCGACAGGTACCAGCGCGCGGGGTTCGGCGCTTCGAGCCGCACGCCGAGCTCCTCGATCAGCGGCCGCGCGACCGCGAGCAGCGCGGCTGCGTCGCCGTCGTCGAGCGCGAGCGCCGCCGGATCGACGAGCACCAGGTGATCGTGCGCGATTTCGACGTGGACGGGTTCGACGCATGCCCACGCTTGCGCGCCGGGTTCGCCGCCGTCCGCCAGCAACATGTAGGGCGCGAGCGGCGCCTCGTCCGCGGCGTTGCCCTGGGTCGCGCCGAACTGGCGGGCCAGCCAGCGCTCGTGCGGCAGCGTGCGCTGGAAGTCTTCGCCGGCCACGCGCTCGACGAGGCTCGCGCGGGCGAGCAACTTTTCGAGCGCGGGGCTGTCCAGCGTGTGCAGGGACGAGGCCGCATCGGCCGCCGACGGCAGCGCGAACGGAACGAGAAAATGGAGGCGTCGGTCGTGCATGATGGTGCGCATTGTATGGCAAACTGCGCGCGTGATCGGGCCGGCAGACGGCCCGTTCGCGTCCGGCGGCCGTATTTCGACCGGGCCCGGGCCCGTGGTGGCCGCCGGGCGGCGGTCCGGCCGCGGGGCGCCTTCCCGCCGTAACCAGCAGAAAGGATTCGCTTGAAACTTCCGTACGAATGGCAGATCGGCTGGCGCTATACGCGCGCCGGCAAACGCACGACCGGCAACGGCTTCATTTCCTTCATCGCCCTCGTGTCGATGCTCGGGATCGCGCTTGGCGTCGCGGCGCTGATTGTCGTGCTGTCGGTGATGAACGGCTTCCAGAAGGAAGTGCGCGACCGCATGCTGTCGGTGCTCGCGCACGTCGAGGTGTTCTCGCCGACGGGCTCGATGCCCGACTGGCAACTGACCGCGCAGGAAGCGCGCCGCAATCCGTCGGTGGTCGGCGCGGCGCCGTACGTCGACGCGCAGGCGCTGCTCACGCGCCAGGACGCGGTGAGCGGCGTGATGCTGCGCGGCGTCGAGCCGACGCTCGAGCCGCAGGTTTCCGACATCGGCAAGGACATGAAGGCCGGGCAGCTCGGCGCGCTCGTGCCGGGCCAGTTCGGCATCGTGCTCGGCGACGCGCTCGCCGGCAACCTCGGCGTGACGGTCGGCGACAAGGTCACGCTGGTCGCGCCCGAAGGCTCGATCACGCCGGCCGGCATGATGCCGCGCCTGAAGCAGTTCACGGTTGTCGGCGTGTTCGAGTCGGGCCACTACGAATACGACAGCACGCTCGCGATGATCAACATCCGCGACGCCGAGGTGCTGTTCCGGATGGCTGCGCCGACCGGCGTGCGGCTGCGTCTGACGGACATGCAGAAGGCGCCGCAGGTCGCGGTCGAGCTGTCGCATACGCTGTCGGGCAGCCTGTACATCCGCGACTGGACGCAGCAGAACAAGACGTGGTTCTCGGCCGTGCAGATCGAGAAGCGGATGATGTTCATCATCCTGACGCTGATCATCGCGGTGGCCGCGTTCAACCTCGTGTCGTCGCTCGTGATGACCGTGACCAACAAGCAGGCCGACATCGCGATCCTGCGCACGCTCGGCGCGCAGCCGGGGTCGATCATGAAGATCTTCGTCGTGCAGGGCGTGACGATCGGCTTCGTCGGCACGGCGTCGGGCGTCGCGCTCGGCTGCCTGATCGCGTGGAGCATCCCGTGGCTGATCCCGATGATCGAACATCTGTTCGGCGTGCAGTTCCTGCCGCCGTCCGTGTACTTCATCAGCGAGCTGCCGTCCGAACTCGTCGCTAGCGACGTGATCCGGATCGGGCTGATCGCGTTCGCGCTGTCGGCCGTCGCGACGCTCTATCCGAGCTGGCGCGGCGCGAAGGTGAAGCCGGCGGAGGCGCTCCGCTATGAATGACCGCGCGACCGCATTCGCAGATTCAAAACAACACAACAGACAGGATTCGGCAGGTATGCAGCAATACGTGCTTCAGGCGCGCGGGATCACGAAGGCATTCGTGCAGGGCGGCTTCAACGTGCAGGTGCTCAACAACACCGAGCTGACGGTGCGGCGCGGCGAGAAGCTCGCGGTCGTCGGCGCGTCGGGTTCCGGCAAGAGCACGCTGCTGCATGTGCTGGGCGGGCTCGACGAGCCGAGCGCCGGCGAGGTGTCGCTGCTCGGCAAGCCGTTCACGCAACTCGCCGAGCGCGAGCGCAACGAATTGCGCAACCGCGCGCTCGGCTTCGTCTACCAGTTCCATCACCTGCTGCCCGAGTTCACCGCGCTCGACAACGTCGCGATGCCGCTGCGCATCCGCCGGATGACGACCGAGGATGCGCGCGCGCAAGCTCAGGCGATGCTCGAACGCGTCGGTCTGGGCCCGCGTGCGAAACACCGGCCGGGTGAGTTGTCGGGTGGCGAGCGGCAGCGCGTCGCGATCGCGCGCGCGCTGGTCACGAAGCCCGCGTGCGTGCTCGCCGACGAGCCGACCGGCAACCTCGACGGTACGACGGCAGACACGGTGTTCAACCTGATGCTCGAACTGTCCGAGACGCTCGAAACGAGCTTCGTGATCGTCACGCACGATCCCGATCTCGCCGCGCGCTGCGACCGCATCATGCGGCTGCGCGACGGCGTGCTGCACGAGGAGCCGGCGCTGCCGGTGTAAGCGAACGCCCCTGGCAGAGCCGTCGGGTTCGTCCCGGCGCGGCGCGAGGGGTACAGGAATGCCGTCATGTGGATCGATACGCACTGCCATCTCGATGCCGCCGAGTTCGACGCCGACCGTGACGCGGTCGCGCAGGCGGCACGCGCGGCCGGGGTGTCGCGCATCGTGATCCCGAGCATCGGGCGCGATAACTTCACGACGGTGCGCGAACTTGCGCAGCGCACGCCGGGTGCCGTCTATGCGCTCGGCATCCATCCGATGTATACGCCGCATGCGCGCGACGAGGATCTCGACCGGCTGCGCATGGAGATCGAAGCGAGCCTCGACGATCCGCGCTTCGTCGCGATCGGCGAGATCGGCCTCGACTATTTCGTGCCGGGGCTCGACGAAGACCGGCAGCAGTTCTTCTACCAGGGGCAGCTGACGCTGGCGCGCGAATTCGACCTGCCCGTGCTGTGCCACGTGCGCAAGTCGCAGGATCGCGTGCTCGCGGGGCTGCGCCGCTTCGGCGTGCGGCGCGGCATCGCGCATGCATTCAACGGCAGTTTCCAGCAGGCCGAAGCGTATCTGGCGCAGGGGCTGCATCTCGGCTTCGGCGGCAACGTGACATTCACGCGCGCGTTGCAGATCCGCCGGCTTGCGGCGCAATTGCCGCTCGACGCGATCGTCGTCGAGACGGACGCGCCCGACATCGCACCCGAATGGGCGTACAAATCCCGCAACACGCCCGACCAGGTGCCGCGCATCGGCGACGTGCTCGCCGAACTGCGCGGTCTCGACGCCAGTTCACTCGGCCTATCCACTTCGGCTAACGCGCTCGCCGCGCTGCCGCGACTCGCACTTTCGTCCGCATAATCGTTGCAGGAAGGCGCCGCATTCGCAATGGCGGCGCCAGGTCGACGAGGAGGCGGGATGCGCGTGTGGTGGATCGCGTTTGCGCTCGGCGTCGTCGTGCTGCAGCGGCAGGCGGCGTTGCCGGGCGCGATCGCATGGACGATCGGTGCGCTCGTGCTTGCCGGTTGCGCGGCGCTGGGAGCGTGGTGCATGCGCCGCCGGCGCACGCGCACGACCGTCGCGCTCGGATGGATGCTGTGCGCGTTCGCGGCCTGCTTGGCGGGGTTCGGTTATGCGGCGGTGCGGGCCGAATGGCGGCTGCACGACAGCTTGCCCGTCGACTGGGAAGGGCGCGACATCGTCGTCACCGGCGTGATCCGGGGGCTGCCCGTCGTCGACGAGACGGGCGCACGGCTGCTGCTCGCGGTCGAGTCGAACGATGCGGGGCTGGCCCGTTTTCCGCCATTGATCCGGCTGTCGTGGCGCGCGTATGGCGCATCCGCGACGCGCGATCCGCTTCCCGAGCTGCGTGCCGCGCAGCGCTGGCGCTTCGTCGTGCGCCTGAAGCGCCCGCACGCCGAGGCCAATGCCGGCGTGCGCGACAGCGAGGCGGCGTGGCTCGCCGCCGGCATTCGCGCGATCGGTTATGTCAGCGCGCCGCGGCGGTCGGTATTGCTCGATGCGCACGCATCGGGTTGGCGTGCATCGATCGATCGGCTGCGCGATGTACTGCGGGCACGCATCGGCGAGACGCTCGGCGTCGACGCCGGCCATCGCGGCATCGTCGCCGCGCTCGCGATCGGCGACCAGTCCGGCATCGGCGACGACGACTGGCGCGTGCTGCGCAACACCGGTACGAGCCACCTGGTCGCGATCTCCGGCCTGCACGTCGGGCTCGTCGGCGCGATCGCGGGCGGGCTCGTGTCGATGGCCTGGCGCCGGCTGCGCTGGCGTGCGCGGGCCGCAACACTCGTGTTGCCGGCGCCGTACGCGGCATCGCTTGCCGCGCTGGCGGCCGCGGCCGGCTATGCGGCGCTCGCCGGCTTCAACGTGCCGGCGCAGCGCGCGTGGTGGATGATCGCGGCCGGCGGCATTGCATATCTGGCCGGGCGCAGCGTGCCGACGTCGGCGGTGCTGTGCGCAGCGCTCGGCGGCGTGCTGCTCGCCGATCCGTGGGCCGTGCTGTCGGCCGGGTTCTGGCTGTCGTTCGGGGCGGTCGCCGTGATCCTGCTGACCGTCGCCGGCTGGCGCGCGGCGCGCGAGGTCGACGCGCAACGCGAGGAGGGTGGCGACACGGCCGGCCCATCGAGCCGGTTGCGCGCGTGGGGCACGCGCGCCGCGCGCCGTATCGTCGAGGCCACGCGCGTGCAGTACGCGGTGACGATCGGCCTCGCGCCGCTGACGGCGGTGTGGTTCGCGCAGATTTCGCTGTCGGGCCCGTTCGGCAATGCGTTCGCGATTCCGTGGGTGAGCACGGTCGTGACGCCGATCGTGCTGGCCGGCATCGCGCTGCCCGCGCCGCTCGATGCGTATGCGTTCCGGCTTGCGCATGCGGCGCTCGAACCGATGATGACGCTGCTCGGGTACCTCGCCGACTGGCCGGCCGGCGTGTTCTGGCTGCGCATGCCCGACTGGCCGGTGCTGGCGCTTGCGTGCGTGGGTGTCGCATGGGTGTTGATGCCGCGCGGTTGGCCGTTGCGCTGGGCGGCGCCGCTCACGTGGCTGCCGCTCGTCGCGCCGGCGCCCGATGCGCCGCCGCCAGGCGGCTTCCGGCTGACCGTGCTCGACGTCGGGCAGGGCGCGTCGGTGCTGGTGGAAACCGCGCGCCGAACCTTGCTGTTCGATGCGGGGCCGGGTGCGGAGTCGACGTATGCCGGGGCGCGGATCGTCGCGCCGGCGTTGCGCGCGCGCGGCATCGCGGTGATCGATTCGCTGGTGCTCAGTCACGCGGACGCCGATCACGCGGGCGGCGCGCAGGCCGTCTATGCGGCAGCCGACGTGCGCCAGCTGCTGGCCGGCATTGCGCCGAAGAACCGGCTGTGGCGCGACGCGACGGCTGCCGGCGTCGCCGACCGGCTGCCGTGTGCGGCCGGGCAGCGCTGGACCTGGGACGGCGTCGTCTTCACGATGCTCTGGCCACCGGGCGGCCCGGGCACGGGCTCGTCGAACGGGCAATCGTGCGTGCTGCGCATCGACGCGGGCGGCACGTCCGCGCTGCTGACGGGCGACATCGAAGCACGCACCGAACGCCAGCTCGTGGACGCCGCGCGCGACGCGCTGGCCGCGCAGATCCTGGTCGTTCCGCACCACGGCAGCCGCACGTCGTCGGTCGAGCCTTTCCTCGATTCGGTCGGACCGCGCGTCGCGGTATTTCCTGTAGGCTATCGCAATCGTTTCGGGCATCCGCACCGGACCGTCCTCGCGCGCTACGAGGCGCGCGGGATTCCGCTGCCGCGCACCGATCGCGACGGCGCCGTGCGGTTCGACGTCACGCCGGCCGACGGCTGGTTCGCATTCGAGCGTTATCGCGACACGCGGCGACGGTACTGGATGGACCGTTGAGCGGGGCGAAGGCCGGTTTATAAAGAATGCGTGATACCCGCGCAAAGTGCCGGAGCACTGGCCCGGTAGAACGCGAAGCATGGGACGGGAGTAAGTGCCAAAGCACCAACTCCCGTCGACAAAGGAGACATCGGCGTTTGAAGGACATCCTCCACTTCTCGCATGCGAACGGCTTTCCGGCGTCGACGTACCGGACGATCTTCGCCGAACTGGCCGACGACTACGAGCTGCGCTACATCGAACGGATCGGCCACGACCGCCGCTACCCGGTGACGCGCGACTGGCCGCATCTCGTCGAGCAGCTGCTCGACGACATCGGCAGCCGCTACGAGCGCCCCGTCTGGCTGGTCGGCCATTCGCTCGGCGGCTACCTGTCGCTGATGGCCGCGCTGAGGAAGCCGCAATGGGTGCGCGGCGTCGTGATGATCGATTCGCCGATCATCGCGGGCTGGCGTGCGGGCGCGTTGCGCGCGAGCCAGTGGGCGGGGCTCGACGAGCGGCTGTCGCCCGCCGCCGCGACGCGCAACCGGCGCACGCACTGGGTGAGCCGCGACGAAGTCTGGCGGCACTTCCGCGAGAAGCCCGCGTTCGCGCGTTGGGACGAACGGATGCTGGCCGACTACATCGACTACGGCATTCCGCAGGCCGGCGCCGACGGCGAGCGCGCGCTCGCGTTCGACCGGCAGGTCGAATACCTGATCTACCGGACGCTGCCGCACACGCTCGGCCCGCGGCTCGCGCACGGCGCGCCGGTGCCGATCGGTTTCCTCGCCGGCACGCACTCGCGCGAGGTACGGCAGGTCGGGCTCGACGCGACGCGTCGTGCGGCGCGCGGCCGCGTCGAATGGCTCGAGGGCAGCCACCTGTTCCCGATGGAGCGGCCGCTCGAGACCGCCCGCGCATTGCAGCGGATGCTGAATTCGCTGAAGGCGGAGGAGGGTGGTGTGTCGCAGGGTGGCGCCCCGCTCGCGAAGCGCGCCTGACGCTCCGTCCGGCGCTCCGGCACGCGCCGCGGCGGGCGTGGCCGCGCCGACCGGCCGGCCGGTTCGCCCCCGGCGCACGGTTGGCGCGGGTCCGCCCGAAAGGGCGCGATCATCACGTCAGTTGCTGAGAAAAGGGCGGGCTTTACGGTATAATCCGTTTTTCCCGCGAGCATCCAGCGATGACCAAATATGTTTTCGTCACCGGCGGCGTAGTTTCTTCCCTTGGCAAGGGCATTGCCGCCGCTTCCCTCGCCGCGATCCTCGAATCGCGCGGTCTGAAAGTCACCCTCCTCAAACTCGATCCCTACATCAACGTCGACCCCGGCACGATGAGCCCGTTCCAGCACGGCGAAGTGTTTGTGACGGAAGACGGGGCGGAGACTGACCTCGACCTCGGCCACTATGAGCGCTTCATCAGCACGAAGATGCGCAAGGCCAACAACTTCACGACCGGCCAGATCTACGAATCGGTGATCCGCAAGGAACGCCGCGGCGACTATCTCGGCAAGACCGTGCAGGTGATTCCGCACATCACGAACGAGATCCAGGCGTTCATCGAGCGCGGGGCCGCATCGGCCACCTGCGGCGAGCCGGATGTCGCGATCGTCGAGATCGGCGGCACGGTCGGCGACATCGAGTCGCTGCCGTTCCTCGAGGCCGCGCGCCAGATGAGCCTGCGCCTCGGCCGCAACAGCGCGTGCTTCGTGCACCTGACGCTCGTGCCGTACGTCGCGACGGCCGGCGAGCTGAAGACGAAGCCGACCCAGCACAGCGTGCAGAAGCTGCGCGAGATCGGCATCCTGCCGCACGTGCTGCTGTGCCGCGCGGATCGCCGCATCCCCGACGACGAATCGAAGAAGATCTCGATGTTCTCGAACGTGCCGGAAGACGCCGTGATCTCGGTGTGGGACGCCGACAGCATCTACAAGATTCCGCAGATGCTGCACGACCAGGGCCTCGACAAGATCATCTGCGACGAGCTGAAGCTGACGCCGCACGATGCCGACCTGAGCATGTGGTCGGAGCTCGTCGAGAAGCTGGAGAACCCGAAGCACGAAGTGACGATCGGCATGGTCGGCAAGTACGTCGACCTGACCGAATCGTACAAGTCGCTGATCGAGGCGCTGCGTCACGCGTCGCTGCACACGTCGACCAAGGTCAACATCGAGTACATCGACTCGGAAGAGATCGAGACGAACGGCGTCGACAGCCTGAAGCACCTCGACGCGGTGCTGGTCCCGGGCGGTTTCGGCCGTCGCGGCACCGAAGGCAAGATCGCGGCGATCCGCTATGCGCGCGAGGCGAAGGTGCCTTATCTCGGCATCTGCCTCGGCATGCAGCTCGCGGTGATCGAGTTCGCGCGCGACGTCGTCGGCCTGAAGCAGGCGAACAGCACGGAATTCGATCCGGACACGCCGGAACGCGTGGTCGCGCTGATCACCGAGTGGTATGACCGCGACGGCAAGGTCGAGACGCGCACCGAGGAATCCGATCTCGGCGGCACGATGCGCCTCGGCTCGCAGCGCTGCCCGATCAAGCCCGGCACGATGGCGGAAGAAATCTACGGCAAGGACGTGAACGAGCGTCATCGCCACCGTTATGAAGTCAATAACCGCTTCGTGCCCCAGCTCGAAAGCGGCGGCCTTATCATCAGCGCGCGTACCCCGAGCGAGGATCTGCCGGAAATGATGGAGCTGCCGCGCTCGATGCACCCGTGGTTCGTCGGCGTGCAGTTCCACCCGGAATTCACGTCCACGCCGCGTGACGGTCATCCCCTGTTCAAGTCGTTCGTCGAAGCCGCGCTCGCCAACAAGCAAGCGCGCGGAGTGAAAGCATGAAGCTGTGCGATTTCGAGGTCGGTCTCGACAAGCCTTTCTTCCTGATCGCGGGTACCTGCGTCGTCGAATCGGAGCAAATGACGATCGACACGGCGGGCCGCCTGAAGGAGATCTGCGCGAAGCTGAACGTTCCGTTCATCTACAAGTCGTCCTACGACAAGGCGAATCGCAGCTCGGGCAAGTCGTTTCGCGGCCTCGGAATGGACGAGGGCCTGCGGATCCTGTCCGAGGTGAAGCGCCAGCTCGGCCTGCCGGTGCTGACCGACGTGCATTCGATCGAAGAGATCGAGCAGGTCGCGTCGGTCGTCGACGTGCTGCAGACGCCCGCGTTCCTGTGCCGCCAGACCGATTTCATCCACGCGTGCGCGCGCTCGGGCAAGCCCGTCAACATCAAGAAGGGCCAGTTCCTCGCGCCGCACGACATGAAGAACGTGATCGACAAGGCGCGCGACGCGGCCCGTGAAGCGGGGCTGTCGGAAGACCGCTTCATGGCGTGCGAACGCGGCGTCTCGTTCGGCTACAACAATCTCGTGTCGGACATGCGTTCGCTCGCGATCATGCGCGAAACGAACGCGCCCGTCGTGTTCGACGCGACCCACTCGGTGCAATTGCCGGGCGGGCAGGGCACGAGCTCGGGCGGCCAGCGCGAATTCGTGCCGGTTCTCGCGCGTGCGGCGGTCGCGACGGGTGTCGCGGGCCTCTTCATGGAAACGCACCCGAATCCGGCCGAGGCGAAGTCGGACGGCCCGAACGCGGTGCCGCTGAACCGGATGGGCGCGTTGCTGGAGACGCTCGTCACGCTCGACCAGGCGGTGAAGCGCAATCCGTTCCTGGAAAACGATTTCAACTAAAGATCGAATGAACCTTGCGGCGGCTTCGCGCGTCAGTAGCGAAAGCGGTTCCGGCACGCGCGCCGTCGCAGTTTGAAGAATCCATCGTCATTCTCAGAGGAAACCCATGAGTGCAATCGTAGATATCATCGGCCGCGAGATTCTGGATTCGCGCGGCAACCCCACCGTCGAATGCGACGTGCTGCTCGAATCGGGCACGATGGGCCGCGCGGCGGTGCCGTCGGGCGCGTCCACGGGCTCGCGTGAAGCGATCGAACTGCGCGACGGCGAAGCCGGCCGCTACAACGGCAAGGGCGTGCTGAAGGCAGTCGAGCACATCAACACCGAAATCTCCGAAGCCATCATGGGCCTCGACGCGTCTGAACAGGCGTTCCTCGACAAGACGCTGCTCGAGCTGGACGGCACCGACAACAAGTCGCGCCTCGGCGCGAACGCGATGCTGGCCGTGTCGATGGCCGTCGCGAAGGCTGCCGCCGAAGAGGCCGGCCTGCCGCTGTACCGCTATTTCGGCGGTTCGGGCGCGATGCAGCTGCCGGTGCCGATGATGAACATCGTCAACGGCGGCGCGCACGCGAACAACAGCCTCGACATCCAGGAATTCATGATCGTCCCGGTGAGCCAGCCGACGTTCCGTGAAGCCCTGCGTTGCGGCGCGGAAGTGTTCCACGCACTGAAGAAGATCCTGAGCGACCGCGGCATGAGCACGGCAGTCGGCGACGAAGGCGGCTTCGCGCCGAACTTCGGCAGCAACGACGAGTGCCTGTCGACGATCCTGCAGGCGATCGAGAAGGCCGGCTACCGTGCGGGTGAAGACGTGCTGCTCGCGCTCGACTGCGCGGCATCCGAGTTCTACCACGACGGCAAGTACCAGCTCGCGGGCGAAGGCCTGCAACTGTCGTCGGCCGAATTCGCCGACTACCTCGCGACGCTCGCCGACAAGTTCCCGATCGTGTCGATCGAGGACGGCATGCACGAAAGCGACTGGGAAGGCTGGAAGCTGCTGACCGACCGCCTCGGCAAGAAGGTGCAGCTCGTCGGCGACGACCTGTTCGTCACGAACACGCGCATCCTGAAGGAAGGCATCGAGAAGGGCATCGCGAACTCGATTCTCATCAAGATCAACCAGATTGGTACGCTGACCGAAACGTTCGCGGCGATCGAAATGGCGAAGCGCGCGGGCTACACGGCCGTGATCTCGCACCGCTCGGGCGAAACGGAAGATTCGACGATCGCGGACATCGCGGTCGGCCTGAATGCCGGTCAGATCAAGACGGGTTCGCTGTCGCGCAGCGACCGCATCTCGAAGTACAACCAGCTGCTGCGCATCGAGGAAGATCTCGGCGACATCGCGAGCTACCCGGGTAAATCGGCTTTCTATAACCTGCGCTAACGCGCTAATATCGGGTTCGTCATATCGACGCCGCTCTGTGCACGTGCGCGGAGCGGCGCTTCTTATATCTGCGTCTCTTACATGCGGCTTGTCACTGTCGTCCTGATTGCCTTGCTGGCGCTCATTCAGTACCCCCTATGGTGGGGACACGGCGGCTGGCTGCGGGTGCATGAATTGCGTCAGCAGCTCGGCGACCAGCTCCAGAAGAATGCGGACGAGAAGCTGCGCAACGAACGGACCGCAGGCGAAGTGCAGGATCTGCAGAGCGGTACCGCGGCCATCGAGGAGCGCGCGCGTTACGAGATGGGCATGGTGAAGGACGGCGAAGTATTCGTGCAGTTCGTGTCGCCGAACGCACCGGCGGTGCCGCTGAACAACACGCCTTCGAATACGTCGACGCGCGGTGCCGTGTCGGCGGCGCCGGTGCGTGTCGTGCCGAATCCGCAGTCGATCGCGAAGCCGTCGCGGCATCATGGCGGCGACAAGGGCAAGGCCGCGCATCACTGAGCGCGGCAGCTCGAATCCATTGAAAAAGCGCGGGAAATGCCGCGCTTTTTTATTTCCTGTCAGTGTTCAATCGGCCGGGCGATCGCTTACCACCACCAGCCCGGGTAGCCGTAGCCGATGCCCGTTCCCCAGCGATTTCCCCATCCGCCGTAATACCCGCCATAGACGGTCACGGGCGGCGGCGAGTAATAGGCCCACGCGCGCGCGGCCGCCTCGGCCGCCATCGCGCTGTTCTGTTCGCGCAGCACCTGCCGGTCGATCTCGTCGTAGCGCTTGCGTTCGGCGCTCGACAGCGTGGGCGGCTGGCCGCTCGATGCGCCCGGTTCGGGCAGGCGGCTCAGGATCGTGGAGGACGGCGGCGGCATCGCGCAGCCGGCAAGCGCGAGCGTGCCGGCGGCAACGCTCGTCAGGACGATGGTGCGAAACGGGCGACTCATGTGTTTCTCCTGCAGCGCGCCGACGGCGGGAAGCGGCTTGCGCCGAAGGCCGAGTCTCCGGCGCCTGAGCCATGCGTGCGACGCATGTGCGCATTATGCGCCCGTGCCCGGACGGCGGGCATCGGGCGCACCGCTCAGTGACGCTGGCCGGTCGCCGGCGCGATGCCGGTCTCGACGCCGGGCGCCGCGAACAACTGCGCGACGTCGACGGGATCGAATTCGTAGCGCTGGTTGCAGAACTCGCAGTGGATCTCGACGTGGCCGCGCTCGACGATCACGCTGTCGACTTCGTCGCGGCCGAGCATGCGCAGCATCGCACCGACCTTCTCGCGCGAGCAGGAGCACTGGAAGCGCGTGCCGGCCGGTTCGAAGTGCTGCACGTTCTCCTGCCAGAACAGCCGGCGGAATACGACTTCCGGTTCGACCTCGAGCAGCTCCTTCGCGGACAGCGTGCCGCCGAGCGTGCAGACGCGCTCCCACGTGTCGATATCGGTTTCTGCGTTGCGCGGCACGATGCCGCCGTCGCCCGGCAGCTTCTGCAGCAGCATGCCGACCGCGCGGTCGCGATCGGCCGCGAGCCACAGCCGCGTGTCGAGTTGCTCCGAGTGATGCATGTAATGCTCGAGCACCTGCGACACCGATTCGAGCGGGCCGTCGACGCCGTTCAGCGGCACGATGCCCTGGTACGGTTGCTGGCCCGGCAGTTTGTCGGCCGGGTCGAGCGTGATCACGCAGCGGCCGTGGCCGCTCGCGTTGACGAGCGACGCGAAACTCGTGTCGTCGCCGATCGTTTGCGCCGCGTCGCCGGAGAACTTCGCGGTGGCCCGCATCGACAGATCCGAACCGCACTGGACGACCAGCATCTGGACCGGCCCGTCGCCGAAGATCTGCATGATCAGGGTGCCGTGGAATTTCAGGTTCGCGGACAGCAGCGCGCACGCGGCCATCATCTCGCCGAGCACCGTGCGCACGGGGGCAGGGTAGTCGCGGCGGGCGAGCACTTCCTGCCACGTATTGCGCAGCGAAACGATCTCGCCGCGCACGGGCGCCGCATTGAACATGAATTTCTGTAACTGGTCGCTCACTCTTCTTCCTTGAAATCCGTGCGAATCACCCGATCCGCACGAGTTGCTCCTTGAAATGCGCACGCCGCTCGACATACGCCTTCGCGTTTGCGCGCAGCCGCGCGATGTCTTCCGCCGACAGTTCGCGCACGACTTTCGCCGGTGCGCCGAGAATCAGCGAGTTGTCCGGGAACGTCTTGCCTTCCGTCACGACCGCGCCGGCACCAACCAGACAGTTGCGGCCGATGACCGCTCCATTCAAGACCACCGCCTGAATACCGATCAGCGAACCTTCGCCGATCGTGCAGCCGTGCAGCATCGCCTGGTGCCCGATCGTCACGTTTGCGGCAATCGTCAGCGGAAAGCCGGGGTCCGTGTGCAGTACCGCGCCTTCCTGGACGTTGCTGCCGGCGCCGACTGCAATCGTCTCGTTGTCGCCGCGAATCGTCGCGCCGAACCAGACGCTCGCGTTTTCCTCGAGCACGACCTTGCCGATGATGGCCGCCGTATCGGCGACGAATACGCTTTCGTGGATCGTCGGGGCCGTATCGCCCAGCTTGTAGATCGTCACGGAGTCTCCTTGTCTCTTCGGTGATGGGCGCCGGTAGAATGGCGCGTCCGGTTTGCCCGGCGCGTTGCGCCGCGGAACAATCGCATATTGTAAACCGTCGCGTGCATGTGCTCCCGCGATGCGCACGCAGGGTGTCCCCGTTTATGAGCATGGAGTCTTCTTCTTTCGGTCATGCGCCGGTTTGCGTGCGCCGCGCCGCGCTCGACGCGCTGCGCGCATCCGAACCCGCGGCCAAGGCCGCGCAGGTGCGTTCGCTGTACGACGCGCTGCTGGCCGGGCAGGCCGCGATCGCGCCGTCGCTCGAACTGCGCGAACCGGCCGGCCTGCCCGGGCGCCCGGAACGTCCGACGCTGGTCGAGCCGCGCCAGCTCGAGCGGCGCAGCATGCGTTCGCCCGAAGGGCGCGCGGTGCTGCTGCACGCGCTCGCCCATATCGAATTCAATGCGATCAATCTGGCGCTCGATGCGGTCTGGCGCTTTGCGGGCCTGCCGGACGCGTTCTATGCGGACTGGCTGAAGGTCGCGGCCGAGGAGGCCTATCACTTCACGCTGCTGTCCGACCGGCTGGCGGCATTCGGGCATGCGTACGGCGATTTTCCCGCGCACAACGGGCTGTGGGAGGTGTGCGAGCGGACCAAGGGCGATGTGCTGGCGCGCATGGCGCTCGTGCCGCGCACGCTCGAGGCCCGCGGGCTCGATGCTTCGCCGCCGATCCGTGCGCGGCTCGTACAGGCGGGCGACGATGCGTCGGCCGCGATTCTCGACGTGATCCTGCGCGACGAAGTCGGTCATGTCGCGATCGGCAACCGCTGGTTCCGGTATTTGTGCGACGCAACCGGCCGCGATCCGGTGCCGGCCTACCGTCAGCTCGCCGAGCAATACCATGCGCCGCGGCTGCGTGGCCCGTTCAACTTCGATGCGCGTCGCGATGCCGGATTCGAGCAGGCCGAACTCGACGAACTGGCCGCACAGGACGCAGCGGACGGAAACGCGGCGCGTTAGCGGGATCGCGTCCGGCTGCGTATCGTTTGTCGCCGCACGCGTGCCGCCGCCGGCCGGCCCGCTCGCCCGGCGGATCGCGTTTCCCGGCGGGACGCGCGGCCGGTCCGGCCGACCCTCGCACCGCCGCTCCGCTAGAGAAATGCCTCGACTGCCGGCCGCCGGAACGGAGGCGCCGCCGCTATAATCGAACGATCATTCTTTTTTCTGGCGGCTGCAATGAGTGCGTCGAATTCTGTTTCCGATTTCGTCACGGTGCGCGGCGTGAAGCTGCATGTGCGGCGCTGGGGCCGGCCCGATGCGCCGACGCTGTTCATGCTGCACGGCTGGATGGACGTCGCGGCGTCGTTCCAGTTCGTCGTCGATGCGCTCGCGGGCGACTGGCAGGTGATCGCGCCCGATGCGCGCGGCTTCGGGCTGTCCGACTGGCCGGTCGCGCGGCAGGGCGGCGGCCACTACTGGTTCCACGAATACCTGGGCGACCTCGATGCGCTCGTCGATCACTATGCGCCGACCGGCGAAGTCAACCTGGTCGGGCACAGCATGGGCGCGAACGTCGTGTGCCTGTACGCGGGCGCGCGGCCGGAGCGTGTCCGGCGCGTGGTCGATCTCGAGGGTTTCGGGCTCGCGCCCGCGCGGGCCGAGCAGGCGCCGCGCCGGCTGCGCGGCTGGCTGGACGAACTGCGCGAGCCGCCTGCGCTGCGCCCGTACGCGTCCCTCGACGAGGTGGCGGCGCGCCTGACCAGGACCAATCCGCGGCTCGACCCGCACCGCGCCGCATTCCTCGCCGCGCACTGGTCCAAGCGTGGCGACGACGGCCTTTACCACCTGCTCGCGGACCCCGCGCACAAGATGCCCGGCCCGCTGCTGTACCGGCTCGACGAGGTGATGGCCACATGGACACAGGTGCGCGCGAAGGTGCTGCACGTCGAGGCTGTCAATTCGCCGACGCTCGCGCACCTCGCCGGCGACATCCCGCTGCCGGAATTCAAGGCGCGTTTCAACGCGTTCCCCGACTGGCGCGAGAAGCTCGTCGAGGATGCCGGCCACATGGTGCATCACGACCAGCCCGAGCAGATCGCGGCGCTGATCGAGGCGTTCTGCGCGTAGGCGCGCGACGGCGGGGCAGGCCGCGGCGCAATTGCCGCATTGCAGTAGAATGAAGCCTTATCTGCCAAGCCGACAATGAACGCTGATCTCCACTGCCATTCGAATGTTTCCGACGGGTTGCTGTCGCCTGCCGACGTCGCGCGCCGTGCCCATGCCGGCGGCGTGACCCTGTGGGCGCTGACCGACCACGACGAGATCGGCGGCCAGGCGGCGGCGCGCGGCGAGGCGGAAGCGCTCGGCATGCGTTACCTGAGCGGCGTCGAGATTTCGGTCACGTGGGCATCGCGCACGGTGCACATCGTCGGCCTGAACATCGATCCCGCGAACCCGGCGCTCGTCGACGGCCTGTACCGCACGCGCCACGGCCGCGCCGCGCGCGCGCTGGCGATCGGCGCGCAGCTCGAGACGCTCGGCATCCCCGGTGCGTACGAAGGCGCGCTGAAGTACGTATCGAATCCCGACCTGATCTCGCGCACGCACTTCGCGCGGTTTCTCGTCGAGCACGGCCACGCCGAATCGACGTCCGACGTGTTCGACCGCCTGCTCGGCGACGGCAAGCCCGGGTTCGTCCCGCATCGCTGGGCGACGCTATCCGACGCGGTCGGGTGGATCCGTGCGGCGGGCGGCGAGGCCGTGGTCGCGCATCCGGGCCGTTACCGCTATACGCCTGTCGAATTCGACGCGTTCTTCGGCGAGTTCATCGATCTGGGCGGCCGCGCGATCGAGGTCATCACGGGCAGCCACACGCCCGACCAGTACCGCGAATACGCGGACGTTGCCCGCCGCTTCGGCTTCGAGGTGTCGCGCGGCTCGGATTTCCATGCGCCGGGCGAGGGCCGCGTCGAGCTCGGCGGCCTGCCGCCGTTGCCGTCCGACCTGACACCGGTCTGGGAGCGCTGGCTCTGACGCCGGGCGGCCGCCCGCCGC
Organism: Burkholderia sp. BE17; assembly: GCF_009362305.1. Classification (NCBI taxonomy): domain Bacteria; kingdom Pseudomonadati; phylum Pseudomonadota; class Betaproteobacteria; order Burkholderiales; family Burkholderiaceae; genus Burkholderia; species Burkholderia sp. BE17. The sequence goes on from NZ_WHNU01000010.1 coordinate 145,841, forward strand.
CCGCGTCGTGGTCGACACGCGCATCCGACTTCTCCCTCTTTACGTGCTTTCATGTCCCAGTTCTTCAGGATTCATCCGGATAATCCGCAGCCGCGCCTGATCAAGCAGGCCGTCGAGATCGTCAGCAAGGGCGGCGTGATCGCGATGCCGACCGATTCGAGCTATGCGCTCGCGTGCCATCTCGACGACAAGGATGCGGTCGAGCGGGTGCGCCGGATTCGCGGTCTCGACGAGAAGCAGCACCTGTCGCTGCTCGTGCGCGACCTGTCGGAACTCGCCAACTTCGCGATGGTCGACAACCGCCAGTACCGGTTGATCAAGTCGGTGACGCCGGGCCCGTACGTATTCATCCTGCAGGCGACGAAAGAAGTGCCGCGCCGGCTGTCGCACCCGTCGCGCAAGACGATCGGGCTGCGCGTGCCCGATCACGCGATCACGCTCGCGTTGCTGGAATTGCTCGGCCAGCCGCTGCTCGGCACGACGCTGATCCTGCCGCCTGACGACGAGCCGCTCAACGATCCCGACGACATCCGTGCGCGGCTCGAGAAGCAGGTCGACCTCGTGATCGACGGCGGCGCGTGCCCGCGCGAGCCGTCGACGGTGATCGACCTGACCGGCGACGAGCCGGAGCTCGTGCGCGCGGGGCGCGGCGCGCTCGAACCGTTCGGACTCTCGGCCGCGTAAGCGCGCGCCGTTCCATTTTTGCGCGAGTGCGCTTGTTACAATAACGCGATATGGATGCTTCCCTGATACAGACCATCGCCGTCTACGCGCTGCCCGTGATCTTCGCGATCACGTTGCACGAGGCCGCGCACGGCTACGCCGCCCGCCTGCTCGGCGACAACACCGCCTACATGATGGGGCGCGTGTCGTTCAATCCGATGCGCCACATCGATCCGATCGGCACGATCGCGATCCCGCTCGCGATGTATTTCCTGACGGGCGGCGCGTTCCTGTTCGGCTATGCGAAACCGGTGCCGGTTTCGTTCGGCAACCTGCGGGATCCGCGCTGGGGCAGCCTGTGGGTAGCGCTCGCGGGCCCGGCCTGCAACTTCGTGCAGGCACTGATCTGGGGCCTGCTGACCCTCGTGCTGCCCGCGGTCGGCGTCGACGAGCCGTTCTTCACGCGGATGGCGTTTGCCGGCGTCAGCGCGAACCTCGTGCTCGGTGTGCTGAACCTGTTTCCGCTGCCGCCGCTCGACGGCGGCCGCATCCTGGCGGCGCTGCTGCCGCCGAAGCAATCGATCGCGCTGTCGCGCATCGAGCCGTACGGTTTCATCATCGTCCTCGTGCTGGTCGCGACGGGCGTGCTGACGAACTTCTGGCTGCGCCCGCTCGTCAACGTCGGTTACGCCGTGCTGAGCGCCATCCTGTCCCCATTCGCCTCGCTTTTCTAACGACAATCATGTTCCCAGAACGTATTTTCTCCGGCATGCGACCCACCGGGTCGCTGCACCTCGGTCATTACCACGGCGTGCTGAAAAACTGGGTGAAACTGCAGTCCGAGTACCCGTGCTTCTTCTGCGTCGTCGACTGGCATGCGTTGACGACGCACTACGAGACTCCCGAGGTCATCGAGAAGAACGTGTGGGACGTGCTGATCGACTGGCTCGCGTCCGGCATCGATCCGGCGCAGGCGACGCTGTTCATCCAGAGCAAGGTGCCCGAGCATGCGGAACTCGCGCTGCTGCTCGGCATGAGCACGCCGCTCGGCTGGCTCGAACGCGTGCCGACCTACAAGGAGCAGATGGAGAAGCTGAAGGACAAGGACCTGTCGACCTACGGCTTCCTCGGCTACCCGGTGCTGATGGCGGCCGACATCCTGCTGTATCGCGGCTCGCTCGTGCCGGTCGGCGAGGATCAGGTGCCGCACGTCGAGATGACGCGCGAGATCGCGCGCCGCTTCAACTACCTGTACGGCCGCGAGCCCGGTTTCGAGGAGAAGGCGCTCGAGGCCGCGAAGAAGCTCGGCGGCAAGCGCGCGAAGCTCTATCACGAGCTGCGCAACGCGTATCAGCAGGAGGGCGACGACGAGGCGCTCGAACAGGCGCGTGCGATGCTGCAGGAATCGCAGAGCCTGTCGATGAGCGACCGCGAGCGCCTGTTCGGCTATCTCGAAGGCGCGCGCAAGATCATCCTCGTCGAGCCGCAGGCGCTGCTGACCGAAGCGTCCCGGATGCCGGGCCTCGACGGCCAGAAGATGTCCAAGTCGTACGGCAACACGATCGGCCTGCGCGAAGACGCCGACACGATCACGAAGAAGGTCCGCACGATGCCGACCGATCCGGCGCGCGTGCGCCGCACCGATCCGGGCGATCCCGACAAGTGCCCGGTGTGGCAACTGCATCAGGTCTATACGGACGAAACGACCCACGAGTGGGTGCAGAAGGGCTGCCGCTCGGCGGGTATCGGCTGCCTCGACTGCAAGCAGCCGGTCGTCGAAGGCATCCTGCGCGAGCAGCAGCCGATGCTCGAGCGCGCGCAGAAGTACATGGACGATCCATCGCTGCTGCGCGCGATCGTCGCGGACGGTTGCGACAAGGCGCGCAAGTACGCGACGGAAACGATGCGCGACGTGCGCGACGCGATGGGCCTGTCGTACAACTGATCCGGTCCGCGCGCGTGAACGAATCCGTCATAGCCGCCACGGGCGGCCACGTCGCACCGGCCGAGCCGTCGCGCTGGGTCGCCCGATGGTCGCGGCTCGTTCCGGCCGGCGGCGCGGTGCTCGACGTCGCCGCGGGAGGCGGCCGCCATGCGCGCTGGTTCGCGTCGCACGGGCATCCGGTCGTCGCGCTCGACCGCGACCCGGCCGCGCTGGCCGCGTTGCGTACGATCGCGGGCGTCGATGCGCGCGACGCCGATCTCGAAGGCGCGCCGTGGCCGCTGCCGGCCGGCGAGCGGTTTGTCGCCGTGATCGTCACCCATTATCTGCATCGTCCGCTCTGGCCCCATCTGCTCGATGCGGTGGCTCCGGGCGGCGTGCTCATCTACGAAACTTTCGCGCAAGGAAACGAAACGGTCGGCAAACCGTCCAACCCCGCGTTCCTGCTCGCCCCGGGCGAGCTGCTGGACGCCGTGCATGGCCGCCTGCGGGTGGTCGCGTACGAGGATGGTTTCGTCGCCGCGCCGCGCGAGGCGTTCGTCCAGCGTCTCTGCGCGGTGCGCGAGGGCGCGACCCCGAAGGCGGGGGCGGGAATTCCACGTTACGAACTGCCCGGCTAATCCGCTACAATCTCAACGTTTACCGGTACACAATCAATCGCGTTTCATGGCTAACGGCACCCAAGACGGCATTCAAATCCGCGGCAGCATCCCCGCGATCGTCACCCCGATGCTCGAAGACGGCAGTCTCGACCTGCCGGCGTTTCGCAAACTGATCGACTGGCACATCGCGGAAGGCACCGATGCGCTCGTCGTGGTCGGTACGAGCGGCGAGTCGGCAACGCTCAACGTCGAAGAGCACATCCTGATGATCCGCACGGCGGTCGAGCATGCGGCGAAACGCATCCCGATCATCGCGGGCGCGGGCGGCAACTCGACCGCGGAGGCGATCGAGCTGACGAAGCACGCGAAGTCGGTCGGCGCGGACGCGACGCTGCAGGTCGTGCCGTACTACAACAAGCCGACGCAGGAAGGCATGTACCGTCACTTCAAGACGATCGCCGAAGCGGTCGACCTGCCGGTGATCCTGTACAACGTGCCGGGCCGCACGGTCGCCGATATGGCGAACGAGACGACGCTGCGCCTCGCGCAGGTGCCGGGCATCATCGGCGTGAAGGACGCGACCGGCAACATCGATCGTGCCGCGCACCTGATCAAGGCCGCGCCGAAGCATTTCGCGATCTACAGCGGCGACGATCCGACCGCGATCGCGCTGATGCTGCTCGGCGGTCACGGCAACATCTCGGTGACGGCGAACGTCGCGCCGCGCGCGATGAGCGAGCTGTGCCGCGCGGCGCTGGCCGGCGACGTGCAGACGGCCCGCGAGCTGCACATGAAGCTGCTGTCGCTGCACAAGAACCTGTTCATCGAGGCGAACCCGATTCCGGTGAAGTGGGCGCTGCAGGCGATGGGCAAGATGCAGGGCGGCATCCGGCTGCCGCTCACGGCGCTCGACGAGCGCTGCCACGATGCCGTGCGTTCGGCCCTCGTCGAGGCCGGCGTCCTCGCATGATGCCGAGGCGGCCGCGTCCTGCGGCCGCCGGCTCGACCCCTGATCAACCCGCACCGGCCGGCTCCGTCCGGCGCCGCTCCTGACGAGCGTTCAAGCAAGACGAAGGATTTCATGAAACGTTTCGCCTTTTCCTCTCGCGCCATCCAGATGTCGGTGGTGGTGCTGGCGCTGGGCGCGCTCGCCGGCTGCGATACGCTGAACGACTACCTGGCCCCCGACCGGGTCAACTACAAGAACACCGGTTCGGCGCCGCCTCTCGCGGTGCCGAGCGACCTGAAGCCGGTGCCGACGACCCAGCAGTTCGTCGCGCCGCCGACCAACGCGGGGCTCGGCACGCTGCCGCCGCGGGTCACGACGCAGGCCGGTAATGCGACCGACGGCATTCCGAGCGCGCAGGATCCGCTCGGCATGCACATCGAGCGCGACGGCGATCGTCGCTGGCTCGTCGTCGATGGCCGGACGCCCGAGCAGCTGTGGCCGATCCTGAAGGAGTTCTGGCAGGAGAACGGCTTCTCGCTGAAGACCGACGCGCCGTCGACGGGCATCATGGCTACCGACTGGGCCGAAAACCGCGCGAACATTCCCGACGACTGGTTCCGCCGCACGATCGGCAAGGTCATCGATTTCGCGTACTCGTCGGGCACGCGCGACCGTTTCCGGACGCTCGTGAACCGCACGTCGGACGGCAACACCGACATCTCGATCACGCACAGCGCGATGGAGGAAATGATGGTCGGCCCGCAGGGCGGCACGTCGTCGCGCTGGGAAGAGCGGCCGCGCAACCCGGTGCTCGAAGCCGTGTTCCTGTCGAAGCTGATGCAGAAGTTCGGCCTGACCGACGCGCAGGCGAAGCAACTGCTGACCGATGCACGTTCGGCGACGGCACCGGCGCAGGTCAGCGACACGAGCAGCGGCGCAGCGACGCTGCAGCTGGCCGAGTCGTTCGACCGCGCGTGGCTGCGCGTGGGCCTCGCGCTCGACCGTACGAACTTCACGGTCGACAATCGCGACCGCGAGAAGGGCGTATATACGGTGCGCTATGCGAATTCGATGGAAGAGCTCAAGCGTGACGGCCTGTTCGGCAAGCTGTTCTACGGCGGTCCGTCGGCGGCGAAGCCGGGCAGGGAATTCCTGGTCAACGTGCGCGCGCAGGGCGGCGGCACGCAGGTCGCGGTGGTCGGCGCAAACGGCCAGGTCGACAACTCGTCGGACGCGCAGCGGATCATTTCGCTGCTCCACGCGCAGCTGAACTGAGCGCGTGCGATTCGCCAGCCTCGGAAGCGGCAGCGAAGGCAACGCGCTGGTCGTCGAGGCCTCGAGCGGCACGACGACCACTCGCGTGCTGCTCGACTGCGGCTTTTCCGCCAAGGAGGTCGAGCGCCGGCTCGGCCGACTGAATCTCGGCATCGATGATCTCGATGCGATCCTCGTCACCCATGAACACAGCGACCACGTCGGCAGCGCGCTGACGCTCGCCCGGCGCACGTCGCTACCGCTCTACATGAGCTGGGGCACCGCGCGCGCGGTAGGCGCGGACGAAGCCGATGTCGATCTCCACGTGCTGTGGGGCGACGAGACGGCCGCGATACGCGATCTGGCCGTCATGCCCTATACGGTCCCCCACGATGCGCGCGAACCGCTCCAGTTCGTCTTTATGGACGGCTCCAGCCGGCTCGGCGTGCTGACGGACGTCGGGATGGCCACGCCGCACATCACGGCCGTCCTGAGCGGCTGTGACGCGCTGGTGCTCGAATCCAACCACGACACCGCGATGCTGGCCGCGAGCCGCTATCCGCAGTCGCTGAAGGCGCGGATCGGCGGCAACCACGGCCACCTGAGCAACGACGCGGCGGCCGACATCCTCGCGTCGCTCGAACGCAGCCGCCTCCAGCATCTGGTCGCGGCGCACCTGAGCCAGCAGAACAACCTGCCGGAACTGGCCCGCCAGGCGTTTGCCGGCGTGCTGGGGACGAGCGGGGAGGAGGTGGTCGTGGCCACGCAGGACGCGGGATTCGACTGGCTGATGCTCGGCTGAGCGGGGCGGGGCCGCTGTGGCGGCCCGGTGCGGCTGCCGGGCGATCGATCCGGAAACCGCAGACGTAAAAAAACCGGCCCGAGGGCCGGTTTTTTTCAGCTGACGCTGAGGCTTACTGGCTTGCGCCCGAAGCCGGAGCAGCCGTCGCTGCCGAAGCAGCCGACGCCACTGCAGCAGCAGCGTCGCTCGCAGCAGCCGTTGCCGACGAAGCAGCAGCCGAAGCGTCGCTCGCAGCACCAGCAACTGCCGAAGCAGCCGTCGAAGCAGCAGCAGCCGCGTCGCTTGCAGCCGACGAAGCAGCTTGATCAGCGCTCTTGTTGCAAGCAGCCAGTGCAACAGCAGCCAACAGGGAAGCTACGAGGAGGGATTTCTTCATGATCACGTCCTTTTATGGTTAAAGGTAAGCAACAGCGCGAAACAATACCGGTAATGTGCTCCAACACCGACCTGGGCCGCTGGTGGAGACGCACTTCTAGAGCGTGAATCTTCCCTACGGCTTGGGCGGAAATTATATGCACTTTCCTATCGACCGTCGACAAATGCGGGGTCAATACGTTGTCTTTCCCATACAGAATTTGATCTGTACGGGCATACGGGGCGACTCACACTAATTCCGGTCTCCGACCCGTATCCAGCCCGCACGATACCACTCGTGCAACAAAGCTGTCATCGAGGGAGCCCGGGATAGTGTTACAAACCGTTTCGCCTCCATCTGGCGTTGATTGGCCAGTTCGGGCAGCCATTCGCCGGCCTGCTCGAGCGGTCCTTCCTCGCCATTAATGAAGTACGATCGCGCGTTATACATCAATGCGGCCCTTCTGTCGAGGCACACGCCGCGGCGTGACGCTTGCGCGACGAATGCGGCCTCGGACAGCGGGCGCGCGGGCGGGTCGAATACGACGTTCGGCTTGGGTTCGCTCAGGTAGCAGCCGAGGAATTCCGCGACGTCGCGCTTGCGCCAGCGGATTGCGTCTACGATCTCGGCGACACGCTCGACCATTGCCGGAGGCAGTTGCGCGGGCGTGTCGACGGCCGGCTGCTTCGGATCGCGGTAGAGGTCGTCGCCGGCCCCGTCGTGCAGGCCCCCGCGCTCCGCGAGATAGTACAGGAACTGGGCGCCCAGCTCGCCGGCGGACGGGGCCCGGAAGCCGATCGAGCAGGTCATGCATTCGCCTTCGGCGATACCGTCGTGCGCGATGTGCGGCGGCAGGTACAGCATGTCGCCGGGCTCCAGCACCCATTCGTCGCTCGGCTCGAAGTTTTCGAGGATTTTCAGCGGCACGTCCGGCTGCAGCGACAGGTCTTTCTGCGCGCCGACGCGCCAGCGGCGCCGGCCTTCGACCTGCAGCAGGAATACGTCGTATGAATCGAAGTGCGGGCCGACACCGCCACCGTCGGTCGCATACGAGATCATCAGGTCGTCCAGCCGCGCGTCGGGGACGAAGCGGAAGCGGTCGAGCAACGCGCGCGCCGCGTCGACATGCAGGTCGAGCCCCTGCACGAGCAGGGTCCAGGACTTGCGCGTGACGGCCGGCAGCGAGCCGGGCTCGAACGGACCGTGTGCCAGTTGCCACTTGTTACGAAAATGGGTGATCAGTCGCGATTCCGCGTCATAGTCGGATGCGAGCTCGAACAGCGCATCGCGCGTGACCGGCGACGCAACGCCGGGGATCGCCTGGCGGATCAGCAGCGGCTTCTTTTGCCAGTAGCCGCGCATGAATTGCGCCGGCGTGAGACCGCCGAGCAGCGGTGTGGGGAGATCGGAAGGCGGCGCGCCGAGCGGGGCGGCAGCGGCATCCCGCGGTTCGGCTGGAGACCGGTTGCGCATCGTATAATGAGAGTTGTATTTGGGAGAATTGGATGAAAATCGCAAAAAACACCGTCGTGTCGGTCACTTACAAGCTGTCGGATGCACAGGGCAATCTGATCGAGGAAAGCGACGAGCCGATGGTCTATCTGCACGGCGGCTATGATGGCACGTTCCCCAAGATCGAGGAACAGCTCGACGGGCACGAGCCGGGTTACCAGGCGCAGATTCAGCTCGAGCCGCAGGACGCGTTCGGCGACTACGATCCCGAACTCGTGAAGATCGAGCCGCGCGATCGTTTTCCCGAGCCGCTCGAAGTGGGCATGCAGTTCGAAGGCACGCCGGAAGACGGCGACGAGGACGTCGATTCGCTGATCTATACGGTCACCGACGTCGCCGAAGACAAGGTCGTGCTCGACGGCAATCACCCGCTGGCAGGCATGGCGCTGCGTTTCGCACTCACGGTGAAGGACGTTCGCGAAGCAACCGAAGACGAAATCGAGCACGAGCATGCGCATGGCGCGGAAGGGCTCGAGATCGTCGATGAGGACGAAGACGAAGACGGCGAATCGCCGTCAGGGCGTACCCTGCACTGAGCTCGCAGGCAGGCCGGGCGCCGGCCCCGATGCAGGGGGCGGTGCCGGCCACGACGCGCCGCCGGGTGCGGCGCCGTCCCCCTGCAGCGGCGGCGCGACCGACGACGAGTCGGGCAGCGCCGGCAACGCGGGGATTTCCGGCATCTGCGGCAGCGGGACATCGTCGTGCGGCACGAGCGGCAGCGCGGGCGGCACGGGCAGGTTCTTCGGCACTTCCTGCAGGCTCACGTTGAAGATCGTTTGTCGCGCCGGCGACACGCTCACCCGTACCCATTGATTTGCCGGATTGCGCGGTCCGATCGCGACGCGCGTCACGTTTCCTACCAGTTCGCCGTCGTCGGCCCGCAGCGGGCGATCGATCAGAAAGCCGCTCGCAAGCGGTTGGCCGCTCGCGTGCATCACCAGTATCGGGCCGCGGAACGTCGCCGCCGCCTTCACCAGCGTTCGTTTCAACTCGCGGAAGCCGTCGCGCACGCGCGGCCGGTTGAAACGCAGCCACGCGAACCGTTCCGAGCGTTCATGACGTTCGAATTGCGGATCGCCTTCGAAAATCACCACCATCGCACGCGCGTCGCGCCGCTTCGCGTATTCGGCTGCGTGGTCGATCCAGAACCCGTTCGCGATGACGCGATCCTCGAATTCGCCGTTGCGGCCGCCGGCCGTCAGGAAGTGGTTGTTCGGCGCCGGTGCGTTGAGTGCGACATAGACGATGTCGTCGCGCATCCAGCGTGCGTTTTCGCGATACGGCCGGAACCGGGCGATTTCGCTTTCCCGTGTGATCTGCAGCGCGCCCGGGTCGGGCAGCGCCGAATCGGCGAGCAGCGTCTGTCGCAGGAAGTCGAGCCGCTCGACCGGATCGTAGCTGCCGCCGGCCACGGTGTTGCACGTTACCCAGTCGTCGTGGCCCGGGATGAATACGAGCGGCACGCGTGCGGCGTCCAGGATCGCGCCGCGCTGCGAATACAGCGCATCTCGGCACGCTTCCTTCGAGCCCTTGAGATCGCCCGCATAGACGACGAAAGCGAGGTTGCGCTCGCGCGCGATCGAGTCGAGCAGCCGCTGGGTCGCCGGTTCGTCCGCCGGAACGTTGATGACGCCCGACACGACCGCGAACGAGTAGGGCGCGGTGGCGCGCTTCGGCGGCGCCGCCAGCGCACCGGCCTGCGCGAGCGCGAGCACCGCCGCGGCGAGCGCGGCGGCGGCGCGGGCCGGCAGGCGCCGCGGGATGCGCTTACGCGTGCCCGTCGGCATCGTGCGACCGGACCAGCGTGCGCAGTTCGTACAACAGGTCGAGCGCCTCGCGCGGCTTGAGATCGTCGGGATCGATGTCGCGCAGCTTCTCGAGCGCCGGATGCGGCGTGTCGGGCAGCGCCGGCGCGTCCGCGCACTCGAAATCGTCGGCGACTACCGGCTGCGCGCTGAACAGATCGAGTTGCGGGGTGTGTTGTACCGCCGACTGCTGTTCGAGATAGGCGAGGTGTTTGCGCGCGGCGCGGATCACGGGCGCCGGGACACCCGCGAGCTGCGCGACCTGCAGGCCGTAGCTCTGGTTCGCCGGGCCTTCGTTGACCGCGTGCAGGAACACGATGCCGTGGCCGTGCTCGACGGCCGACAGGTGGACGTTGGCCGCTTGCGGGAATTCGGCCGGCAGTTGCGTCAGCTCGAAGTAGTGCGTCGCGAACAGCGTGTAGCAGGCGTTGTGCGCAAGCAGGTGGCGTGCGATGGCCCATGCGAGCGCGAGGCCGTCGAACGTCGACGTGCCGCGGCCGATCTCGTCCATCAGCACGAGGCTTTGCGGGGTCGCGTCGTTGAGGATCGCCGCGGCCTCGGTCATCTCGACCATGAACGTCGAACGGCCGCCCGCGAGATCGTCGGCCGCGCCGATGCGCGTGAAGATTCGGTCGATCGGACCGAAGCATGCGGACTTCGCCGGCACGTAGCTGCCGACGTAAGCCATCAGCGCGATCAGTGCGGTCTGCCGCATGAACGTCGATTTACCGCCCATGTTCGGACCGGTGATCAGCAGCAGCTTGCGCTCGGTGCCGAACCGGCAGTCGTTCGCGATGAACTGCTCGACCTGCGCTTCGACGACCGGGTGGCGGCCCTGTTCGATTTCGATGCCGATCTCGTCGGTGAAGGTCGGCGCGACCCAGTCGAGCGCGCGCGCGCGTTCGGCGAATGCGGCGAGCAGGTCGAGCTCGGCGAGTGCCGACGCGACGCGCTGGCACTCGGGGATGAACGGCAGCAGCGCTTGCAGCACCGCGTCATACAGCGCGCGCTCGCGCGCCAGCGCGCGTTCCTGCGCGGACAGCGCCTTGTCCTCGAAGGTCTTCAGTTCGGGCGTGATGTAGCGCTCGGCGTTCTTCAGCGTCTGGCGGCGGCGGTAGTCGTCGGGCACCTTGTCGGTCTGGCCGCGCGTGACCTCGATGTAGAAGCCGTGCACCTTGTTGTATTCGACGCGCAGGTTCGCGATGCCGGTGCGCGTGCGTTCGCGCGCTTCGAGATCGATCAGGAACTGCCCGCAGTTCTCCGAGATGTCGCGCAACTCGTCGAGCTCGGCGTCGTAGCCGCGTGCGATCACGCCGCCGTCGCGCACCATGGCGGCCGGCTCCGGCGCAATCGCGCTCGTCAGCAGGTCGAGGCATTCGGCGGGCGGCGCGAGCGCAGCGTCGACACGGGTGAGTGCGTCCGCGTTCGCGACGATCGCGCTGATGCGCTCGCGCAGCGCCGGCAACGCGGCGAACGTGTCGCGCAGGCTCGACAGGTCGCGCGGTCGCGCGGACAGCAGCGCGAGACGCCCGGTGATCCGTTCGACGTCGGCGATCTGGCGCAGCGCGCTGCGCAGCGCATCGAGGCTCGCGTTCGCCGACGCCTCGAGCAGCGCGCCGATTGCCTGCTGGCGCGACTGCGCGGCGACCGACGCACGCGGCGGGTGATGCAGCCAGTGGCGCAGCAGGCGGCTGCCCATCGTCGTGCAGCAGGTATCGAGCAGCGAATACAGCGTCGGCGACTCGGTGCCGCGCAGCGTCTCCGTCAATTCGAGGTTGCGGCGCGTGGCCGGATCGAGCCCGATGTATTCGGTTTCGTTCTCGACCTTCAGGCTGCGCACGTGCCGCAGTTGCTGGCCTTGCGTGGCCGCTGCATAGAGCAGCAGCGCGCCCGCCGCGCCGCATGCGCTCGTCAGCGAATGCGCGCCGAAACCGTCGAGGCTCGCGACATCGAGCTGGTCGCACAGGCGCTGCGTGCCCGACGCGATGTCGAAGTGCCACGCCGGCACGCGCTTGGTTGCGCCCGTGCCTGCAGGCACGACGTCGGTCGCGCCGTCCGCCGTCAGGATTTCGGCCGGCCGGATACGCTCGAGCGCGGCGCCGAGCTGCTCGGGTTCGATTTCGGCGAGCCGCAGCGCACCGCTTGCGAGGTTCAGCCACGCGAGGCCGATGTTGACCGCGACGCCGCGCTTGTTGTGGCCCGTGCACATCGCGAGCAGGTAGACGTCGTTCTTGTCGGACAGCAGCGCGGCATCGGTCAGCGTGCCGGGCGTGACGACGCGCACGACCTTGCGCTCGACGGGGCCTTTCGACGTGGCCGGATCGCCGATCTGCTCGCAGATCGCGACCGATTCGCCCATCTTCACGAGCTTCGCAAGATATTGCTCGACCGCGTGATGCGGCACGCCGGCCATCTTGATCGGCGTGCCGGCCGATGCGCCGCGCTGCGTGAGGGTCAGGTCGAGCAGGCGCGCGGCCTTTTCGGCATCTTCGAAAAACAGCTCGTAGAAGTCGCCCATCCGGTAGAACACGAGCGTGTCGGGATGGTCGGCCTTGATGCGCAGGTACTGCTGCATCATCGGGGTGTGGCCTGCAAAGGCCTCGGGCGACAGCGTGGTCATAGGTCAGGCATCAGGTTTGTTGCTTTGGTCGCCCGAGTTTACCAGTGGCCCCGACGTGCAAGTGCGAAGTTCGCCGTTCGGCCAGGTGCCGGAGACCACGACCGGCTGCTGCCGGCCCTGTCCGACGAGTCGACCCGGCACTCGGGCGGACCTGCGAAAGTCGGCGTCACCCGGCTCATGGAGCTTCGCGCGCCGATCCTGTCCGGCACCTCAGGACGCATGCGCCGACGTCATGCTGAGTGCCACCGCTTGCGCGACTTCGATGCCGTCGATGGCTGCCGAATAGATGCCACCCGCATATCCCGCGCCTTCGCCGGCCGGATACAGGCCTTCGACGTTCATGCTTTGGTAATCGTCTTTGCGTCGAATCCGGATCGGCGACGAAGTGCGCGTCTCCACGCCGGTGAGCACGGCATCGTGCATCGCGAAGCCCGCGATCTTTTTATCGATCTCGGGGAGTGCTTCACGGATTGCTTCGATCACGTAGTCCGGGAGCGCGGTGCTGAGGTCGGTCGGATTCACGCCCGGCTTGTACGACGGCGCCACCGAGCCCAGCGACGTCGACGGCCGGCCTGCGATGAAATCGCCGACCAGCTGGCCCGGCGCGCGGTAATCGCCGCCGCCAAGTTCGAACGCGCGCTCTTCCCATTTACGCTGGAACGCGATGCCCTCCAGCGGACCGCCGGGATAGTCTTCCGGCGTGATGCCGACGACGATGCCCGCATTTGCGTTGCGCTCGGCCCGGGAATACTGGCTCATGCCATTGGTGACCACGCGGCCCGGCTCGGAGGTCGCCGCGACCACCGTGCCGCCGGGGCACATGCAGAAGCTGTAGACCGCGCGCCCGTTGCTGCAGTGGTGGACCACCTTGTAGTCGGCCGCGCCGAGTTGCTTGTGGCCCGCAAACTTGCCGAAGCGGCTGCGATCGATCAGCCCCTGCGGATGTTCGATGCGAAAACCCAGCGAAAACGGCTTGGCTTCGATATACACGCCGCGATCGTGCAGCATCTGGAAGGTGTCGCGCGCGCTGTGGCCCACGGCCAGCACCACGTGGTCGCACCGGAGCGTTTCACCGTTCGAGAGCTTGAGCGAGCGCACCTTGCCCTGATCGATTTCGATGTCGTCGACCCGGGTTTCGAAGCGTACTTCACCACCCAGTTCGTGGATGGAAGCGCGCATTTTTTCCACCATGCTGACGAGGCGGAACGTGCCGATGTGCGGCCGGCTCAGATACAGGATGTCTTCCGGCGCACCCGCCTTGACGAATTCGTCCAGGACCTTGCGGCCATAGTGATGGGGATCCTTGATCTGGCTGTACAGCTTGCCGTCGGAAAACGTCCCGGCGCCGCCTTCGCCGAACTGCACGTTGGATTCGGGATTGAGTACGCTCTTGCGCCACAGGCCGAAGGTGTCCTTGGTGCGCTCGCGCACGGCCTTGCCGCGTTCGAGGATGATGGGACGGAAGCCCATCTGCGCGAGGATCAGTCCTGCAAACAGGCCGCACGGCCCCATGCCGATGACGACCGGGCGCAGGAAAGCAGTGTGCTCGGGGGCCTTCGCGACAAAGTGGTACGCCATATCGGGCGTCACGCTGCAATGCGGCGTGCCGGCGAGTCTCTTGAGCGCGGCCGCTTCGTCCTGGACTTCGACATCGACGATGTACGTCAGCTTGATGTCGGAGCGCTTGCGCGCATCGTGTGCACGGCGGAACACGGTGTAACGGAGGAGCCCGTCTGCCGGCACGCCAAGGTCCGCGAGACGCGCGCGAATCGCGGCTTCGAGCGCGCTTTCGGGATGGTCGAGGGGGAGTTTAACTTCGCTTAGCCGTAACATGGGTACTCGGATGCTGTCGCCACGGCGTCGTGGCGGTGTTGAAACAGGCGGGGCCGGCATGCTGGTGGCGGCGTTGTTCGCCGCGCGGGCATCTCGGACGCGAACCATTCATCGCTGGAACAAGCTGTACGAGGGGCTGCACACTGACCAGGCCGGACAACGCGGGCAACTTCAGGACGGGAACATGAAGCGCCCCTTGTGCGGGGAAGATTTTTCCGCCGCCGAATCATCGGGATGCGAAAGTCGCTCCATCATGACGGTGCCGGCGGTCGGTGCGAAAGCACGCCAGGCGGGCATAGCCGCCCTTGTCGTTCATGCTGGTCAACATAGCACATCGATATCGATGCCACGCACAATTGCGGCCGCCAGGGGAAAGGGCGGTAGCGGCATGCTACGCACGCGGCATCCCTTTGCCAACGGCCCGTGCCGCACGAAGCGGACACGGGCCGTCGAAGCGCGCCGCACGGGCGGTGCGGGCGGCGATTACTCCGCTGCCGGATGCACGCGGCTGTAGCGGTTCAGGATCGGGATCATCTGCGCGTAGATCTTCGGGTTCGCGGCGACGATTTCATGGCGATGCAGGAAATCGGCATCGCCGGTGTAGTTGCCGACGAGGCCGCCGGCCTCGGTGATCAGCAGGCTGCCCGCCGCCATGTCCCACACGTTGATGCCCTGCTCGAAGAACGCGTCGAGGCGGCCGGCCGCGACGTTCGCGAGGTCGAGTGCCGCGGCGCCCGGACGGCGCAGCCCCGTGCAGGCCTGCGTCATTTCGGTGAAGAGGCGCGCGTACGCGTCGAGGCCGTCCTTCTCGCGGAACGGGAAGCCCGTGCCGACCAGTGCGTCGGACAGGCGGTCGCGGCGGCCGACGCGGATGCGGCGATCGTTCAGGTACGCGCCGCGGCCACGCGTGGCCGTGAACAGGTCGTTCTTGTTCGGATCATAGACGACGGCTTGCGTGACGACGCCCTTGTGCTCGAGCGCGATCGATACGCAGTAGTACGGGAAGCCGTGGATGAAGTTGGTCGTGCCGTCGAGCGGATCGATGATCCACTTGAATTCGGATTCGTTCTCCGATTCGCCCGATTCCTCCGCGAGGATCGCGTGATCGGGGTAGGCGGTCTTCAGCGTCTCGATGATCGCCTCTTCGGCGGCCTTGTCCACTTCGGTGACGAAGTCGTTCTGCTGCTTCCTGCGGATCTCGATCAGGTCGAGATCGAGGGACGCGCGATTGATGATCTGTCCGGCGCGGCGCGCAGCCTTGACAGCAATGTTGAGCATGGGATGCATGAGCCTGGATCCTGTAGCCGGCGGCACGGGCCGCCACGAAGTGGAACAACCGCCCGGAACGGCGCAAGCGTGCCGGGCGAGGTGAGACGCAAATTGACAAAGAGCGGGGTACGACCCGCGCCGCACGGAGCGCGACGCGTAAAGACATGATTTTACCCGATTTTTGGTGGTTTCAGGCGACCGGAATGCGGGCAAACCCCCACTGTCCGTCCGGACGAGTGGGTTTGCCGGGGCGATGGCGCTACCATACGGCCATTCTGATGAACCGAGTCGTATCGTAGTGGAAACCCCGCAGAACACCGCCGCGCCGTCCGAGTCGGGCGCGGACACGTCCCGGCCGCCGTCCGGCGGCTTCACGTCCACCCGTTTCGTGCTCGTCGAGCCGAGCCATCCCGGCAATGTCGGGGCGGCCGCCCGCGCGCTGAAGACGATGGGCTTCTCGCGTCTCGTGCTGGTCGCGCCGCGCGTGCCGCACGTGCAGAGCGACCCCGAGGCGATCGCGATGGCCAGCGGCGCGGACGACGTCCTCGCGTCCGCGCATGTCGTGCCGACGCTCGGCGACGCGCTGTCCGGCGTTCACTGGTCGATCGCGCTGACCGCGCGCACGCGCGAATACGGGCCGCCGCGCCTTGCGCCGCGCGCGGCCGCCGCGCACGCGTGCGCGCAGGTCGGCGCGGGCGACATCGCGCTCGTGTTCGGCAACGAGCGCACGGGCCTCGCGAACGAGCATGTCGAGCAGTGCAGCGCGCTCGCGCACATCCCGGCGAACCCTGCATACAGCTCGCTGAACCTTGCACAGGCCGTGCAGGTGCTCGCGTACGAGCTGCGCGTCGCGTTTCTCGAGCAGGCGAGCGAGCCTTCGCCGCAACCGTCGGCCGAGGCCGGCACGCTCGCGCAGAGCGACGAGATCGAGCGGATGTACGTGCACCTCGAGAATGCGCTGATCGCGCTCGATTTCCTCGACCCGCGCAATCCGAAGAAACTGATGCCGCGGCTGCGGCGCCTGTTCGCACGCACGGGCCTCGAGCGCGAGGAGGTCAACATCCTGCGCGGCGTCGCGAAGCACATCCTGCTGAAATCGGGCAAGCCCGACGGCGACGCGTAAGCGGCCCGCGCGCCGGCAACCTGGCGTTCAGGTGCGGCGTCCCGGCCGGGCAGGCGTTTTGTCGGCCTTCGGGAGCGCCGGGCCCCGAGCGTTTCCGACCGGCCGAACCTCCCGCAAACATCGCGACAGCGAGCCTTCCCGCCCGAATACCCGCGCCGGCGGCGGGGTGAACGTGCGGCCTCGTGCGGCCGTGCGCGACTGGCCCTACAATCGCCGGACGTCATAAGCAAATTACCCGGCGCGATAACGGCCGGTCATTGCCGGCGGTGCGCGCCGGCCTTTTCCCCGATCAGATCATGTTCACGAGATTGCGCGAAGACGTTGCAACGATTCGCGAGCGGGATCCCGCCGCTCGCAGTGCCTGGGAAGTGCTGACCTGTTATCCGGGGTTGCACGCGCTCGTGCTGCACCGTTTCGCGCACGCCTGCTGGCGCGCGAAGCGCTACTGGCTCGCGCGTTTCGCGTCGCAGGCCGGGCGGTTCCTGACGGGTATCGAGATCCACCCCGGTGCGACGATCGGCCGGCGCGTGTTCATCGATCACGGCATGGGTGTCGTGATCGGCGAGACGGCGATCATCGGCGACGACTGCACGATCTACCAGGGCGTGACGCTGGGCGGCACGTCGCTCACGCGCGGCACGAAGCGCCACCCGACGCTCGAGGCCGGCGTGATCGTCGGCGCGGGCGCGAAGGTGCTCGGCGGTTTCACGGTCGGCGCGGGCGCGAAGATCGGTTCGAACGCGGTCGTCGTCAAGCCGGTGCCGGCGGGCGGCACGGCGGTCGGCAATCCGGCGCGCATCGTGATGCCGGCGCAGCCGAAGCCGCAGCCGGAACGCGCGGCGTTCTGCGCATACGGGATCACGCCGAACGCCGACGATCCGATGTCGCTCGCGATTCACGGCCTGATCGATCACGCGGCGAAGGAAAGCCGCCGCGTCGACGAGATCGTCGCGGCGCTCGAGCGGCTCGGCACGCATCTGGAAACGCTGCAGGGCGCCGATGCGGCGCGCCTCGACCTGCGCAGGCTGTCGGCGGTGCTGGAAGGAAAAACGGTCGAGCGCCAGGCGTAATGCGATCTACGCCGACGGCTGCCGGTTGGTGAGACGACAGCGGCGGTGTCAGTCGAGCGGCATCGCGTGGATGCCTTCCGCGTCGACGCGCAGGTAGCCGCCGCGCGGCCTGCCGTGGTCGAGATCCCAGTCGGGCAGCACCCAGCGGATGCCGCCCGGTTCGGCGTGGCTCGCGGGGCGGTGCGTGTGGCCGTGAATGATCACGGCCGCGCGGCTTTTCCGGAACAGCGCTGCCACGCCTTCACGCGTGACGTCATAGATCGCCGAAGCGGGGCGCATCCGGCCTGCTTCGCTGTTCGAGCGCATGCGTTGCGCGAGCGCGCGGCGCCAGCGGAGCGGCCACGCGAGAAACAGCCATTGCGCGACGCGGTTGCGTGCGAAGCGGCGGAACACCTGGTAGCCGCGGTCGGCCGTGCATTGCGCGTCGCCGTGCGCGAGCACGATGCGCTGGCCGAACGCCATGATCAGCGACGGATCCGGCAGCAGCATCGCGCCGGCTGCCTTCATGAAGCGCCGGCCGAGCAGGAAATCGCGGTTGCCGTGCATCACGTAGAGCGCGATCCCGCGCTCCGAGAGCGTGTGCATCAGCGCGGCCATGCGTGCCGCGAACGGATCGTCGTCGAGGATGTCGTCGCCGATCCAGTATTCGAACAGATCGCCGAGGATGAACACCGAGTCGGCGCTGTCGGCGGTGTATTTCACGAAATGCTCGAACGCGGCGACCGTCTTCGGGATCGCTTCGCTCAGGTGCAGATCGGAGAGAAACAGGAACGGGCGTGCGGCTTGCGCGTATTCGCGCTCGCCCGGCACGCCCGCGGAGACGCTTCGCGGCGGACTCTCCTGCAACATCGAAGTGCCTCCGTTATACCGTGCGTCAGACCACTACGGCCTTCTCGATCACGACGTCGTCGGTCGGCACGTCCTGGTGGAAGCCGGCGTTGCCCGTCTTGACGCCCTTGATCTTGTCGACCACGTCCTGGCCTTCGACGACCTTGCCGAACACCGCGTAGCCCCAGCCTTGCGGCGTCGGCGACGAGTGGTTCAGGAAATCGTTGTCGTTCACGTTGATGAAGAACTGGGCGGTCGCCGAGTGCGGATCGTTCGTGCGCGCCATCGCGACCGTGTAGTTGTCGTTCTTCAGGCCGTTGTTCGCCTCGTTGTCGATCGGCGCGTCGGTCGGCTTCTGCTTCAGGCCCGGCTCGAAGCCGCCGCCCTGGATCATGAAGCCGTTGATCACGCGATGGAACACGGTGCCGTCGTAGTGGCCCTTCTTCACATAGTTCAGGAAGTTCTCGACCGTCTTCGGTGCTTTCGCGGCGTCGAGCTCGAGCTTGATCACGCCGTGGTTCGTATGCAGTTCAACCATGATGAATTCCTTCGGTGAGGCGGTTTAAATGGCACGCGGCCGGTCGTGCGACGCGGCCGCGTGAGTCGCCGGACGTGCCGGCAGGTTCTTACTTCGAGACGATGCTGGCCGATTCGATCACGATCGGTTGCGCGGGCACGTCCTGCATCGGGCCGCGCGAGGTCGTCGCCACGCCTTCGATCTTCTTCACGACGTCGAGACCCGACACGACCTTGCCGAACACCGCATAGCCGTTGCCGTCCGGATTCGGGTAGTCGAGGCCGTTGTTGTCGACCGTGTTGATGAAGAACTGCGCGGTGGCCGAATTCGGATCGCTCGTGCGCGCCATCGCGATCGTGCCCGTCAGGTTCTTCAGACCATTGCGGCTCTCCAGCGGGATCGGCGCGCGGGTCGGCTTCTCCTCGAAGTTGGTCTTGTAGCCGCCGCCCTGGATCATGAAGCCCTTGATCACGCGATGGAAGATCGTGCCGTTGTACTGGCCGGCCTTCACGTAATCGAGGAAGTTGGCGACCGACTTCGGCGCCTTCTCCGGGTAGAGCTCGACGCGGATGTCGCCCTGCGAGGTCTTGAGTTGCACGACCGGGTGCGCGGTGGCCGTTTGCGCGAAAGCGGGCGCGGTCGCGAGAAGGGCGGCGCCGCCAAGCGCCAGCAACAGACGTTTCATTGCGATCCTCAGGTTGGGAAGGAAAGGGGGCCGCGCCGCTTATTGCGACGGCGGCGCGACATACGGCGCCGCCAGTGCGCCCGACGGACCGCTGAATTGGAACGTCGGCGACATCGGCAGCGTGGTGGTGCTCACGTTCGCGGCTGCGCGGTCGGAGTAGTTGCGCGTGGCCGGCGTGATCGCGCGGGCATTCGGCGCGGCCTTCGGCGGCGACACGATCTTCTGCAGGTCGGCGAGGCGCTGCGCGGTGGCGCCGCTCGTGCGGCCGAGCGATTGCGCGCGCTTGTACGATTCGGCCGCGAGGCGCAAGTACAGGTCGCCGAGGTTCTCGTACGCGAGCGAGTAGCTCGGGTTCGATTGCGTCGCCGTGACGAGCGCGGTGCGCGCTTCGTCGTAGCGGCCGTGCTTCGCGTAGAGCGCCGCGAGGTTGTTGTACGGTTCGGGCAGTTCGGGATACGCCTGCGTGATCGCGACGAACTGCTGGATCGCATCGTCGTCGCGGTTCAGGCGGGCCAGCACGGTGCCGCGCTTGAACTGCGCCTGCACGTCGTGCGGGTTCGACGCGATGCGCGCGTCGAGCTGCGCGAGCGCCTGCTTCCACTGCTTGCCGGCGATCGACGCGTCGATTTCGGGGGTGCCGTCGGCGGTGGCCGGGGCCTTCTGCGCATGCGCTGCGGGGGCCGCGAACAGCGTCAGCGCGACGCCCATGACGGTGGTCGCTACGAGGGTCGCAGCGCTCGGCGCGCGGCCGCGATGAGGTTTCATAGGCGTAAATCGGAATGTTATACTCCGAGCCATTCTAACAAAACGTCTGCGCGTTCCGGCGAGCCGCAGGCAGTCTTTCTTAGCCTCTCGTGGCCGTCACCGCTGTGCTTGCAGCCTGACCGCCCCATGTGATAGCGAGGACGCTCGGCCTGGCGCCGCAGCAGATGGTCCGTCCGCTTCGCATGCTGGGCGAGCTTCGCCAGGGCGGTTTCCTTCGGCTCACGGTTCATCTCTATGGAATCACTGCGCATCTACAACACGCTCGCGCGTGACAAGCAAGTTTTCGTGCCGCGCCAGCCCGGCGAAGTGCGGATGTACGTATGCGGGATCACCGTCTACGACTATTGTCACGTGGGCCACGCGCGCATGCTGGTCGTGTTCGACCTCGTCCAGCGCTGGCTGCGTGCGATCGGCTATCGGGTCACGTATGTGCGCAACATCACCGACATCGAGGACAAGATCATCCGCCGCGCGGTCGAGAACGGCGAGACGATCAAGTCGCTGACCGACCGGTTCATCGGCGCGATGCACGAGGATGAAGACGCGCTCGGCATCCAGCGGCCCGACATCGAGCCGCGCGCGACGCAATTCATTCCGCAGATGCTCGGCATGATCGAGGCGCTCGAGGCGAACGGCTACGCGTATCAGGCGACCGACGGCGACGTCAATTACTCGGTGCGCAAGTTTGCGAACTACGGGAAGCTGTCGGGCAAGTCGCTCGACGATCTCCGTGCGGGCGAGCGCGTCGCCGCGAACGACGCGAAGCAAGATCCGCTCGATTTCGTGCTGTGGAAGCGCGCGAAACCGGAAGATCCGGAAGGCGCGTCGTGGGCGTCGAAGTATGGGATGGGCCGCCCGGGCTGGCACATCGAGTGCTCGGCGATGGGCTGCACGCTGCTCGGCGATCATTTCGACATCCACGGTGGCGGGCAGGATCTGCAATTCCCGCACCACGAGAACGAGATCGCACAGAGCGAAGGCGCGACCGGCCAGACGTTCGTCAATTACTGGATGCACAACGGCTTCGTGCAGGTCGACAACGAGAAGATGTCGAAATCGCTCGGCAACTTCTTCACGATCCGCGAAGTGCTCGAACGATACGACGCCGAAGTCATGCGCTTCTTCATCGTGCGCACGCACTACCGGTCGCCGCTCAATTACAGCGACGTGCATCTCGACGATGCGCGCGCGTCGCTCACGCGTCTTTATACCGCGCTGAAGGATGTCGAGGCCGACACGCTCGCGCTCGACTGGAACGAGCCGCACGCGCAGCGTTTCGCGGCCGCGATGAACGACGACATCAACACGCCCGTCGCGGTGGCAACGCTGTTCGAGCTGGCGGGCGAGGTGAATCGCACGCGCGACGCGTCGCTCGCGCGGCAACTGAAACAGCTGGCGGGCCTGCTCGGCCTGCTGGGCCGCGAACCGCGCGCGTTCCTGCAGCAGGCGTCCGGCGCCGCGCAGGCGGGCGGGTTCGCTGCCGACGAGATCGAAGCGAAGATCGCCGCGCGCGTCGCGGCGAAGCAAGCGAAGGACTATGCCGAAGCGGACCGGATCCGGGCGGAACTGCTCGAGGCCGGCATCGCACTTGAAGACAAACCGGGCGGATCGACCGAATGGCGTCGCGTATGAGCGCGGTGCGTTCCACTGACCGATCCGTCAGGTAGGAGGCAGGATGGCAACGGCCAGAAAAGCGCCGGTCAGGCGCGCGACCCCGGTCGCCGCGCGTCCGGCAGCCAAGCGCGTGCCGGCGGCGAAGGCGGACGCGACGCGCGCCGCGCCGAACGGCGCG
Organism: Burkholderia sp. BE17; assembly: GCF_009362305.1. NCBI lineage: Bacteria > Pseudomonadati > Pseudomonadota > Betaproteobacteria > Burkholderiales > Burkholderiaceae > Burkholderia > Burkholderia sp. BE17. The sequence goes on from NZ_WHNU01000010.1 coordinate 168,227, forward strand.
CTCAACGGTCATGCGCAGCCGGCGGCCGCGCTGCCGGCCGCCGATGCGGCCCGCAAGACGCGTGCGTCCGAAATGGACGGCGAGGAGGTGGTCGTGCGCCCTGCATACTGGGACAAGGCGTGCGCCGACCTCGTCAAGCGCGACCGGATCCTGAAGAAACTGATTCCGAAGTTCGGTCCCGCGCATCTCGTGAAGCGCGGCGACCCGTTCGTCACGCTCGCGCGCTCGGTCGTCGGCCAGCAGATTTCGGTGCCGTCCGCGCAGTCGCTGTGGGCGCGCATCGAGGATGCCTGTCCGAAACTCGCACCGCAGCCGGTGATCCGGCTCGGCGCGGACAAGCTGATCGCGTGCGGGCTGTCGAAGCGCAAGACCGAATACATCCTCGATCTCGCGCAGCATTTCGTGTCGGGCGCGCTGCACGTCGACAAATGGACGTCGATGGACGACGAGGACGTGATCGCGGAACTCACGCAGATCCGCGGCATCAGCCGCTGGACGGCCGAGATGTTCCTGATCTTCAACCTGTCGCGGCCGGATGTGCTGCCGCTCGACGACCCGGGCCTGATCCGCGCGATCAGCGTCAATTACTTCAGCGGGGAACCCGTCACGCGCAGCGAGGCGCGGGAGGTCGCGGCCAACTGGGAACCGTGGCGGACCGTCGCGACCTGGTACATGTGGCGCAGCCTCGATGCGCCCGACACCGACGCCTGAGCGCCGGCTATCGGGTTTTAAACATCAATAGTTGAGAGCCGGTCTTAAGCGTCGCCCGCGCGGGTAGAATACGCGCTGCCGCAAGACCCAAGGATTCGAACACATGAAGACCACGTTTCTGGATTTCGAACAGCCGATCGCCGAACTCGAGGCCAAGATCGAAGAGCTGCGATTCGTGCAGGACGACTCGGCTGTCGATATTTCGGAAGAAATCGAGCGGCTGTCGAAGAAAAGCCAGCAACTGACGAAGGACCTGTACGCGAACCTGTCGCCGTGGCAGGTTTCGCAGATCGCGCGGCACCCGCAGCGTCCGTACACGCTCGATTACGTTGCGGAACTGTTTACCGATTTTCACGAACTGCACGGCGACCGCGCATTCGCGGACGATCTGTCGATCGTCGGCGGTCTCGCGCGCTTCGGCGGCCATCCGTGCATGGTGATCGGTCACCAGAAGGGCCGTGACACGAAGGAACGCGCCGCGCGCAACTTCGGGATGCCGCGTCCGGAAGGCTATCGCAAGGCCGAACGCCTGATGCGTCTCGCCGAGAAGTTCGGGCTGCCGATCTTCACGTTCGTCGACACGCCGGGCGCGTACCCGGGCATCGGCGCCGAAGAGCGCGGCCAGTCGGAGGCGATCGGCCGCAACCTGTATGTGATGGCCGAACTGAAGACGCCGATCATCACGACGGTGATCGGCGAGGGCGGTTCGGGCGGCGCACTCGCGATCGCCGTGGCCGACACCGTGATGATGCTGCAGTTCTCGACCTACTCGGTGATCTCGCCGGAAGGCTGCGCGTCGATCCTGTGGAAGAGCGCCGCGAAGGCGCCGGAAGCCGCGGAAGCGCTGGGCCTGACCGCGCACCGCCTGAAGGCGCTCGGCCTGATCGACAAGATCATCAACGAGCCGCTCGGTGGCGCGCATCGCGATCCGAAGGGCATGGCGGCGCTGCTGCGCCGCGCGCTCGCCGATTCGCTGCGCCAGTTCCAGGGCATGAGCATCGATGCGCTGCGCGAGCGCCGCTTCGAGCGCCTGATGGCCTACGGCAAGTTCAAGGAAACCACGCCGGGCGCATGACCGGCCGCGTGTTCAATACGCGCGCCGCAGCGCGCGCGTCCCTCTCGTGATCCCACCGACCGAATTCTCCGCCGACCGCGTCGTACTCGACGCGGTCGGCGTTGCGCTTTCAGGCATGCCGTCCGAGGCGCGCATCGCGATCGCGTACAGCGGCGGCCTCGATTCGACCGTGCTGCTCGACGCGGCCGTGCGGGTCGCGGGCGCGTCGCGGTGCGTCGCGCTGCACGTGCATCACGGCCTGAGCGCGAACGCCGACGCGTGGGTCGCGCATGCCGAAGCGGCAGCGGTACGGCTCGGCGTCGAATTCGAATCGATGCGCGTCGACGTGCCGCGCGACAGCGGTCTCGGTATCGAGGCGACCGCCCGCGAGCGTCGATATGCCGCGCTCGACGCGATGTGCGAACGCCATGGCGCGGCCACGCTGTGGCTCGCGCAGCATGCGGACGACCAGGCCGAGACCGTGCTGCTGCAATTGTTGCGCGGCGCGGGGATCGCGGGGCTCGCCGCCATGGCGCCGCGCTACCGTCCCGACGGCGCGAGCGTCGAGCGCGTGCGCCCGTTGCTGCGACTGTTGCGCGCGCAACTCGAGCGCTATGCGACGCAGCACGAACTTGAATGGATCGACGACGAATCGAACAGCGACACGCGCTACGCGCGCAATGCGCTGCGCATCGACGTGCTGCCGGCACTGGCCGTGCATTTCCCGGGCTTTCGCGACGCGCTCGGTCGCGCGGCCCAGCATGCGGCCGCCGCGCAGCGGCTGCTCGACGATCTGGCCGAACTGGATTTCGCCGTCGCCGCGCGCGATGACGGGCGGGCGCTGTCGCGCGAGTCGCTGGTCGCATTCGACGACACGCGCGGCGCGAACCTGCTGCGCTTCTGGATGCGCCGGCTCGGTTTGCCGGGCGCGTCCGCCGCGCGGCTCGCCAACATGATGAGGCAACTGCGCGCCGCGCACGACGCGCATGCGCTGCGCGTCGATCACGCGGGGCAGTGCCTGCGGCTCTATCGCGACGTCGTCTACTGGGAAGCGGGCGACAGCGCCGAACCGGCCGACGACGGCACCGGCACGCCGCACCCGGAATCGGCGCTCGCGTGGGACGGGCAGGAAGTCTGGCACCTGCCGGGATGGCGCGGCACGTTCGTGTTCGCGCCGGCCGACGCGGGATGCGCCGGCGCGGTGCCGGAGGCGCTGCTGCGCGCCGCGCCGCTCGCCGCGCGCGCCCGGGCGGGCGGCGAGCGGATGCGCACGTCGCCGGGCGGCCCGCGCCGGACGCTGAAGAACCTGTTCCAGGAGCGCGGCGTGCCGGCATGGCAGCGCGACGTGCCGCTGCTGTTCGCGGGCGACCGGCTGATCTACGTGCCGCGGCTTGGCGTGAACCGCGATGGAGAATTGTCCGACAACGGGCCGTCCGGCGGCGCGTGGCGCCGGATCGAATGGCGTCCCGACCTGCTGATCGCGTAATGGCGGGCAGGCTTCCGGCGGCGTGATGGCGCGCCCATTTTCACCATTTGGTAAACAGCGCCGGAACGGCCGCGGGCAGGGCGAGCGGCTTGTCAAGCGGGCTTCTATCGGGTACGCTCGGTCGTTTGCTCGGCTCGATTTTTGAGCGATTTGTGCAGGTTTCCCGCGTGACGTACCCGGTTTGCGCGGCCTGATCGGCCTTCCGGGCAAAATCCGTCACGCTTGCGTGTTGCGTCCCAGCCGCCCCCCTCGTCGTCCGTCCACAGCCACAAGCCGCGTGACCGAACGGCAACGCGGCCTGCCCAGCGCGCCCGTGCGGTCTCTCCTCCAGTTCAGAACGACAATGGCACTCATCGTACACAAATACGGCGGCACTTCGATGGGCTCGGTCGAGCGCATCAAGAACGTCGCGAAACGCGTCGCAAAATGGCATCAGGCCGGGCACCAGATGGTGGTCGTGCCTTCGGCGATGTCCGGCGAAACCAACCGTCTGCTCGGTCTTGCGAAAGAGATTTCGAGCCAGCCGAGCCCGCGTGAGCTCGACATGATCGCGTCGACCGGCGAGCAGGTCAGCGTCGGCCTGCTGTCGATCGCGCTGCAGGAAATCGGCGTCGAGGCCGTGAGCTACGCCGGCTGGCAAGTACCGATCAAGACCGACAGCGCATTCACGAAGGCGCGCATCCACTCGATCGACGACGACCGCGTGAAGGCCGATCTGAACGCAGGCAAGGTCGTGATCATCACGGGCTTCCAGGGCGTCGATCCGGATGGCCACATCACGACGCTGGGCCGTGGCGGCTCGGACACGTCGGCGGTCGCGGTCGCGGCTGCGCTGGATGCCGAAGAGTGCCTGATCTACACGGACGTCGATGGCGTCTACACGACCGATCCGCGTGTCGTCGAAGAGGCGCGACGCCTCGATCGCGTGACGTTCGAGGAGATGCTGGAAATGGCCAGCCTCGGCTCGAAGGTCCTGCAGATCCGCTCGGTCGAATTCGCCGGCAAATACCAGGTGAAGACGCGCGTGCTGTCGAGCCTGACCGATCCGCTGATTGCGCTCGACGAAGAAATGCGCTCGGGCACCCTGATTACTTTTGAAGAAGACGAGACCATGGAAAAGGCAGTCATTTCCGGCATCGCGTTCCAGCGCGACGAAGCACGCATTGCTGTGATGGGCGTGCCCGACAAGCCCGGCATCGCGTATCAGATCCTCGGCCCGGTCGCCGACGCGAACGTCGACGTCGACATGATCATCCAGAACCAGAGCGTCGAAGGCAAAACCGACTTCACGTTCACGGTCGGCCGTGGCGACTACCAGAAGGCGATGGACATCCTCACCAACCAGGTGAAGGGCCACGTGAATGCCGAGCAGGTGCAGGGCGACCCGAAGGTGTCGAAGGTGTCGGTCGTCGGCGTCGGCATGCGTTCGCACGTGGGCGTCGCGAGCAAGATGTTCCGCACGCTGTCGGAAGAGGGCATCAACATCCAGATGATCTCGACGTCCGAAATCAAGATTTCGGTGCTGATCGACGAGAAATACATGGAGCTGGCCGTCCGCGCGCTGCACAAGGCATTCGAACTCGACCAGGCATGATGAAATTTTCGTGATGCGTTGACGAAAATGCATCACGGAAATTGACGCGCGGTTCGAAACCCTATATTATTTCGTTCTCGTCGCACTGCCTCCCTGGTGCGAGCGAAAGTTTGGGAGACGTGGCCGAGAGGTCGAAGGCACTCCCCTGCTAAGGGAGCATCTGGGCCAAAACCTGGATCGAGGGTTCGAATCCCTCCGTCTCCGCCAAAAGCGGTGAGAAAGCCCCGTAAGTTCAAGGACTTACGGGGCTTTTTGTTTTTCAGCCCATCAGCAGGCCCATCATTGAGCATTGGCTTGTCGGCTGCTGATTTGGCCCATCGCTCAAGTCTTCGGGGTGACGCCCTGTTCCGCGATAGTGGGGCGACGGTATCCGGCTCAGGCCATCGTCTTATACAGAAGTGTCGGCGTCACCGCTGGCGCGTAACGCTCGTAAGGTTTTGGCCGCGACATGAACGTCTCTGAGTCCGAGCCAAATAGCTTTCGCACCGGGTTCGCCGTCACCTTTGCG
>NZ_WHNU01000110.1:0-1006 GCF_009362305.1 Burkholderia sp. BE17
TGACGGCCGGCTCGGGGCAGAACCCGGCGCGGCAGTCGCTGATCAAGGCCGGGCTGCCGTCGGCGGTGCCGGGGATGACGATCAACAAGGTGTGCGGCTCGGGCCTGAAGGCCGTGATGCTGGCGGCGAACGCGATCGTCGCGGGCGACGCGGAGATCGTGATCGCGGGCGGCCAGGAGAACATGAGCGCGTCGCCGCACGTGCTGCCGGGCTCGCGCGACGGGTTCCGGATGGGCGACGCGAAGCTGGTCGACACGATGATCGTCGACGGCCTGTGGGACGTGTACAACCAGTACCACATGGGCATCACGGCGGAGAACGTCGCGAAGGAATACGGCATTACGCGCGAAGAGCAGGACGCGTTCGCGGCGCTGTCGCAGAACAAGGCGGAAGCCGCGCAGAAGGCCGGGCGCTTCGACGACGAGATCGTGCCGGTGTCGATTCCGCAGCGCAAGGGCGAGCCGCTGCAGTTCGCGACCGATGAATTCGTGCGTCACGGCGTGACGGCGGAATCGCTGGCGGGGCTGAAGCCGGCATTCTCGAAGGACGGATCGGTGACGGCGGCGAACGCGTCGGGCCTGAACGACGGCGCGGCGGCGGTGCTGGTGATGTCGGCGCAGAAGGCGGCGGCGCTCGGCCTGACGCCGCTGGCGCGGATCAAGGCGTATGCGAACGCGGGCGTGGATCCGAGCGTGATGGGGATGGGCCCGGTGCCGGCGTCGCGCCGGTGCCTGGAGCGCGCGGGCTGGACGCCGGGCGACCTGGACCTGATGGAGATCAACGAGGCGTTCGCGGCGCAGGCGCTGGCGGTGCACAAGCAGATGGGCTGGGACACGTCGAAGGTGAACGTGAACGGCGGGGCGATCGCGATCGGCCACCCGATCGGTGCGTCGGGCTGCCGGATCCTGGTGACGCTGCTGCACGAGATGGCCAAGCGCGATGCGAAGCGCGGGCTGGCGTCGCTGTGCATCGGCGGCGGGATGGGCGTCGCGCTCGCGGTCGAGCG
>NZ_WHNU01000111.1:0-958 GCF_009362305.1 Burkholderia sp. BE17
GTCATGGGCGGTCCGGGCGGCAAAAAAGTGTAACTGAGACTATATCACTTTATGTCTCGATGCCGTTCCTGGCTGGGCTCGTGCGGAACGGGCCCGCGTCCGACGTGTCACGAAGCGTGGATGCGGAAGTCACGGGGCCGACAGCGATTGCCGATGCCGAATGCGGCGGCGGGGCGCGGGGCGCGGAGAACCGGCCCGCGGGCGTGATGAACGCATCGGCCGTCGTGCTGTTCCTGGCGTCGCCGCAGCTGCATTGGGGCACGGCACTCGCGCTCGGCGGCGGGGCGCGGCGAACCGGCCCGCGGGGCATGCCGCCGCTTACGCGTCGCCCTGCGTTTCCTTCAGGTGCTTGAGGTGCTTGTAGACCGTCGCGCGCCCCATCCCGAGCACGTTCGCGACGTAGTTCGCCGCGCTCTTGCCGCGGAACGCGCCTTCCGCGTAAAGCGCCTCGACGAGCTCGCGCCGGTGCTCGCGCGTGAGCCCGTTCAGCCCGACCTGCCGCTCGCGCAGCCAACCGTGCAGGAATGTATTGATGCGCTCCTGCCAGTCGTCGCGGAACAGCTCGTCCGGTTGCGCGACAACGCCCGCGCCCTTGATGAACAGGTCGAGCGTCGCGCGCACCTCGTCGAACACCGCGATGTTGAAGTTGATGCACATCATCCCGGCCGGGCGGCCTTCGTCGTCGAACAGCACGTTGCTGACGCAGCGCATCCGCCGGCCGTCCCAGTTCAGCTTCTCGTACGGGCCGATCACGCGTTCGCGCGCGGAATGATCGATTTCCTCGAGCGCGGAATCGTCGCCGACCTCGCGCTTGGACAGGTTGTTCGCGAGATACAGCACGGTCTGGTCGTGCAGGTCGTGGATCACGACTTCCGCGTACGGGAAGAACAGCGCGGCGATACCGTCGGCGATCGGCGCGTAACGGGTGAGCAGCAGGTCTTTGACGGGGGATTTCTTC
>NZ_WHNU01000112.1:0-603 GCF_009362305.1 Burkholderia sp. BE17
CCAGCGTTCAATCTGAGCCAGGATCAAACTCTTCAGTTTAAACCTGTTACTGTTTTCGGTTCTTTCGAACCGGTCGCTCACTCAAAGCTGACAGGAATATGAATTGCTTCATAAACCTGACTTACTTTAGTGTGAGACTCTTGATACTTTCGCTATCTGATCCGAGGATCAGCTCGCGTCCATCAAGCGCCCACACTTATCGGCTGTTAATTTTTAAAGAGCATTTCTGCGAGTAACCTGAAGTTTCTCAGCAGCGCTGCGTTTTCAGCAGCAGAGAAGCGAGATTATTAACCGTTTTTTAAAACTCGTCAACAACTTTTTTAACTACTTCGTTGCGACGACTGCGGTTTAATTTCGTGTGCACTGGAGTCGCTAAAACCAACTTCAACAGCACCGCTTCCCTTCTTCTCCCCGCGCTGCGTTTCCGTTAGCGCGAAAGAGGCGTGATTCTAAGCACCTGCCTCGGTCTCCGCAACCCCCTTTGTGAAATATTTTTGACATGCTAAGCCGGGAGCCGCTGAGCCGACCCAGTGGTCATATATAAGCGGCACGGCAAGAGCAGCCTCGGTCGCCCGTGTACCGCCCCGCCGCCGCGAACTCAAC
>NZ_WHNU01000113.1:0-586 GCF_009362305.1 Burkholderia sp. BE17
AACCCGGATAGTTTCCACGTCCATCTCGAGACGCTTCCGCTATCCAAATTACTTACTTCTTCCAGATTGTTAAAGAACGACAGCCGATACCTACTACGTATCACTCTGACTGGCTCAATCGCCAATGCAAAATTCTCGGTTCAGCGTCTGAACCAAGCTCTTAGCGTTGGTGATTGGTGGAGGCAGACGGGATCGAACCGACGACCCCCTGCTTGCAAAGCAGGTGCTCTCCCAGCTGAGCTATGCCCCCCATGTACAGGTATCCTCAGGTGTGAGCCGGTCGGCTTGAGGTACTCGTAAGCGCTAAAGCGCCAACGATCACCGACACGTCAGACAATGGTGGGTCTGGTTGGATTCGAACCAACGACCCCCGCCTTATCAAGACGGTGCTCTAACCGACTGAGCTACAGACCCCTGAGTCTGTCTTTAATTTACAGCCGATAAGCGTGAGCGCTCAATTTTGCGAGAAGCTCTGGAAAGGAGGTGATCCAGCCGCACCTTCCGATACGGCTACCTTGTTACGACTTCACCCCAGTCATGAATCCTACCGTGGTGACCGTCCTCCTTGCGGTTAGACTAGCCACTT
>NZ_WHNU01000114.1:0-307 GCF_009362305.1 Burkholderia sp. BE17
CGTCGACGGCCGGCCAGATCCAGTGCATGGGCGAAGCGCAGCAGCAGTGGCAGGCGGTGATGGACGGCGCGTACCAGCGCCTGTTGAAGGATGCACCGGCCGACGCGAAGCGCGGCTGGCAGGACAGCCAGCGCCGCTGGGTCACGTGGCGCAAGGATGAAGTCCATCTGCTGACGGCCGTGTACGACACGACGCGCGGCACCGCGTACGCGATGTCGAGCGCCGACATGCAGTTGCAGCCCGTGCGCGATCGCGCGCTGGCGCTGCGCGGCGCGGCGGATCGTTATGCGCCGCCGCCCGCCGCCGT
>NZ_WHNU01000115.1:0-536 GCF_009362305.1 Burkholderia sp. BE17
GCCTATTCACAGGCCACGCTCAACGCTGTTGCCAAGCGGCTCAATGAGCGTCCTCGAAAGACGCTAGACTTCGATACACCGGCTGAGCGCTTTCATCAATTCGTTGCATCGACGGGTTGAATCCGCACCGATGACCCGCCGGCCAACATGACCGCCCGAACGACCGTTGTAGTTTGGAAGCTGCCTTTGAGTACACCCGTGCCCGACGGGCCGTTCAAGGTCGGTTTGAGGCCGCTGCGGACCGCCGGGACGGCAACCGGTTGAATCCGCGCCCTTGGAAGCCGCCGTTAAGGGTACGCGGGATCGAAGGGCAGTTGTGGGTCGGTTACCACCCTCCAGGCAGGACCTATCCGTCATTTCGTGGGCGGGGCATATCATGAGGTATAAAAGTCATGGATATGCCGATGAAGAAGAAGAGGCAAACCGTAGCGCGTCAGGCAGCGGCCCGCGGGCCGCTGCCTGAGTTGCCCAAGGAACTGCTGGACCAGTTGGTCAAGGGGCCGATGACGCCGACCGAGGTTCAGGATCTGATGCTG
>NZ_WHNU01000116.1:0-443 GCF_009362305.1 Burkholderia sp. BE17
ATTAATTATTGGGTAATGACTCCAACTTAATGATAGTGTTTTATGTTCAGATAATGCCCGATGACCTTGTCATGCAGCTCCACCGATTTTGAGAACGACAGTGACTTCCGTCCCAGCCTTGCCAGATGTTGTCTCAGATTCAGGTTATGTCGCTCAATGCGCTGAGTGTAACGCTTGCTGATAACGTGCAGCTTTCCCTTCAGGCGGGATTCATACAGCGGCCAGCCATCCGTCATCCATACCACGACCTCAAAGGCCGACAGCAGGCTCAGAAGACGCTCCAGTGTGGCCAGAGTGCGTTCACCGAATACGTGCGCCACAACCGTCTTCCGGAGCCTGTCATACGCGTAAAACAGCCAGCGCTGGCGCGATTTAGCCCCGACGTATCCCCACTGTTCGTCCATTTCCGCGCAGACGATGACGTCACTGCCCGGCTGTATGCC
>NZ_WHNU01000117.1:0-442 GCF_009362305.1 Burkholderia sp. BE17
CTCTAAGACAAGTCCGATTTTCATTGCACTTCCCCCTTGATGGCGATTTCAGCATTCGCCGACGTCAGTTTGACGAGATAGAGCGGACGATCGGCGTCCCACTGTTCGACCGTTCCGAAATCAAACTCCCCTGTCTCGAGTGACTGGCCTGGTTTGAGACGGATCGTGAAATGGGATGGGTTGACGAGTCCTTCCCCAGCTAAATAGACGGTCGACTCATCGAATGTGACGTTTAAATCAGCTTGTTGGTAGGTGATCATCTTTTCGGTCGCGTAGTGTTGCGTGTACGCTTCAAGATGCGGATATTGATTCTTCACGTCGTGGACGATTTTACGCAGACTCGCGAACATCGTATCCCAGTCCCGACCGAAGGCCCGGTCTGGATCGATGACATCATCCGGGTGAATGAAGTGGGAAAACACACCGAAATTGGCGATTGCAT
>NZ_WHNU01000118.1:0-436 GCF_009362305.1 Burkholderia sp. BE17
GTATAAGAGACAGGGCGTATTGTTAACCGCATCAACGGACCGCTGAACGAGCAGTTGCATGAACGCCATGACGCCAGTGATTTCGAGACGAATACGGAAGATAAGCGTCAGGGGTAATGGTTAGCGTTCGTCGCAGCAAGCCATCCAGACCAATGTAGGCCGGATAAGGCGTTCACGCCGCATCCGGCAATCGAGCACAATGCCTGATGCGACGCTGCCGCGTCTTATCAGGCCTACAAAAGCTAATCATCACGCGCTGGTATTGTCGTAATCCATTTGGCGCAGTGCGTCTAATGTGGCTTTGGCTTCGACTTCATCGATAATGCTCATGGCAAATCCGACGTGTACCAGTACCCACTGGCCCAGCAGATCGGCAGGGTTACCTTCACAAATAAGGGCGATATTCACGTCGCGCTTGATACCACATACTTCAACC
>NZ_WHNU01000119.1:0-435 GCF_009362305.1 Burkholderia sp. BE17
GGTTTGCTGTTACAAAAAAACATAAGATCGAGCCTTCCTTTATGCAGCCAGAATACAAAGATGCAATGCGATGGTTCCGTAACATTTATAAAAAAGGTTGGATGAATTCAGATTTTTCGGTGATGACAAAAAATGATCAAAAAGATTATATTGTTCAAGGAAAGGGTGGAATTGTTCTAACCATTCTATCAGATGCCAAAAATTATGTTAATGCAGCAAAAGGAACCGACCAAGCAGGAATGAAGTGGGCACTAGTTAATGACTTGACAGATGAAAAAGGCAAACGTCGTGTTTTATCAGATACAAATAATGGAATGGGCGGCTGGATGGCAATCTCAAAACAAAATGTAAAAACCGAGAAAGACTTGAAAGTTGTTTTAAAATTTATTAATGATTTGATGGATCAAAAGCCATATAAATTAATGACATTAGGCG
>NZ_WHNU01000011.1:0-172205 GCF_009362305.1 Burkholderia sp. BE17
GCCCCCGCCTGCCCCACCGCGCCCTTGCAAATCCGGCAATATCGAATGGGGACAGAAGGTATTTATCCCGGAATTATTACCCCAGCCGCAACGATCTTTCGCCGAAATCCACGTTTACCCTAGGGCGGCCGACGCCTACGATGTAATCAACCGCTTACGACATGGTGTCGAACGCGGAAAGCCAAGACAAACATCGGAGGTCATCATGAAATCGCTCGTTTCCGCAGTCGTTGCCGCTGTCGCCCTGTCCGCCTCGTTCGGCGCATTCGCCCAAAGCACCGTGACCCGCGCCCAGGTGCGCGACGAACTGGTCCAGCTCGAAAAAGCCGGCTACACGCCGGGCCTGTCGAGCCCGCACTACCCGGACGGCATCCAGGCCGCACAAGCCCGCGTGCGCGCCGCCGACAATACCGGCTACGGTGCGCAACCGGCCGCGACCGTCCAGGGCGGCGCACCGGCCGCCAAGGCGCAAAGCCCGCGCGACTCGGTCTACTTCGGTCATTAAGCCTGCCGCTGCGCGCCCCGCGCGCAGTCCGCACATGCAACGAGCCCGTCCGTGACGGGCTCGTTGCGTTTGCATCGCGTGTTTTATCGGCCCGCGGTCATCGACGGTCACCGGCTGCCGCCCGATGCGACGCGGCCGGCCTCGGCCGGGTCCGTCGCGGCGGCGCCGCCGACCAGGTCCTGATAGCGCACGTACGCGCACTGCGCGGACGCCTTCGCCGCATACATCGCCGCGTCGGCCTTGACGAGCAGCTCCTCGGCCGACGAGCCGTCGGCCGGAAACTCGCTGACGCCGATGCTCGCACCGACGGCCACACGCCGGTCGCCGAACTCCAGCTCCTCGGCCATCACGATCTGGATGCGCGACGCGACATCGCCGATCATCGCCGGTGACCGCACATCCGCAATCAGCACGATGAATTCGTCGCCGCCGAGCCGCGCGACCATGTCGCCGTTGCGCAGCGCGAGGCTCAGCCGCTTCGCGACCGCGACGAGCGTGCGGTCGCCGGCCGAATGCCCGTGCTGGTCGTTGATCTGCTTGAAGCGGTCGAGATCGACGAACATCACGGCCAGCCCTTCGCGCACCGCAGTGGCATGCCGGATCGCGGCATCGAGATGCTCCATGAACAGCAGGCGGTTCGGCAGCGCGGTCAGCGGATCGTGGCCGGCGAGGTGCGTGAGCTCCTGCTGCTTCGCGCGCAGCATCGCGACCTGCGTGCGGATCTCGACACGCATGCTGTCGAAACAGCGCGCGAGCACGCCGATCTCGTCGGCACGTCCGACCGGCAGCCGTTCGGCGGCCGGATCGTCGAACACGTGCGTCGCGGCACGCGCGAGCGCCTGCAGCGGCCGCGTGATCGCGCTCGCGAACAGGATCGCGAGGATCACCGCCATCAGGCTCGACACGAGCACCATCCGGACGATCCGATCGCCGAGCACGCCGGCCGGCGCCAGCACGTCGGCAAGCGGACGCGCCATCCCGAGCACGACGAAACGGTTGCCCTCGTCGTGCCCGAACGGCGTGCGCGCGAACGCGAACATCTGCCCCGGCGCCGCGTCGGGCTGCTCGAGGCCATTGAGCGTCACGCTCGTGCGCGCGCCGTCGAACAGTTCGCGCGTGACGGCAAAACGGTCCTGCATCAGCACGCGCCGGCCGCGATCGAAGCCGAACGTCTGCGCCGGATCGGGATGCACGAGGAAATCGCCCCACTCGTTCGCGAGATACACCGCATAGTCTTCCGGCAGATCGCGTTCGAGCCGGTCGAACACGCGCGGCAGTTCGACATCGACGACAAGCGCGCCGACCGTCTGGCCCGACGTGTCGACGACCGGCGTGCCCACGCGCACGATCGGCAGCCCTTCGGCCGCGTGCGAACCCGTCTCGTGGTTGATCGCGATCGGCGACACGTAGATATGGCCGGGCGCCGTCGCGAGCGTATCGAATACGTAGGAAAACTGTCCTTTTTCCTGGTACGCGCTTTCCGGCAGCACGACGATGCCGTGCGCATCGCGATCGACGCGAATGCGCTCGAGCCCGAATTGCCCGCTCTCGATCAGGCGAATCTGCAGGTATTCCGGATGATTTTTCATGAAGCTGTAATACACCTGCTCGAGCCGCGTGTGTCGCGCGCTGTCCGGATTGTCGCTGCCCGCGACGAGCGCGGACGACGGCAACTGCGCGAGCACGAGCGCATCGGCGGCGACGTCGGACAGCGCGGTCGTGAAGCGCTGCCCGAGCAGCTGGGTCGACATCAGCAGGCTGTGCTGCGCTTCCTGCACGAGCATCGTGCGGTTCGCGTGATACGCGTAATAGCCGGTCGTGCCGGACGCGATCACGCCGATGCACGCGAACAGCGCCGACAGCTTCGACGTGAGCCCGAGCCGGATCATTTGTCGAACCGCTCCGGCCGGTCGCCCGACACGATGCGGCTCCACAGCGATTCGCGCCGCTCGATGTCCTCGACGGGCTGCAGCCACACGAGATGCTGGCTCCCGGTGTCGAGGCCCGGCGGCCGTTCGAGCGTATTCGCGAGCCCCTGGCGCTCGGTCAGCAGCGCGCCGATCGCCGGTTCGAGCATGTAGTTGATCCACGCGAACGCGAGCTCGTCACGCTGCGCGCCGCGCGTGACGGCCCAGCAGTCGAGCCACGCAAGCGCGCCTTCGTCCGGAATCACGTAGCCGACGTCCGCGCCGGCGCGACGCAACAGCTCGACCTGCTGCGTGCCGTAGTTGCCGAACATCAGCGCCGCGCGATGCCGGACGAACAGCGCGGTCGCCTCTTCGGGGAGCGTGTAGTACGTCAGCAGGTTGCGGCGCAGGTCGATCAGCTTGCGCGCGACGGCGAGCGTCTGCGCGGGCGACAGGCGAAACGGATCGGGATAACCGAGCGCCAGCGCCGCGAACGAGAAATTGTGCTGCGCGCTGTTGAAGTCGAGCACCTTGCCGCGATAGCGCGGATTCCACAGCTCGCGCATCGAGCGCGGCGCGGCCGGAACCTGCTTGCGGTCGTAGATCAACCCCATCGACGAATACGTGAACGGGATCGCATAGGTCGCGCCGTCCTGCACGAGCCCGCCGATCGTCGCGAGCTGCCGGAAGTTCGGCAACTGCCGCCGCCGGTTCGGGATGCGCGCGAGGTCGATCGGCGCGAGCAGGCGTTCGTGCGCATAGCGCTGGATCTCGGCCGTGTTCGCGGCCAGCACGTCGTACGGCGGCGGCGCCGCGCTGTGCATCCGCGCCCACAGCGCTTCGTCGGAATCGACGAACGTCACTTCGACACGCACATGAAACCGCGCCTCGAATGCGCGGACGACGTCGCGATCCGCATAACCGGGCCAGGCCAGCACGCGCAGCACGCTGTCGTTGACGGTTTCGGGAGAGTCGGCGAAAGCCGGCAGGCCGGGCGCCAGCAAGCCCAGCGTCAAGATGACGAGCAGCACGCGCACGGCGCCGCGGGCGCGCGTACGCGCGCCGATTCCCCTGATGAAACGGACCCCGTATGAATCGCCCGGCTGCATTCGACTATCCTTTTTCGAGTCGATGCGATATCCCGCAACAAGACCATAAAAAATATGGGCGCGCAATTGGAAATAGCCGCACGCGGCAGGCGTCGCGCATGCAGACGGCGACGTGCGCGACGCAGCGTCGATCCGATCTCGTTGCGGGCGCAGGAACGCGGCAAGCCGGGCGAGGAATGATCGGAAGAATGTGCGTTGCCGGACGTTGGCCGGTCCGCATCGCGATGACGGTTGCGATGACGACGCCCCGCATGCGTCGCACGAATGCCTGCGACCGTCGACGCCGATTGCGCCGGTCCGCCTCCGTCCGCGGGAATGACCGTCAGCGCCACGCCTGCGTGAACTTCGCGATCTGCTGCTTCGTCACTTGGCTCCCGAGCTACCTGCTGCAGTCGCGCGGCTTCTCGCTCGCGTCGCTCGGCACGTGGCGCATGCTGCCTGCGCTGCTCGCGACTCCCGGCGGCCGGGCTCGGCGGATATGTGCCGGGCAGCTTGTTCCGGTGCGGCCACGGCACCCTCGCCGCGCCGCCCGCGCTTTTCTTTTCGGGCCGTGCATCGGACAATGACCCGCGCCCGCCGGCGCGGCGCCACTCCGGCCCGCGCGCGGCGAAGGCGCCCCCGTCCACGCCGATGAAACGCTACGAAACCCTCGCCCACACGATCGCCGACGACATCCGCAACGGCAACCTCGCGGTCGGCACGCGCCTGCCTTCGCTGCGGCAACTCATCGCGCAGCACGGCGTGAGCCAGTCGACGGTGTTTCGTGCGTACTACCTGCTCGAACAGTGGGGGCT
This sequence comes from Burkholderia sp. BE17, assembly GCF_009362305.1. NCBI lineage: Bacteria > Pseudomonadati > Pseudomonadota > Betaproteobacteria > Burkholderiales > Burkholderiaceae > Burkholderia > Burkholderia sp. BE17. The sequence goes on from NZ_WHNU01000011.1 coordinate 4,316, forward strand.
GATCCGTGCGCGCGAACGCTCGGGCTACTACGTCGCGCCGGGCGCAACGCCCGAAGCAGGCCCGGCCGCGAAGCGCCGCGCGAGCCGTGCCGGCGCGTCGCGCAAGGTCGACATCAGCAGCCTCGTGTTCTCCGTCCTCGACGCGGCGACGCAGCCCGGCATCGTGCCGCTCGGCTCCGCGTTCCCGTCGCCGCACCTGTTTCCGCTGCAGCGCCTCGCGAAGTCGCTCGCGCAAGCCACGCGGCTCGTCAGCCCGTGGAGCACGGTCGTCGACCTGCCGCCCGGCAACGAGGCGCTGCGTCAGCAGATCGCGCGGCGCTATCTCGCGACGGGCGTGTCGCAGCCGATCGACGAGATCGTCGTCACGAACGGCGCGCTCGAAGCGCTGAACCTGTGCCTGATGGCCGTCACGCGGCCCGGCGACGTCGTCGCCGTCGAGGCGCCCGGCTTCTATGCGGCGCTGCAGGCGATCGAGCGGCTCGACCTGCGCGCGGTCGAGATTCCCGTGGATCCGCGCACGGGCCTCGATCTCGATGCGCTCGCGAACGCGCTCGACCGGCACGACATCCGCGCGTGCTGGTTCATGACCAATTTCCAGAACCCGACCGGCGTCACGCTGTCCGCCGAAAAAAAGCGCGCGCTCGTCGACCTGCTCGCGGCGCGCGAGGTGCCGCTGATCGAGGACGACGTCTACGGCGAACTGCATTTCGGCCCCGACTATCCGTTGCCGGCGCGCGCGTTCGACCAACAGGACCTCGTGATGCACTGCAGTTCGTTCTCGAAGACACTCGCGCCCGGCTACCGGATCGGCTGGGCCGCCGCCGGCCGGTTCGCGGAGAAGGTGCAGCGGCTCAAGCTGATGACGACGCTGTCGGCAAGCATTCCCGCGCAGGCCGGCATCGCGAACTATCTCGAGCACGGCGGTTACGACCGCCATCTGCGCAAGCTGCGCGGCGCGCTGCACACGCAGCTCGACCGGATGGACGATGCGCTGCGGCGCTGGCTGCCGGCCGGCGTCGAGTGGGCGCGGCCCGAAGGCGGGTATTTCCTGTGGCTCGCGTTCCCCGAAGCGATCGACGCGATGGAACTGCATCGCCAGGCGATCGCGCGCGGCATCAGCTTCGCGCCGGGGCCGCTGTTTTCGGCAACGCACGGCTTCGAACGCTGCGTGCGCGTGAACTTCGGCCATCCGTGGAGCCACGACATCGAGCGCGCGATCCGCGTGCTCGGCGAACTGGTCGCGCAGCCGCCGGTTCGCAAGGCCGGTTGAAGCGCGCGATGGGCACGATGCGCGCCGCCGGCGCGCGGGCCACGGCCATGCAGCCAATCCGCGCGCGGGTTACATTGCCGGTCTCGCCGCTTTTTCAAGAATTCCCATGAGCCAACTGCCCTACCTCGATCATGACGCGCTGTTGAAACTGACGGCCGATGCGGCGCATGTCACGCAGCCTTGCACGTGCACGAAGACCTCGCTCGCCGGATGGACGAGCCTGCCGCTGTCGCTGCCGGAAGCGCAACTGACCGAAGTAGCCACGCTCGCGCCGCCCGGCGATACCGGGCCGACCTATGCGGAATATCATCCGGCCGGTACGCGCTACGCGTCGGACGAGGCACCGATCGCGCTGCGTCATTTCCCGTACAACCGCTGCAACGTCAGCCGCTGCCGCTCGTGCGGCCGCCTGTTCCTGCGCTATCAGGAAGGCGGCGGCTACTTCATCGACCAGCGCATCCGCGCGCTCGATCCGGCGCTCGTCGTCGACGCCGACGCCGACGCATAAGACACATCAACCGGCCATGGGCATGCACGACGCATGCCCGGCCCGCCGCGCTGGCCACGCACCCGCCATCTGCTGCGCCCTTTTCGTCCCTATCTGCTGCTTGTCCCGCCGCACCGCGTTCCCTACGCTGTCTTCCGTTGCCCGACATCCGTCGCAACGCCCCTTCGAGCCATGCGCATGCCGCGCCGCGGCTCCTCTCGCGTATCACGTCATGTATCGATATACCGAATTCGACCGGGCGCTCGTGCTGAGCCGCGCCGCCCAGTTTCGCGACCAGCTCGAACGCTGGCAGCACGGCACGCTGAGCGAAGACGCGTTCCGGCCGCTGCGCCTGCAGAACGGCTGGTATGTGCAGCGCCACGCGCCGATGCTGCGCGTCGCCGTGCCGTACGGCGAGCTGTCGAGCGCGCAGCTTCGCGTGCTCGCACGGATCGCGCGCGACTACGACGTGCCCGACGACGCCACCTACCGCGCCGCGAGCGATGCGCAGGCGCTGCTCGGCACGCTGCGCCTGCCGACCCGCAGCGCGCACTTCACTACGCGCACCAACGTGCAGTTCAACTGGATTCCGCTCGCGAAGGCGGCCGACGTGATGGACCTGCTCGCGACCGTCGACATGCACGGCATCCAGACGAGCGGCAACTGCATCCGCAATATCTCGTGCGACGAGCGCGCGGGTGTCGCGCCTGACGAGATCGCCGATCCGCGCCCGTTCGCCGAAGTGATGCGCCAGTGGACGACGCTGCACCCCGAGTTCGCGTTCCTGCCGCGCAAGTTCAAGATCGCGATCACCGGTGCGACCGAAGACCGCGCGGCGACCGACTGGCACGACGTCGGGCTGAAGCTCGTGCGCGACGACGCGGGCGAACTCGGCTTTCGCGTGAGCGTCGGCGGCGGGATGGGCCGCACGCCGATGATCGCGACGCTGCTGCGCGCGTTCCTGCCGTGGCGGCACGTGATGAACTACATCGAGGCGATCGTCCGCGTGTACAACCGCTACGGGCGGCGCGACAACAAGTACAAGGCGCGGATCAAGATCCTCGTCAAGACCGAGGGGCAGCGCTACATCGACGACGTCGAGGAGGAGTTCCGCCAGATCGTCGACCATGACGGCGGCCCGCACACGATTGCGCAGGCCGAATTCGATCGCGTCGCCGCATCGTTCGTGCCGCCGCGGCTCAAGCCGCGCACGCTCGACCTGCACGACGCGAATGCGCGCTTATCCGCGCAGGCCAGCCGTCATCCGGCATTCGCGCGCTGGCTCGCACGCAATGTCGCCGATCATCGCGATCCGGCGCTGCGCATCGTCACGCTGTCGTTCAAGCGCCGCCTGCAAGCGCCCGGCGACGCGTCGCCGGACCAGCTCGACGCGCTCGCCGATCTCGCCGACCGCTATTCGGCCGGCGAGGCGCGCGTCACGCATACGCAGAACGTCGTGCTGCCGTGGGTACATGTCGACGACCTGTTCCTGCTGTGGGAAAACGCACGCGCGATCGGTCTCGCCAGCGCGAACGTCGGGCTGCTGACCGACATGATCGCCTGCCCGGGCGGCGACTTCTGCGCGCTTGCGAACGCGCGCTCGATCCCGATCGCCGACGCGATCGCCGAGCGCTTCCAGGATCTCGACCTGCTGCACGACGTCGGCGACATCGATCTGCACATCAGCGGCTGCATCAACTCGTGCGGCCACCATCACAGCGGCCACCTCGGCATCCTCGGCGTCGACAAGGACGGCGCGGAGTGGTACCAGGTGACGCTCGGCGGGTCGGACGGTTCGATCGCGAGCGGCCCCGCGCAGCCGGGCAAGGTGATCGGCCCGTCGTTCTCGGCGGACGAAATCGTCGATGTCGTCGACGCGATCGTCAACGCGTATCTCGACGCGCGGATCGAGGCGAACGGCCGCAGCGAACGATTCATCGACACGGTGCGCCGCATCGGCGCGGAACCGTTCAAGGCCGCCGCGAACGACGCGCGCCACCAGGCGGAGCACGCATGAAACCAGCCAGCGACAACGCAAGCACGAACGCACGCATCCGGCTGCTGACGCCGGCCGAACACGCGGGCGATACGCAGGAACACGACGATTCGACGCTGACGATCGGCAACGACGAGGAACTGCCGCCGCTTGCCGCGCGGATCGCACAGGCTTCACGCATCGACCTGCAGTTCCCGTCGTTCACCGACGGCCGTGCGTACAGCCAGGCATACCTGCTGCGCAAGCGCTTCGGCTTTGCCGGCGACCTGCGCGCGACCGGCGACGTGCTGGTCGACCAGTTGCTGCTGATGGAACGCACGGGGTTTTCGAGCGCGGTGCTCGGCGACGACACGGACATCGCGGCCGCGCGGCGGCAGCTCGACCGGTTTCCGGGCTTCTATCAGCGCGATGCGAGAACGGCAACGCCGCCGCACGGCACGGCGACGCAGGCTTCAAAATGAAACGGGCGGCACGCTGGCCGCCCGTACGATGAACCGGAAGCAAACCGGCCGGCGCCCGCCGCGAAGCGCGGGCACCGGCGTTCAGCGCGCCGCCACCGGCTTGCCGAACCCGCCGAGGATCTTCTTCTCGAGCGCGATGTAGTCGCGGCCGAAGTGGTGATCGCCCTGCGTCTTGATCACGTCGGCGCCCGTGTTCACGAGCGCCGGACACATCGTGTCCTTCTCTTCCGCGCCATAGAAGCACTGCACGAGCTGCGGCGGCACCTTCGCGATTTCCGGCGCGACCTTCAGCGCGTTGTCGCTCGCGGGCATGCCGAGCCAGCCCGTCACGCGGATCTGGAAATCGGCGGACGGCGCGAAGCCGAGCAGCGACATCACCGCGACCTTGTCGCGCAGGTCGGCCGGCAGCCGGTTGTACGCGAACGGCATCACGTCGGCGCCGAACGAATAACCGACCAGCGCGACACGGTTCGCATGCCAGCGCGCCATGTACGTGCGCATCACGCGCGCGAGATCGCGGCTCACCTGCGCGGGCGGCTTCTCGCTCCAGAAATAGCGCAGGCTGTCGATGCCGACCACCGACACGCCGTCGCGCTGCAGCGCCTCGGCGATCGTCTTGTCGAGATCGCGCCAGCCGCCGTCGCCCGAGATCACGATCGCGAGCCGATCGCTGCCGCCCTTGGCCGGCAGCTCGACGAGCGGCAGGTCCGACACGTCGAGTTCGTCGCCGCTGCTGCTGTTGTCACGCAGGTGCGACGCGACGAGCGACACGAGTTTCGTGGTATCGCCCGCGGCAGCCGTTTCGACGAAGCCCGGCATCGCGCGGCGCACGATCGTCGGATCGGGCGGGCACGGCTTGAAGCGCGGATCGAGCTTCGGTGCCGGGGCGACCGATACGACGCCGGCGATCGTGCTCTCCGGCGCCATCGCCAGGATCTGCTTCGCGATCGCACCGCCCCGGCCCACGCCCGCGACGATCGGCGTGAAATAGCGCGACGACTGCGCGAGGCGTTCGAGCTGGTGGCTGACCGCCTCGGCGTCGCCGTCGAGGTGATGGCAGGTCTCCTGCTTCGCAGCGAGGTTCGTCGCATAACGCTCGGAATCGACGCCGACCGTCATCGCACCGGCCTTCGCGAGCGCATCGGCGGCCTGCTGATCGGCGGCATTCCAGCCGGCCTCACGCGAGAACAGCACGACGAAGCCGCGCAGCGGCCCGCTCGGCCTGGTCACGGTGACGGGCCCATAGCGGCCGCCCGACACGGTTTCGGCCTTCACCGCGGCCGGTTGCGCAGCGCACACGGCGCCGGCCAGCATCATTCCCGCGCAGGCGGCTGCCGCCCGCGCGATTCTGTTCTTCGACATCATGAACGCCGACCTCCAGCCAGCAATGACAGATCCGCAAGCGTGACGAACACGCCGACCGAGCCCGAGGCCGCGAGGTAACGCGGCTCCCAGTGCGGTTCGAACTTGCTCTTGAAAGCGCGCAAGCCTCGGAAGTTGTAGAAGCGGCCGCCGAAGCGCCAGACCATCAGCCCGAGCCGGTGCCACGGCGACGGCATCTTCGCCGCCCCCATCCCCGAGAACGGCGCGATGCCCAGGCTCAGCTTGCGGAAACCCGCTTCCTTCAGATGCAGCGCGAGCTGCGTAAACAGATATTCCATCGCGTACGGCGACGCGTCCGGCAGATGGCGCATCACGCCGACCGTCGCCTCGGTGTTGAGGTCGGTCGTCATGAACGTGACGAACGCGATCGGCTTGTCGGCCTGCCGCACGAGCATCACCGACTGCGTCGCGAGATAACCGTCGTGGAACGCGGCAACCGAGAAGCTCTTCTCGCGCGCGTCGCGGCTGTCGAGCCAGCCGTCCGAGATGTCGCGCAGCGCCGGCAGCGCGAGCGGCACGTCGCCCGGCGCGATCACCTCGACCGTCAGTGCGTCCTTGTCGCCGCGGCGCAGCGCGTAGCGCAGGTGCGAGCGGTTCGAGCCCTTCAGGTCGAACTGGTCGAGCGCGATATGCGCTTCCTCGCCGAGCTTCATCAGCGTGAGCCCCGCGTCGAGATACAGCGGCAGCGCGTTCGCGCGCACCTGGTAGAACGCCGCGCGGCCGCTGTGCGCGTGCGCGAGCGCAATGAACTTGCCGATCAGCGCCGGCCATTCCTCGCGCGGCCCGACCGGGTCGTGCAGCGCGGCCCACGTGCGGCCGTACTTCGCGTACATCAGGAACGCCTGGCGCGATTCGGAGAACAGAAACGACTTGTCGCCCATCAGCGCGAGGCCCGCATCGCTGCATTCCTGCGCGCGGATGATCCGTTCGGCATCGAACAGATCCTGCGGCGCGGGCTTCACGAAACGGCCGGGCGCCGGGCGCAGCAATTGCCACAGCGCGAACATCGCGACGAACACGCCGGCCGCGAGCGTCGCGCGCAGCGCACGCGGCGCGCGCGCGTCGAACGAGAAATGCGACCACAGCTCGCGTGTGTACGGCACGTCGCGGAACGCGAAGAACAGCACCCACACGGCCAGCATCAGCACCATCGTCACCGACACGAACCAGCTCACCGTGAAGCGCTCGGCGAGCAGCGACGAATGACGGTTGAAGCGGCGGCGGCTGACGAGCAGCAGCACCAGCAGCGTGCCGAGCACGCCGGCCTCGACGAACGCGAGGCCCTTCGCCAGCGACAGCGCGAGGCTCGCGAGCGTCAACGCGAAGGTCATCCACCATGCGCCGTCGAGGCGGCGCAGCAGCCCGCGCGCGACGAACAGCAGCGCGACGCCGAGCACGCTGCAGATCACCTGCGAGCCTTCGAGCACCCACAGCGGCACGAGGTGGCGCAGGATCGCGATCCGGTGCCAGAACGCGGGCGTCGCGCTCGAGATCACCAGCATGCTGCCGACCGCGAACGTCACGAGGCTCAGGAACAGCGGCGCGAGCAGCGACACGCGCGCGGCCTGCCGCGTCACGAGCCGGCGCCTCAGCGCGCGGCCCTCGAAACCGGCCAGCAGGCCGGCCGACAGCACGAGCGGCACGCCGAAATAGATCGCGCGATACGCGATCAGCGCGGCGACCATCGCGTGCGCGGGCACTTCGCGGCCGAGCGTGAAGACCATCGCGGCTTCGAACACGCCGATCCCGCCCGGCGTATGGCCGATCATCCCGAGCAGCAGCGCGGCCGCGTACACGGTGATGAAGGTCGGGAAGCCGACCGGCGCGGCCGGCAGCAACACCCACAGCGTCAGGCCCGCGGCGACCACGTCGAGCACCGCGTAGACGACCTGCGCGACGAGATCGCGCCGCGCCGGCACGTCGAACGACAGCCACTTGAAGCGCGTGACGACCGGGCGCGCGGTGTTGCCGCACATGACGACCAGCGCGGCCAGCACCACGAGCAGCGCCGCGCCGCCCCAGGTGAGCACGCCGGGCGCGACGTGCAGCATCGCGGCGAGCGCCTCCGGCACGCAGACCATGCCGACCGCCGTCATCAGCACCATCGCAAGCGCCAGCGTGCCGCTCGTGAATACCGTCATCCGGCCGATCTGCGCGGGCGTGACGCCCGACACGCCGTACACGCGCGCGCGAACCGCGCCGCCCGTCAGCGCGCCGAAGCCGGTCGCGTTGCCGAGCGCGGATCCGGCGATCGCGCCGATCCACAGCGCGGCGCGCGGCACCTTCGCGCCGACATAACGCAGGCCGACCGCGTCGCGGGCGACGAGCGCGAGATAGCTGAGGGCCGTCGCGGCCAGCGACGCGCCCCATTCGCCGACGGACATGTGGCGCAACTGGCGGATCACCGACCGGTAGTCGACGGATTCCGACAGGTGCTGGAAAACGACGATCAGCAGCAGGCCGATGCCGAACGCGAGCAGCGGCGACAGCACGCGCTCGTTGCGAACCAGCGCCGAGACACGGGCGATCGCCGCCGCGGCACGGCCCGGCGACCCAGGGTGGCGGGAAGACATAGGTTGTTCAGTGGTGGTGCATAGCGAGTCGCGGCGCGGGATGGCCCGGCGGCGACATATCTGGTTGTTCTGCGTGGGCGGTCGGCCGAAGACGGAGGCAGGTGGCGCCTGGATCAGAACTTACGAGTATACGGAATTTATATTACAGAATCTTTCAGGTCCGCATTGTGGGGTTTTGTGGCACGCGGGACGCGTCAACATCGCATCAAAATCATGCGACCGATCAACGCAAGGTGCGCATCATACCGGGAACCGGGGCGGTTTTTTCATCTGATGAATGACGGACCGCGTATTTGGGGGAATTTCTCCCGGCCGGGCTGCGCGGGCGAGCACGAAATCACCGGCGGGCCCCTCGCGCAGCCACGACGCCGGCAACCTCGGCACGACGCACTGCCCGATCCCCATCGTCACGGTCCGGCTCGCCGCTTCGACCCCCGGCGGCGGAAACGCGTTGCAGAACGGCCATCCCGGCAGCCCGGATCGCCGCCGGCTGGCCGGCCACCGTGCCGGGACAGCAAGCCGGCACGGCTGCGTCAAGCCGCTCCGCCTGCGCTCAATACACGTCCCGCATATAGCGCCGCGCCTTCGCGAGCCGCGCGACGTAGTCGTTCGCGTCGTCGTCCGACATCCCGCCGTGCTCGGCGACGACCGCCTTCAGCGCCGTATCGACGTCCTTCGCCATCCGCGACGCGTCGCCGCACACGTAGAAGTGCGCGCCTTCCTCCAGCCATGCGAACAGCTCGGCGCCCTGCTCGCGCATCCGGTCCTGCACGTAGATCTTGTCGGCCTGGTCGCGCGAGAACGCGAGATCGAGCCGCGTCAGGAAGCCGCTGTCGTGCATCGCGCCCAGTTCGTCGCCGTAGTAGAAGTCGGTCTGCGCGTGCTGCTCGCCGAAGAACAGCCAGTTGCGGCCGCGCGCGCCGCGCGCCTGCCGCTCGTGCAGGAAGCTGCGGAACGGCGCGACGCCGGTGCCCGGGCCGACCATCACGATCGGCACGTCGCCGTTCACCGGCGGCCGGAAATGCGCGGACTTCTGCACGAACACGGGCACGCGGCCGTCGTCCGCGCGATCGGCGAGAAACGTCGACGCGACGCCTTTGCGCGCGCGCCGGCCGTTGTGATAACGCACGGCCGACACGGTCAGGTGAATCTCGCCCTGGTGCGCGCTCGGGCTCGATGCGATCGAATAAAGGCGCGGCTGAAGCCGCTTCAGCATCCCGACCAGCTCGGTGCCCGACAGCTCGACCGGAAACTCGTGCAGCACGTCCGCAAGCTGCTGCCCCCACAACCATTGCTTCAGGTCGCCCTTGCGCTCGTCGCCGAGCAGCGACTTCAGCGCGCCGTTCGCGCTGCGCGACGCGATGAACGCGAGCGTATCCGGATGCGGGCGCGTGATGTCGAAGTGGCGCGCGAGCGCATCGCCGAGCCGCACGTCGCCGACACCCGCCACCGACACGGGCGCGTCGGCCTTCAGCGCGGTGACCGACAGCAACTCGTCGACCAGCTCCGGGCAATTGGTCGGCCACACGCCGAGCGCGTCGCCGGTTTCGTATTCGAGGTTCGCGCCTTCGGTCGACAGCGACACATAACGCGTGTCCTTCGCGGCGCCCGGACGGTTCAGCCGCAGGTTCGCGACAAGCTTCGACGGCGCCGGATGCGCCTTCGACGGCAGCAGCCCCGACGGGCTCATTCCGCCGGACGGCACCGCGTGCAGCGCGGCATCGGCCTCCTTGATCCGCGCGACGACGCGTTCGAGCCACTGGTCCGCATCGTTCTGGAATTCGACGTCGCAATCGACCCGCGCGCACAGGCGCGCCGCGCCGAGTTCCGCGAGCCGCGCGTCGAGCCGGCGGCCGTGGCCGCAGAACTGGTCGTAGTTGCGATCGCCGAACGCGAGCACCGCGAAGTGCACGCCGTCGAGGCGCGCGGCGCTGCCGGCCTGCAGCGCGTCCCAGAATTCGCTGCCGTTGTCGGGCGCGTCACCGTCGCCGAACGTGCTCGTCATCAGCAGCACGTATTGCGCGCCCGCGAGCGACGCGACCGGATAGTCGGACATGCACGCGGTGCGGATCTCGAAGCCCGCGTTCATCAGCTGCGTCGCGTAATCCTCGGTCAGCGATTCGATGTTGCCGGTCTGCGACGCCCACAGCAGCACGACCTTCGGGCGCGTGCGCACGATCCGCACGCCGCCGGGTGCGGCGGCATCGGCCGGCAGTGCCGGTGCGGCGGCAACCTGCGAACTCGCGGGCAGCGAACGGCTGAACAGGCCCGCGAGCATCCCGTCGAGCCAGAACCGCACCGGCGGCGTGAGCGGCGCGCCGGCCGGCAGCACCGGCACGCCGCCCTCGCGCCGGCCGGCGCTCGCCTTCAGCCCGCTGACGAGGCCGGCCACGTACAGCCGCTCGGTGTCGGTCAGCGGCGGCGGCCCGAGGTCGGTCACGCCGAGCGCGGCCGCGAAAGTGTCGATGTCTGCCATGTCGGATTCCTGTGAAGCAGTGGCCTGCACCATCGCCGAAGCGGGCCGTGCGTCGGCGGCGCATGCATCGGGTTGCGCCGTCTCGTCGTCGGCGGACGCGAACGCGTCGGTCTCGACGCGCCGCAGCGCGACCGCGCAATATTTCAGTTCGGGTTGCTGCGATTCGGCATCGATCGCATCGTTCGTCACCGCGTTGATGCACAGGTCGTCGCCGTACACATCGTTCCAGTGCATCGGCGCGAAGCAGTTGCCGCGCCGCACGCGCTCGGTCACGACGGCCGGCAGCACCGCGCGGCCGCGCGCCGAACGGACCTCGACGCTGTCCTTCGCGGCGATGCCGAGCGCGCTCGCATCGTCCGGGTGAAGCTCGACGAACGGGCGCGGGTTCAGCTTGTTCAGCATCGCGACCTTGCCCGTCTTCGTCATCGTGTGCCATTGATGCTGCAGCCGCCCGGTGTTCAGCACGATCGGGAACGTGTCGTCGGGCAGCTCGGCCGGCGCGACGTGCGGCCGTGCGAAGAAGCGCGCCTTGCCCGACGGCGTCGGGAACGCGAGATGCGGCGCATCGCGCCCGTCGGCCGCCGTGCGCGGCGTCTGGCTCACGCCGTCGTTCAGGTAGCGGATCGGGTGCCGCTCGCGCGCGGTGCCCGGCGCGACCGGCCACTGCACCGGGCCGTCGCGCAGCGCCGCATGGCTCGCGCCGCGCAGGTCGTAGCCCGTCGCCGGATTCGAGAAACGCACGATCTCGTCGAACACGTCGGCCGCCGACGCATAGTCGAACGCGTCGCCGAAGCCCATCGCGCGCGCGACTTCCGCGACGATGCGCCAGTCGGGCAGCGCATCGCCGGGCGGTGCGACCGCCGCGTGCATCAGCGTCATGTTGCGCTCGGAGTTGACCATCACGCCGTCGCCCTCGGCCCACAGCGCGCCGGGCAGCAGGATGTCCGCGTAGCGGTTGGTCTCGGTGTCGAGGAACGCGTCCTGCGCGATCACGAGTTCCGCGGCCTGCAGCCCGGCGATCACGTTCTGCCGGTTCGGCACGGTCGCGACCGGATTCGTGCAGACGATCCAGCACGCCTTGATGTCGCCGGCCGCCATTCGCGCGAACAGGTCGACGGTGCCTTGCCCCGTCTCCTTGCGCAGCGTGCCGGCCGGCACGCGCCACAGGTGCTCGACGAAGCGCCGGTCGTCGTCGGACAGCACCGAGCGCTGGCCCGGCAGCCCGGCGCCCATGTAGCCCATCTCGCGCCCGCCCATCGCGTTCGGCTGGCCGGTCAGCGAGAACGGCCCGCTGCCGGGGCGGCAGATGCGGCCCGTCGCGAGATGCAGGTTGCAGATCGCGTTGGTGTTCCACACGCCGTGCGTGCTCTGGTTGAGCCCCATCGTCCAGCAGCTCATCCACTCCTGCGCGTCGCCGATCCATTGCGCGGCCGTGCGCAGGTCGGCTTCCGCGAGCCCGGTGATTTCCGCGACGCGCTCGGGCGTGTAGTCGGCGAGGAACGCCGGCATCGCGTCCCAGCCTTCCGTGTACGCGTCGATGAACGCGGCATCGGTGCGGCCGTTCGCATGCAGCAGGTGCAGCAGCCCGTTCGTCAGCGCGAGATCGGTGCCTGGGCGGATCTGCAGGAACAGGTCGGCCTTGTCGGCCGTGCCGGTGCGGCGCGGATCGACGACGATCAGCTTCGCGCCGGCCTTCACGCGATCCATCATCCGCAGGAACAGGATCGGGTGGCAATCGGCCATGTTCGCGCCGATCACGAAGAACAGGTTCGCGCGGTCGAAGTCCTGGTACGACCCGGGCGGGCCGTCCGCGCCGAGCGACTGCTTGTAGCCGGTGCTCGCGCTCGCCATGCAGAGGCGCGAGTTCGACTCGATGTTGTTGGTGCCGACGAAGCCCTTCGCGAGCTTGTTGACGAGGTATTGCGCCTCGATCGACATCTGCCCCGACACGTAGAACGACAGCGCGTCGGGGCCGTGCGCATCGAGCACCGCGCGCAGGCGGCGCGCGGTCTCGGCGATCGCGTCGCGCGCCGGCAGCGGCACGAGGTCGTCCTCGCGCGCACGCCGCACGAACGCGCGGTCGAGCCGCCCGGAGCGGCGCAGCGCGACGTGCGCCGACGATCCCTTCGTGCACAGCCGCCCGAAGTTGGTCGGATGGTCGGAGTCGCCGGATACCTTGACGACTTCGTCATCCTCGACGTGCAGCACCATCCCGCAGCCGACGCCGCAGTACGGGCACACGCTCTTGACGGGGGTGGCGGTCATGCGCGCTCCGGGGCGGTCAGGCCGCGATCCACACGAAGCCGTCCTCGACCCGCGACGGATACGCGCTCACCGACTGCTCGGGCGCTTCGAGACATTCGCCGGTGCGCAGGTCGAAATGCTGCTTGTACAGCGGCGACGCGACGACGACGCGCTCGCCGAGGCTGCCGATCAGCCCGCGCGACATCACGGCCGCCTGCGACACGGGATCGACGTTGTCGATCGCGAACACGCCGCCGTCGGCGTGCGCGACGTGAAATACCGCGACCTGCTCGCCGTTGACGAGAGCGCACACGCCGGTGTTCGGCACGATGTCGTCGAGCGGGCACACGCGGGTCCAGGACAGCGGAAGACGATCGTTCATGATGGGCTCCTTGGAAAAGACGCTGGTGTCGGTCAGGGTCAAACGGTTGCGGATTCGGTCACGGCCTGCGTCGCGCTTTCGGCGACGACGGGAATCGTCACGGGCTTGCCGCGCACGCGCTCGTCGGGCGTCGCGGGGCGAATCTGGCCGCGCGTCTCGACGAACGCGATGTTCGCGTCCGGCGCATCGCTGTTCACGAAGTGGCGGAAGCGCTTGCGCGTGTCGGGATCGGTGACGGCCTTCTTCCATTCGCACTCGTAGGTGTCGACCACGTGCTGCATGTCGGCTTCGAGTTCGGCCGCGATCCCGAGCTTGTCGTGCACGACCACGTCGGCCAGGTAGTCGAGCCCGCCTTCGAGGTTGTCGCGCCATACGCTCGTGCGTTGCAGCCGGTCGGCCGTGCGCACGTAGAACATCAGGAAGCGGTCGATGTAGCGCATCAGCGTGGTGCGATCGAGGTCGGACGCGAGCAGCTCCGCGTGGCGCGGCTTCATCCCGCCGTTGCCGCACACGTACAGGTTCCAGCCCTTCTCGGTCGCGATGATGCCGACGTCCTTGCCCTGCGCTTCCGCGCACTCGCGCGTGCAGCCCGATACGCCGAACTTGATCTTGTGCGGCGCGCGCAGGCCCTTATAGCGGTTCTCGAGCTCGATCGCGAGGCCGACCGAATCGTCGACGCCGTAGCGGCACCACGTCGAGCCGACGCACGACTTCACGGTGCGCAGCGCCTTGCCGTACGCATGCCCCGATTCGAAGCCGGCCGCGATCAGCTCTTCCCAGATCGACGGCAGTTGCTCGACACGCGCGCCGAACAGGTCGACACGCTGGCCGCCGGTGATCTTCGTGTAAAGCCCGTACTTCTGCGCGACCTGCCCGACCGCGATCAGCCCTTCCGGCGTGACCTCGCCGCCCGGCATGCGCGGCACGACCGAGTACGTGCCGTCGCGCTGGATGTTCGCGAGGTAGTAGTCGTTCGAATCCTGCAGCCCCGCATGTTCCTTCTTCAGCACGAACTCGTTGAAGCACGACGCGAGGATGCCCGCGACGGCCGGCTTGCACACGTCGCAGCCGAGCCCGCGGCCGTGTTTCGCGAGCAGTTCGTCGAACGTCGTGATGCGCTCGACGCGGATCAGGTGGAACAGCTCCTGGCGCGAATGCGGGAAGTGCTCGCACAGATGGTTGTTGACCGCGAGGCCCTGCTTCTTCATCTCGGCCTTCATGATCTGCGTGACGAGCGGCACGCAGCCGCCGCACGACGTGCCGGCGCCCGTGCACGACTTCAGCGCACCGAGGCTCGTCGCGCCGTCGGCGACCGCCGTGCAGATCTGCGATTTCGACACGTTGTTGCACGAGCAGATCTGCGCGCCGTCCGGCAGCGCATCGACGCCGATCGCCGGCTTCGCCGCACCGTCCGACGACGGCAGGATCAGGAATTCGGGCGACTCGGGCAACTCGATGCGGTTCAGCATCATCTGCAGCAGCGTGCCGTATTCGGCCGCGTCGCCGACCATTACCGCGCCGTGCAGGAACTTGCCGCAGTCGGACACCACGAGCTTCTTGTAGACCTGCCGGCGCTCGTCCGCATACTGGTACGTGCGGCTGCCGGCCGTCGTGCCGTGCGCGTCGCCGATGCTCGCGACGTCGACGCCCATCAGCTTCAGCTTGGTGCTCATGTCGGCGCCGGCGAACGCGGGTGCCTCGTTCGCGTCGCCGCCGAGCTGCTTCGCGACCACGCGCGCCATGTCGTAGCCGGGGGCAACGAGGCCGTACACCATGCCGTTCCACGCCGCGCATTCGCCGATCGCGTAGATGTCGGCGTCGCTGGTGCGGCATGCGTCGTCGATCGCGACGCCGCCGCGCGGGCCGACGTCGAGCCCGCATGCACGCGCCAGCTCGTCGCGCGCGCGGATGCCGGCCGAGAACACGATCATGTCGGCATCGAGGTGCGTGCCGTCGGCGAACGCCATCCGGTGCGTGCCCGCTTCGCCATCGACGATCTCGAGCGTGTTCTTGCCCGTATGCACGGTCACGCCGAGCGCCTCGATCTTCGCGCGCAGCATCCGGCCGCCGCCGTCGTCGACCTGCACGGCCATCAGCCGCGGCGCGAATTCGACGACGTGCGTGTCGAGCCCCATGTCGCGCAGCGCCTTCGCGCATTCGAGGCCAAGCAGCCCGCCGCCGACCACGACGCCGCGCTTCGCGTGCGTGCCGCACGCCTGCATCGCTTCGAGATCCTCGATCGTCCGGTACACGAAGCAGCCGGCGCGATCGTGCCCCGGCATCGGCGGCACGAACGGGCGCGAGCCCGTCGCGAGCACCAGCTTGTCGTACGCGAGCGTTTCGCCCGATACGAGCGTGACCGTATGCGCGGCACGGTCGATCGATGCGACGCGCGCGTTCAGGCGCAGGTCGAATTGCGGATGGCGCTCGAAGAAGCCGGGTTCGACGAGCGACAGGTCGTCCGCCGACTTGCCCGCGAAGAAATCGGACAGGTGCACGCGATCGTAGGCCGGGCGCGGCTCCTCGCCGAGCACGGTGACCTGCAGCGCCGCCGACGCGCCCGCTTCCGCCGCGACGCACTCGAGCAGCTTGTGGCCGACCATCCCGTGACCGATGACGATGAGTTTCATGATGACGTTTCCTTCGCTCGATCAGTTGGCGGCGTTCGCGGCGGCGGCCAGCGCGCGGTCGCGCAGCTCGGCCTCGCGAGCCTTGTGTTCTTCGGTGAAGCGCACGGCCATCGCGCACAGCGCGGTCGCGGTGACGGCGAGCCCGAGCAGGCTCAGCGTGTGCTGCACGTCGCCGATACCCTTCAGCAGGAAGGCCGCGGCGACCGCGCCGACGTTGCCGCCCGCGCCGACGATCCCCGCAACGCCGCCGAGCGCCTTGCGGTCGATGAACGGCACCAGCGCGTAGGTCGCGCCGCAGGCCATGTGCGTGAACAGGCCGAAGGTCAGCATCGCGACGAGTGCGATGCCGACGCTTTGCGCATGCGAGAACCAGATCAGCCCGAGCCCTTCGCCGACGATCAGCGCGCACAGCAGCGCCGCGCGCACGTCGAGGCTGCGGCGCGCGGCGATCTTGTCGGACAGCCAGCCGCCGAGCGCGCGGGCGAACAGCGCGAGCAGCCCGAACATGCCGGCCGCGAGGCCCGCATCCTTCAGCGACAGGCTGAAGTGATCGACGTAGTACAGCGCGGCGATGTTGTGGATGAACACCTCGACGCCGAAACACGCGCCGTACGTGACGAACAGCATCCACACGCGATAGTTGCCGCATGCAGCGACGAAGCTCGCCCAGCCGCCCTTCTTGCCGCTGTCGACCGTGATGCCCTCCTTGCGCAGCGCGATGAAGTCGCCTTGCGGGCAATCCTGCGTGAAGCGCCAGTACGCCCACGCCATCACGAGCATCGCGACGCCCGGCACGACCAGCGCGACACGCCACGACGAGCTTTCGCCGAAGCCGAGCATCAGGCCGGCGGCGACCAGCAGCGGCATCAGCGCCTGCGTCGCGCCCGCGCCCGCATTGCCCCAGCCGGCCGTCGTCGCGTTCGCGGTACCGACCACGTTCGGCGCGAACATCACCGACGTGTGGTACTGCGTGATCACAAAGCCCGCGCCGATCGCGCCGATGCCGAGCCGGCAGATCAGGAACGTCAGGTAGTCATGCGCGAACGGCACGGCGAACACGGGAATCGCGCCGAGCAGCAGCAGGCCGGCATACACGCGGCGCGGGCCGAAGCGGTCGCACAGCGGGCCGACGAGCAGCCGCACGGCGATCGTCGCGGCCACCGCGGCGATGTTGATGTTGGCGACCTGTGCCGCCGTCAGATGAAATTCGCGTGCGATGAGCGGCATCAGCGGCGCGCAAGCGAACCACGCGAAGAAGCACACGAAAAACGCCATCCACGTCAGGTGGAACGCGCGCATCGGCGCGGTGCGGAGGCTGAAGAGATCGATACGGGTAGCTTTGTCGGTCATGTCATCCGCCAAACGAAAAACGGCGTCCTGCGCACCCGGTCTCGTCGAGACCCGATGCGTAGGACGCCGTTGCCCATGAAGCCCGTTGCCGGGCGCGTATGTATTCGGTACTGCGGACGAATCGCCATTGACGCGTCCGAACCAGCTTACGCAAACGCCGTGCCATGTCGGCCCGAATCGCGCCGGCATCCCCGCTGCGCAAGGCTCGCCAGCCAGCATGCGCCGCGATCCGGCACGCGGCGCACGATGCGTCGTGAAGCAGCGAAGCACAGATGTGGTGCGCTGCAGCACTGTCGCCGTGCGACATCGCGGTGCGCGCTGACGGGGCACGATGCACGCCGATGCGGCATTGCATCTGCCTGCGCGCCGCTGCCGCGCGCACGCGCGCGGCCGTCACACGGTCGTCGCGCCACGCTCCCGCCGTGCATCGCGCCGGTTGGCCCGGATATTGCTGAACCTCGTCCATTACACCGGCAACGGCGCCGGTGGGCAGTTCCCGCAAAACCATGCCCGTCATTCACGGCGGGCCCGTCAGGACAACGGCGTCCCTCCCGTGCGCGGCACGGCCGGATGCCGGACTGTTTCTACCGCCCGCCGCCGCCGCGCAGAAAACGCGCTATCGACGGCCGCACGCACGCGGCACTGGAACACGACATGACGACAGGCAAAGTCACCTTGCTGGGCGCCGGCCCCGGCGATCCCGATCTCCTCACGCTGAAGGCCGTGAAGGCGCTGGCCACCGCCGACGTGCTGCTGCTCGACGACCTCGTCGCGCCCGGCATCGCCGAACTCGCCCCGCGGGCGCGCGTGATCCGCGTCGGCAAGCGCGGCGGCTGCCGCTCCACGCCGCAGGCGTTCATCGAGCGGCTGATGCGCCGCTACGCGTTGCGCGGCGCGCACGTGGTGCGCGTGAAAGGCGGCGACGCGCTGCTGTTCGGGCGCGCCGGCGAAGAACTCGCGACGCTGCGCGCCGCCGCGATTCCCGTGGAGATCGTCAACGGCATCTCGTCGGGATTCGCGGCCGCCGCGAGCCTCGGCATCTCGCTCACGCACCGCGAGCACTGCCAGGGCGTCACGTTCGTCACCGCGCACCGCCAGGACCACGGCGAACCCGACTGGTCGCGGCTCGCGGCGACCGGCACCACGCTCGCGATCTACATGGGGATGAGCCGCGTCGACAGCATCGCGGCGGGCCTGCTCGCCGCGATGCCGGCATCGACGCCGGCCGCGGCCGTGCAATGGGCCGGCACGCCCGACGAGCGCCGCTGGACCGGCACGCTCGGCACTCTCGCGCGCGGCATCGACGACGCGCGGCTCGGCAGCCCGGCCGTGATCCTCGTCGGCGGCGCGATCGGCGAGGCGGCCGTGCAGCACGAGGATGCCGCGCGCGACGCGGCGCTGGTCCGGGCCGCGTAGCATGCGCTGCATCACGCGGCGCCGGCCGCCCGCCTCCTCCGAATCCATTGGTCGCGTTCGCGCCGGCCGCCGGTCGCGCACGCGCGGTATCGGCGCCGCGTCCCGGCTCGGCCGTCACGCGGCGTTCGCGCGTCGCGCCGGCCTTCCGCCGCGCCCGCTCGCCTCATGAGTTCGTCCGCCTTGTCCGCCCGCCTGCGCGTGCTGCTCGTCACCGACACCGACAAGCCGATCGGCGAACTCGGCGACGCGCTCGCGCGCCTCGGCTACGAGATGCTGAACGACGTCGCGACGCCCGCGCGCCTGCCGGCGGCCGTCGAGGAGCAGCGCCCCGACGTCGTGATCATCGATACCGATTCGCCGTCGCGCGACACGCTCGAGCAGCTCGCGGTGATGAACGCGACCGCGCCGCGCCCCGTGCTGATGTTCAGCCACGACGGCGACCAGGCGCTGATCCGCGCGGCGGTCGGCGCGGGCGTCAGCGCGTATCTCGTCGAAGGATTGTCGGCCGAGCGCCTCGCGCCGATTCTCGAAGTCGCGCTCGCGCGCTTCTCGCACGACGATGCGCTGCGCCGCCGGCTCGCCGACGTCGAGCGCGAACTCGCGGAGCGCAAGCTGATCGACCGCGCGAAACGCGTGCTGATGGACCAGCGCAGGCTGTCCGAGCACGATGCGTATGCAGCGCTGCGCAAGCGCGCGATGGATCAGGGCCTGCGCATCGTCGACGTCGCGCGGCAGTTGCTCGATGCGTCACCCCAGCCATGACCGCCATGAATACTTCGCCCCCCGCCGCGCCGGAACGCGCGCATCTTCGCCTCGGGTTCGTCGCGCTGAGCGACGCGGCCCCGCTGATCGTCGCGCAGCACCTGGACCTCGGCGCGGCGCACGGCCTGACGCTCGAACTGAACCGCCAGCCGTCGTGGGCGGCCGTGCGCGACAAGCTGCTGAGCGGCGAGCTCGACGCCGCGCACGCGCTGTACGGGCTCGTCTGCGGGCTGCAGCTCGGCATCGGCGGCCCCCAGGCGGATATGGCCGCGCTGATGGTGCTGAACCGCAACGGCCAGGCCATCTCGTTCTCGCGCCGCCTCGCCGACGCGTACCACGACAGCGGCAGCGTGCGCGACGCGCTCGCGACGCTCGGCCGCAAGCCGCTGCTCGCGCAGACGTTCCCGACCGGCACGCACGCGATGTGGCTGAACCACTGGCTCGCATCGCACGGCGTCGATCCGCTGCGCGACGTGCGCAGCGTCGTGATCCCGCCGCCCGAGATGGTCGCCGCGCTCGCGAACGGCGAGCTCGACGGCTTCTGCGCGGGCGAACCGTGGCATGCGGTCGCCGAAGCGTGCCAGGCAGGCCGCACCGTCGCCGTCACGAGCGAGATCTGGCCCGATCATCCGGAGAAGGTGCTCGCGACCCGCCGCGACTTCGTCTCGTTGTATCCGGCCACCGCACGCGCGCTGATCCGCACGCTGATCGATGCCTGCGCGTGGCTCGACAGCGCCGCGCACCGCCGCGAGGCCGCCGACTGGCTCGCGTCGCCCGACGCGATCGGCGTGCCGGCGCGGCTGATCGCGCCGCGCCTGCTCGGCGACTACGGCGCGGGGCCGTTCGCGGAGCCGCCGCTGCCGATCCGCTTCCACGACGGCGGCGCCGTGAACCGGCCCGATCCGCTCGACGGCCGGTGGTTCCTGGCCCAATACCGGCGCTGGGGCATGCTCGACGGTTCGCACGACGACGCGGGGATCGCCGCGGCGATCGCGCAGACCGCGTTGTATGATGCTGCGGTCGCCGAACGCGGCGCAGCGGGCCCGTCGCAAGCGTGATGCGCGCCATGTGACGCAGTTGGCGCGCGCTCCAGGGCCGCGCCATACCGATCCGGGCCACCCGGCGGCTTTCCGCATGCGCGGCCCGGACGACACCGCATTGCCACTCCGTCCCCGCTCCGAATCGATGCCGAAACGAACGCGCGCGCCGCTCGACGTGCTGCTCACCGAAATCCGCGCGTGCCGTGCATGCGAAGCCGAGCTGCCGCTCGGCCCGCGGCCGGTCGTGCGCGCGCATCGCGACGCGCGGATCCTGATCGTCGGGCAGGCACCGGGCGCGCGTGTCCATGCAAGCGGCATCCCGTGGGACGACGCGAGCGGCAAGCGGCTGCGCGGCTGGCTCGAGGTCGATGCCGATACCTTCTACGACGAGACGCGCTTCGCGATCGTGCCGATGGGTTTCTGCTACCCGGGCCGCGGCGCGAGCGGCGACAACCCGCCGCGCCCCGAATGCGCGCAACTGTGGATCGACCGGCTGCTTGCCGAGTTGCCGTCGGTCCGGCTGACGCTGCTGATCGGCCAGTACGCGCAGCGGCATTTCCTGCGCGACACGCGCAAGGCGACGCTGACCGACACCGTCCACGCATGGCGCGACTACGGCTCCGGCGTGCTGCCGCTGCCGCATCCGTCGCCGCGCAACCAGGCGTGGTTCAAGCACCATCCGTGGTTCGACGCCGACGTCGTGCCCGAACTGCGCCGCCGGGTCGCGCCGCTGGTTGCGGGTTGATCGCCCGGCCCGGCACATCCGCGCCCATCCCCGCCGCGCCCGGTTCGCTGTACCATCGCGGCTCTACCGCGTCACGAACCGCAGAATCCTTCATGCCATCCACCGCCCCGCCGCGCCTGTACGGGATGCCCGAACGCAGCGACCGGCTCGATTTCTACATCCGCGACCAGGCGTCGCGCCAGGCGATCACCGAGCCGCACCGGCACGCGTATTTCCAGATCCAGTTCAACCTCGGCGGCGACACCGAGCAGCGGATCGGCGGCGTCACGCGGCCGTTTCCGCGCGGCGCGCTCGCGTTCGTGCTGCCGCACCGCGAGCACCTGATCCCGCATCCGGAAGGCGCGCACTTCATCGTGATCAACTTCAGCCAGGCGTTCCTGCGCGCCGATCTCGACGTCGATCCGCTCGATCTCGAGGACGTGCCCGCGCACCGCTTTCCCGAGCTGACGCCGTTCCGCTTCCAGGAGCATCTCGACTTCATCCTGACCGGCGACACGTACGACGAAGCGCGCCGCCTCGCGCTGTGCATGCTCGACACCGATCGCGTGCGCACCTTCGGCTCGACCACGCTGCTGCGCGGCTACCTGCTGCAGCTCATCGGGCTCGTCTGCACGCAGTACGCCGGCGCGCTCGACAAGCTCGCGCAGCGCGGCGCCCAGCGCGCGGGCCGGCGCGACGCACTCGCGCGCGTGCTGCGGCACGTGCGCGCGAACCTGACCCGCGAGGACCTGACGCTCGCCGCGACCGCCGAGGCCGCGTTCCTGTCGCCGAACTATCTCGCGCACCTGGTCCGCAAGGAAACCGGCAGCACGTTCACCGATCTCGTGACCGAGCGCCGGATCGCGCTCGCGCAATCGCTGCTGGCTCACACCAGCCGGCGCATCGCGGACATCGCGCGCTCGGTCGGCTTTCGCGACGAAGGATATTTCGCGCGGCGCTTCCGCGCGCGGGTCGGCGTGTCGCCGAAGGCATACCGCGACGCGAACGCCGCATTGCCGGACGGCGACGACGCACCGGCAACCGCCGACGCGTAGTTTTGTCCCGGTAAAACGCAGTTGCGTCGCATCCGGCCGCACGCGCGTCGGGTATCGTTGCACGCATGCCGGCCCGTGCGCCGCACGGGCGCCGGCATCCGTCTACCCACCGAACGAGGCCATCCGATGTCCGCCTATGTCATCGACGCTGCCGAGCGTCCTTCCGTCGAAGTCGAGCAGTCGTCCGCGCGCTTTCCGGTGCGCCGCGTGTTCTGCGTCGGCCGCAACTACGCCGACCACGCCCGCGAAATGGGCGCCGATCCCGACCGCGAGCCGCCGTTCTTCTTCACGAAGCCGGCCGACGCGATCGTCCCGGCAAGCGGCACCGTCCCGTATCCGCCGCTGACGAGCGATCTCCATCACGAAATCGAACTGGTCGTCGCGATCGGCAAGGACGGCCGGTCGATCGACCCGGCCGACGCGCTGTCGCACGTGTGGGGCTACGGCGTAGGCGTCGACCTCACGCGCCGCGACCTGCAGGCCGAAGCGAAGAAGCTGAGCCGCCCGTGGGACTGGGCGAAGGGTTTCGACGCGTCAGGCCCCGTGACCGCGCTGCGCGCGGCGACGGCCACCGGCCACCCGGCCGCCGGCCGCATCTGGCTCGCGGTCAACGGCGAAACGCGCCAGCAAGGCGATCTCACCGACATGATCTGGGCCGTGCCCGACGTCATCGCATATGTGTCGCGCTCGGTCGAGCTGAAGGCCGGCGACCTGATCTTCACCGGCACGCCGGCCGGCGTCGGCGCGCTGCAGCCGGGCGACCGCGTGACGGGCGGCGTCGACGGCGTCGCGACGTTCGAGTTCGTCGTCGGCGCGAAGCCGTAACGGATCTAAAAGGCACGCACGCGGGCCGATGCAGCGCCCGTTGTGCGTTGTGCGTTGTGCGTTGCGGCTCTGGCCGGCCGCACCGGCATTCCGGTTGCTCAGTCGTAGCGGCGCAGGAATGTGTCGGCGACGGCCGGCGGATTCAGCGCTTTCGCCGATTCGTTTTCCAGCGCCTCGGCTGCGTCGTCGTCGCTGATCGACACGAACAGCGTGATGGCGTCCCTTGCTTCGCCCGTGCCGAACAGGCCGTCGCGATCGAGCAGCCGCAACGCCTCGATCATGTCGGCGTGGAGTTGCCGGGAGAACTCCGCGAACCTCGACCGGACAAACGTCGGGCTCAGCACTTCGTCGGCCAGCTTGCCGCAGATCGCGTTGAACGGCGACGCTTCCGCCGCCGCGTACGCCCATTCGGGACAGCCCCACACGTACCACGGATCCGGATCGTCGTCCGCGACCGCCTGTTGCGCGCGGACCCGGCTCAGCCCTTCGACCGAATTGGCCGCCGGCACCACCGTCATCGCGCCGCTGTCCGTATAGAGCGCGAACGCGTAGAAATGCTCGTCCGGGTGCAACGCCCGCAGCGCCTTGAACGTCGCCCTCGCGGCGTCGGCAATTTCCCGCTGGAAATCAGAAAAGTCGATCATCGCATCCTCGTCCAGTCGCCCAGTCGCCCTTCGCGCGTCGGGGAATACGGCTCGCGGATGGTTCGTCGTCTCCCGGCGTTCGATGAATTGTCCGCCAATCGCGCGCGGCGCGGTAGCGGGCCGCATCCGCGTTCACCGTCCGGCGTCCCGCGCGTCGAACACGCGCACGCAGACGGCGGCCGCCAGTGCAATCGCCGCCGACAGCAGCATCATCGCGAGCGGCGCATAACCCGCGTTGCCGGCGGTCAGCACGGCGCCCGTCAGCGACGACAGCGCGGCGCCGCCGGCGATCGTCATCGCACCGGCCAGCCCCGACGCGCCGCCCGCCAGCTCCGGCCGCACCGACACCGCACCGGCATGCGCGCCGGAATTGGTCAGCCCGTTGCCGATGCCGACCAGCACGCACGGCCCGAACCACGCGATCGCATGCGTCGCGCCGCCAAATACCAGCGCGAGGCCGATCAGCGGCCCCGCGCACGCGACGACACGACCGCACAGGATCGTCGTCGCCAGCGCGTAGCGGCGTGCGAAACGCGCGGCCAGAAAGCTGCCGCACACGAAACCGGCGGTGATCGTCCCCATGTAGAAACCGATCTCCGCCGGCGCGATGCCGAACAGCGTTTTCGCGGCGAGCGGCGCGCCGGCCAGGAACGCGTAGAACGAGCCCGTCGAAAACGCCATGCAGAGCGCATAGGCCCAGAAACGGCGGGCGCGGAGCAGCGCCGGATACGCGCGAAGCTGCCGCCCGAGACTCGACGACCGGTTCGTGTGCGTTTCGACGAGATCGAACGCGCACCAGCCGAACAGCGCGATGCCGGCCGCGCCGAGCAACCAGAAGCTCGCGCGCCAGCCCACCGTCTGATCGAGCACGCCGCCGAGCGTCGGGCCGAGCATCGGCGCGAACGCGGCCGCCATCGCCGCATAGCCGATCCGGCTCGCCGCGCGGCTGCCACCGCCGGTGTCGCGGATCGTCGCCATCGACACCGGATAGACCGACGTGATCGCCGCCTGCATCAGCCGGCACGCGAGAAACACGCGGATATCGGTCGCCATCGCGCAGCCGAGCGAGACGAGCGCGAACACGCCGACGCTCGTCAGCACGATCGGCCTTCGCCCGAACCGGTCCGACAGCGGCCCCATCACGAACTCGAGCGATGCCGCCACCGCCGCGTATCCACCGAGCGACAGGGCGACGAGCGCATAGTCGGCGCGCAGGTCGTGCGCGATCGCCGGCAGCGACGGCAGGAACAGGCTCAGCGGCAGCACCGAGAACGCGCACAGCAGGATCAGCGTCGCGTGGTGCGGCGATGCCGCAGCGGAATCGATCGGCAGGTTCGGTTGCAAGCGAATGTCCTCCGCGCACGCGCCGCGTGGGGGTGCGCAATGGAAAAAAGTTCTTCGCGGATTTCTGGGGGGCGTGAGAAAGACCGTCTGCGGTCGGCCACTTTCAGTCGTTCGCTCGCGCCCGCGAATGGACACTCAAATGTCTGCTTCGGGCATAGCAGCGGCCCCTCCAACAGCTGGCTGATCAGTCGCAAGTAAGCAGGCAGGGACGATATCGACGCTTGCAGGCGCTTCGCATTGCGGGGCGCCTGTGCAGCAACCTGTCGATGCGTCGCTCACAAATGCCGCCGCCGGGTCCGGCGTGACTTTCCTCGAGGTGTTGGGGGACTAGAAAAACTTGACAATGAGAGCACATGCTCCTACTCTTTGCCTAAGAGAGCATATGCTCTCACTTTCGAACGGAGAGAAATGATGAACAAGCCTGAGATTCTTGTAAGTGGTGCAACCGGACGCACCGGGGGTATTGCTATTGACGAACTGCTCAAGATGCACAAACGCGTGCGGGCCTATGTGCGCACAGATGACGATCGGGCGGCGGCTTTGAGGCAGCGCGGTGTCGATGTCGCAGTCGGGGACTTCACCGACATCGACGACATTCGGGCTGCGATGGAAGGCATCCGATCAGCGTATTTCCTTCATCCGATCGCGCCGGGAATCATCGGGGCCGCGGCCTATTTCGCGCAGGCAGCAAAGGAAGCGGGCGTTACGGCGATCGTCAACATGTCGCAGATTTCCGCGCGCCGGGAGTCCATGAGCCACGCGGCACAGGATCACTGGGTCTCCGAGCAGGTGTTCGATTGGTCGGGTGTCGCGACTACGCATTTGCGCCCGACCTTCTTTGCCGATTGGCTCGTCTATCCGCATTTTGCACGGGAGATATGGGCCACGAAGAAGATCGAATTTCCGTTTGGCAACGGTCGTCACGCGCCCATCGCCAGCGACGATCAGGGACGCGTGATCGCCCACATCCTCGCCAACCCCGAAGGCCACGAAGGCAAGACCTACACGCTTCACGGCCCCGCCGAGATGAACCACGTCGAGATCGCAGCTGCGATGAGCGAGGTTCTCGGCGCGCGGATCGAATACGCGCCGACTTCCATCGAGGAATTTCGAATCAAGATGGAAACCCTTTACAAGTTTCCGCCGTTCCTCACGCAGCATCTGGTCGAAGTCGCTCAGAACTATCGCGACGGCATCTTCTCGGGCACCAACGACGCCGTCGAGAAGATCACCGGAAAGCCGGCGCTGTCGGTTCAGCAGTTCGTCGAGAAGTATCGGGCCGCATTCGTGTGAACACGTCCTTGACACGAACCGGGAGGTCTAAAAATGTCACGCAGCCAACCTGAGCAGCACCCGTTTCTCGATGATCTGACAGTCGACGCCGAGCTGGTCAGCTCGGTGTTGCGCGCGCCCGTCGTCGGGCGCGACGAAATCCGGCTCGCCGTCGACGCCGTCGGGACCTTTTACGTCTCACAGACACCAACGTTTGCTCAAGCCGTCGGCTCGCGGTCTTTTCTCGAATACGAGGCGGTTCTGACGAGCGGCGAGACGTTGAGCGCAGTCGTGGTCGTCGATCGCAACGCCGACGGCTCGGTGCCGCGAGTCAGTGTGCGGATGAGCCCGCTTGGCGCCGTACTGACTCTCGCGACCCATCTGCGGGAGTCGCTTTCGAAGCAGTTGCCGGAACACGTCTTTCTTTGAATCCGGCACCCGCGCGCTCGTGGATGGAGTCGACACTCCCCCGGCACGCGACTTTTGAAAAAGGAGCTTGTCATGGATATCAAGAACGCCACCGTCTTCATTACCGGTGCCAATCGCGGCCTGGGCCTCGCTTTTGCACGCGAAGCGCTTCGGCGCGGTGCGGCGAAAGTGTACGCAGGTATGCGCAACACGAGCGGTTTCGACGAGCCGGGCATGGTGCCGGTCAGGATCGATGTCACGGATCCGGCGTCGATTGCCGAGGCCGCGAAACTGGCGGCCGACACAACTTTGCTGATCAACAACGCGGGCATTGCCGCTCTGATCGACGGGCCGCTGGCGGCCGACGTGCAAGCGCAGTCCGCCCGCTTGTTCGATACCAACTACTACGGCGTGGTGCGCGTCACGCAGGCCTTCGAACAGATACTGGCGGCCCAGCCGCATGCCGCGATCATCAACGTGCTTTCCGACATCGTGTGGCTTCCGCGGCCCTATCTGACACCGTATGCCGCGTCGAAAGCCGCGGCCTGGAGCTACACGAACCAGCTTCGCTTTCACCTGCGCGAGCGTGCCATCCAGGTTCTGGGCCTGCACGTCGGGTTCGTGGATACCGATCTGACCAACGGCATCGACGTGCCTAAAGCCAGTCCGGAGGACGTCGTGCAACAGACCTATGACGCGCTCGCCGCCGGCAAGAGCGAGGTTATGGCCGACAAGGGGACAGCGGTGCTGAAGAGCACGCTCGCGTCCGAGATACCCGGCTATATCACACCGCCTGCAGGGATTTGAACACCGCAGATGACACGGGTCGGTTTCGGCACCGAGACATGAGGCGCGTAGGTTGCCGCACACCAGCGCTGTCGCGCGCGGCTTTCATTCAAGGATACTGCCGTATCCTTCGCGCGACGCGCGCGTAGTGCGCGACCTTAACCAGAATCAGGAGTAGAACAGATGTTGCCGGTCAACCAGCCACTTGGAATCGATCAATGCAACTGCTTCGCCGTGAGGAAAGCGAGCAGGCAGATCTCCCGACTCTACGATAGCCATCTTGCGCCCGCGGGTCTGCGCATCACGCAATTCCTTACCCTGGCCGCCCTTGACGAGGTGGGAAGTACCCCGGTCAATGCCCTTGCCGAACGGCTCGATATCGAACGAACGGCGATGGGGAAAATGGTTGGCTTCCTGGAGCGCGACGGCTTCGTCACGATCAGGCCTTCGCCCACGGACGGCCGAAGCCGCCTTATCGAGCTCACCGAGGATGGGCGGCGCCTGCACGAAAGGGCCGCCGCTCTCTGGCAGGAAGCGCAACGGGAGTTCGAGCAACTGAACGGTGTGGACAATGTTGCGGCGTTGCGGGAGAGGTTGAAAGGCGTGGTAGTCGGCGACGTGTCGATGCGTTCGTCGGAAGACTAAGCCTTTAGATGCATTGCGACAACAACATGATTCGTGAACCCGGTCCTGATTCGAGGAAGGGCTACGCTTCACGACCTGGATTTCTCCCCGACTGTCCGAGTGGTAGCGATGCTCGCATTTTTGGCCGTCAATGGAAAGTGAGGACGCGATGCAGTTGATCCATGACTGTTTCGTGGTGCATTTGAGTCGTTGATCTTTGACTGCCGTGAGCGGCTCTTGTGGGTCGGCAAGCGACATCCACTGAATTCCACGAAGCCCCCCAAAAGCCCCCGAACGAGTCGGGGGACGCATGGATGCCGGCGCGGCGCCGCTACCAGCCCCTGCGCCTGCATACAACTACGATAAAGAACGCCGCTTTCACACGGGACGGCTCCTGAATGCCTGACCGTCTGCCAGCGATACTGGACGATGCCAGGCGCACGACGCCAGCCACGTCAACACCCTACCGCACCCGCACCGACACGAACTTCCGCGCGTTATTACGCTGGATCAGCAGCGCGATCACGGTGCCGTTCGCTTCGAGCGACTGCACGTCGTCCGGCGTCTCGAGCAGCGTGTCGTTGATCTCGAGCACGACATCGCCCGGCTGGATGCCCGCCCTCGCTGCCGGGCCGTGCACCGCGTCCACCATCATCCCGACCGCGAGCCCCGTCGAGCGGCGCTCGTCGTCACTCAGCGCGTGCATCGTCAGCCCCAGGCGATCGCCGCCTTCGCCCGCCGCCACCCCCGGCCGCACAGCGGTCTTCGGCGCAACCATGCCGACTGTCGTGCCCGCGCTGCCGGCCGCGTCGTCGGCGCCCGTGATCGTCAGCATCACCGGCGCGCGCTTGCGAATCACCCGCAGCGACACCTTCTCGCCGGGCGACAGCGCGGCGGCCAGGTCGTTCAGTTCGGCCGAGCGGCCGATCGGCTTGTCGCCCAGCTTCACGATCACGTCGCCGGGCTTCACGCCGGCCGCGGCGGCCGGCGAACCGGGCACGACGCCGTTGACGAGCGCGCCCGCCGGTCGCGGCAGCCCGAACGCCGCGGCCAGCCCGATGCCGACATCCTGCACGTCGACGCCGAACGCGTTGACGGACGACGCGCCCTGCGCCGGCGCCGGCGCCTGAGCCTGAGCCTGAGCCTGAGCCTGAGCCTGAGCCTGAGCCTGAGCCTGAGCCTGTTGCGCCTGCATCTGCGTCTGTAGCTGCGCGCGCACCTTTGCCGCGAACGCGATCGGGATCGCGAACGTCATGCTCGCGTAGCGGTCGGCGCCCGTATAGACCTGCACCGCGATGCCGATCACGTCGCCCGCGCGATTGAACACGGGGCCGCCCGAGTTGTCGGGATTCGGCGCGATATCGGTTTCGAAGAACGGAAACGCGCTGCCGTCCGGCAGCCGGTGCGACGTCGCGCTGACGATGCCGGCCGTGACCGTGTTGCCCGATCCGTCCGGCGCGCCGATCGTCATCACCGGTTCGCCCGCACGCACCTTCGCCGAATCGCCGATGCGCACGAACGGCAGCTTCGTTGCGCTGACACGCAACACGGCGACGTCGCTTTGCGGATCGACGGCCAGCACCGTCGCCTTGAATTCGCGGCGGTCGGTGAGCCGCACCGTCACGTCGGTCGCATCGTCGACCACGTGCGCGGACGTCAGGATCAGGCCGTCGGCACTGACAATGAAGCCCGAGCCGCTGCCCGATACCGCGCGCAGCGCCGTGTCGGGCGGCGGCGCCTGCGAGCCCTGCGCGGGCGCCGGCGCGCCGCGCCGGAAGAACGCGGCGAGCGGATCGTCGGGATCGAGCATCGCGAAGGACGGCCCGCCGGCCTGCTGGTCGGGCGCGGCGGTCATGATGGTCACGACCGCCGGGCCGTAGCGGTCGACGATCGCCGGAAAATCGACCGGCATCGCGTAAGGCGCGGCGGCCGGCCTTTCCTTCATGGCAGGTTTGACGGGCGGTGCGACGGTCCCCGCAATGGCGGCTGGCGGCGGTAGCAAGAAACCGGCAAACACGCCCCCGATCAACGCAGTGCGAAGCACGGCGCGAGCAAGCGTCTGGCGAACCACGGTGCACCTCCCCCGGCAGTCGCGGCGCCGACTTGCGCGAGACGCGCAGGCACCCGACAAGCACCGGTACACGCATCCATTTATAGTCCACGCGGCCCGATGAAACATACGAATCGAAACCCGCATGCCGGGTGATTCAGCGGCCGCGGAGCCGCGACGGCGTTCGTTTCGAACAAAGCGCGCGATTCGTCAATCCGCACAAGTCCGGCGACCGTTCAATCCCCGCCGACCCGCTCCGCGATCACCGACAACGTCCGCAACATCGGCTCGAATGCATCGGCCGACGTATTGCCGAAACCGAGCACGAGCCCGTTGGCCGCCGACTCCGCATGAATCGAAAAACCCGACAGCGGAAACGGTCCGATGCCATGCGCGCGCGCTGCGTCGACGATCGCGCGGTCGCGGTAGCGCGCCGGCAGCCGCAGCGCGAGATGCAATCCGCACGGCCCGCCCTCGACCTGATGCGGCACGCTCAGGCTGCCGTCGAGCGCGGCGAGCAGCAACCGCCGCCGGTCGCGATACAGCCGGCGCATTCGCCCCAGATGCCGGCCGTATTCGCCGGTCTCGATGAAATCGGCCAGCGCGAGCTGCACGTGGCGCGTGCCGCCGCGCAGCATCTCCGGCAACACCGTCCGCACCGCGGCCAGCAGCGCCTCGGGCAGCACCAGAAAGCCGATCCGCAGCGCCGGAAACATCGTCTTGCTGAACGAGCCGAGGTAGACCACCGGCGAATCGGGCGCGAGCCCGTGCATCGCGCCGATCGGCTCGCCGGTGTGGCGGAATTCGCTGTCGTAGTCGTCCTCGATGATCCACGCGCGATGCCGGCGCGCGGCATCGATCAGCGCGAGCCGGCGCGAGATCGACAGCACGGCGCCGGTCGGGAACTGGTTCGACGGCGTCGTATAGACGAGGCGCGGCGTCCGCTCGCGCCAGTCGTCCTCTTCCGCGCGCAGCCCTTCCGCGTCGACCGGCATCGGCACGACATCGAGGTCGGCCGCCTGCATCGCGGTGCGCGCGCCGCGATAGCCGGGCTCCTCGACCCACACCGTCTCGCCCGGGTTCGTCAGCAACTGCGCGCATAGCGCAATCGCGCCCTGCGCGCCTTCGGTGATCACGATCTGCTCGGGATCGCAGCGCACGCCGCGCGTCACGGCCAGGTGCCGCGCGATCGATTCGCGCAGCGCGCGTTCGCCGAGCGGATCGCCATAGGCGAGCAAGTCGCGGGCGGCACGGCGCAGCGCGCGGTCGATCGCGTGCCGCCACGCATCCACCGGGAAATGCGACAGCGCGGGCACGCCCGGCCGGAAGCCCTCCGATTCGCCGCTGCCGACGAGGCTCGGGCGAATCCGTCCGAGCCGCTGCGCGACGGCCGGCGGCGCGGCACGCCGGCGCGGCGGCGCCGGTCGCGAAAGCCCGACCACGCGCGTTCCGCGGCGGTCGGACTGCAGGAAGCCTTCGGCGACGAGCTGCTCGTAGACGGCGGCCGTCGTGTTGCGCGACACGCCGAGCGTCTCGGCCAGCGCGCGCGTGCCGGGCAGCCGCGTGCCGGCCGGCATCGCGCCGCCGAGAATCGCGTCGCGCACGCGGCGCAGCAACTGGCGCTGCAGCGAAGGCGCGCCCGGCGTGCGCGCCAGCGGCGCGTCGAGCGGCAACAACGGACAGTCGCCGGAAGGCAAGGCAGTCGTCATCGGAACATCGCAGCGTGAAAGTGTCGGAGCACGGCGCACGGCTAGTGGCGCCCGGATCGTGGCACCATAAATTTGCCGATCTGTGGCGCTTTTCATGGTACCTCAGCCCGACTACGATCGTCTGCATGCCGGCATGTCGCCGGCCGCCAACCGAAGCGAGATCGACCTTGTCCACGCTCACCAACGCCTTCCGGCAACCCATCGGCCACCCCGTTCCCGACTGGTCCGCACGCCCGCGCCCCGAGCGCATCGTGCTCGAGGGCCGCTACTGCCGGCTCGAGCCGCTCGACGCCGAGCGCCACGCGGCCGACCTGTATGCGGCCTACGCGCAGGCGCCCGACGGCAGCGACTGGACCTATCTCGCGCACGGGCCGTACGCGGACGAGTCGGGCTACCGCGACTACGCGCGCGGTGCGCAGGCGAGCGCCGATCCGCTGCACTACACGGTGATCGACCTCGCCACGGGCCGTGCGGTCGGCACGCTCGCACTGATGCGCATCGATCCGGCCAACGGCGTGATCGAGGTCGGCTCCGTCACGTTCTCGCCGCTGCTCAAGCGCACGCCCGTGTCGACCGAAGCGCAGTACCTGCTGATGAAGTACGCGTTCGACACGCTCGGCTACCGGCGCTACGAATGGAAGTGCGACGACCTGAACGCGCCGTCGCGCAAGGCGGCCGCGCGGCTCGGCTTCCGCTACGAAGGCACGTTCCGGCAGGCGATCGTCTACAAGGGCCGCAGTCGCGACACCGCGTGGTATTCGATCATCGACGGCGAATGGCCGGCGGTGCGCGCCGCGTTCGACGCGTGGCTCGCGCCGGAGAACTTCGACGCGCAGGGCGAGCAGCGCCGGTCGCTCATCGCGATCCGCCACGCGCAGGCGAACGCGCGCGACGCGGCCGCCCGCACGAACGACGCGACGCGCGTCACGGTGCGCCCGCTCGTCGCCGCCGACGAAGCTGCGTGGCGCCCGCTGTGGCAGGGTTATCAGAAGTTCTACGACACCGCGCTGAGCGATGCCGTATTCGCGAAGACGTGGGCGCGCCTGATGGACCCCGCCGAGCCGATGTTCGTGCTCGGTGCATTCGACGCATCGGGCGCGCTGGTCGGGATCGTGCATTCGATCTACCACCGCTCGTGCTGGACCGAAGGGCCGTACTGCTACCTGCAGGACCTGTACACGGCGCCCGACGCACGCGGGCAAGGCGCGGGCGGCGCGCTGATCGAGGCCGTGTACGAACGCGCCCGAGAAGCCGGCGCGAGCCGCGTGTACTGGCTCACGCATGAAACCAACACGACCGCGCGCGCGCTGTACGACAAGCTCGCGAATAACGCGGGGTTCATCCAGTATCGGCACGATCTGAAGAAGTAACGCGGCTCAGCGGCCGGCCGGCGTTCAGTCGAGAACGCCGGCCGGGTCCCGTGAAGCGTCGTCCTCGGGTGCAACGTCCGCCCGCGCCGCGCCGGCCGCGCCCGGCACCGACGCCGGGCAGATCATCTCGTCGCCGTTCGCGGGCACGGGCCGCCGCACCGGCCGGAACACCGGCTCGCCGGGCTCGATCGGCCGCCCCGAGATCGCACAGCGGCCCGGCTGCGACGCGACGCGCAGGCGCCAGCGCTGCTCGCCGTAATGGCAACGGCCGCTCTCGACCCAACGAATCAGCAACCCGTCGTCGCCGGCCTCCAGCACCGTGACGAACAGTTGCGGGCGCAACGGCGACACCGCGGCCGCGGCATGCTCCGGACCCGGCGCGCGGCCGCTCGTCACGAGCGGATGCGCGACGCCGCCGCCGTGCGGTGGCATCGCATCGCGTTCGCCGAATGCAGGCGCATCGCACGACACATCTTCTTCGCAGATCAGGCTTTCCATGGTGTTCGGCATGCTTGACGGCTCGCCGGCACGACATTCGCGACGGCGGCCCGGCAACTGCGCGCCGGCAGCGTGGCAGCATCGGCCACGACAGGCGATTCGGTCATTTCCCCCTCCGTTGGGGCCGCCGCGTGCAACGGGATGTCCCACGCGGCCGCGATCGGACTGGCGCACATGATACAAATTGAAGTTAACTTCAAGTAAAGGAAAAGTTGCGCAACGATGCGTTTCGCCGATCGCTGTAATGGGCCGGCACGACAGCGACGGCTCCTGATCCAGGCTGTCGGTTGCCGTTCGTCTCGCGATTCGTCTCATTGCGCTGAGACGAACGTCCCAGCGTCTCACCCGGCCCGCGACTTCGCAGTCGCAGCAAACTTCCCGCACGACTCCCGCCATATCGCTTCCTGCAAACGCGTAGCGCAATAGTGCGTCGCACACTTCCAACCCTCTCCGACCACCCCGCACCGCACCGATTCACGCTGGCCCCGTTCCTGCATACCGTTCGATCGCGCAATCGCGCGACGGGCGCACCGGCAGCCATGCCTCACGCCCGACGACAACCTGACGGAGACAGCAACGTGAGTACACCGGCACCGACCACCGCCCGCAGCATGAAAGCCGCCGTCTGGCGCGGCCGCCACGACATCCGCGTCGAAGAGGTTCCCGTTCCGGAGCGCCCGCCGGCAGGCTGGGTCACGATTCGCGTGCACTGGTGCGGGATCTGCGGCTCCGACCTGCACGAATATGTCGCGGGGCCCGTGTTCATCCCGGTCGATGCGCCGCATCCGCTGACGGGCCTGAAGGGCCAGTGCATCCTCGGCCACGAATTCAGCGGCGAGATCGCCGAACTCGGCGCGGGCGTGACGGGCTTCGCGGTCGGCGACCGCGTGACGGCCGACGCATGCCAGCATTGCGGCACATGCTGGTATTGCAGGCACGGGCTGTACAACATCTGCGAGAACCTCGCGTTTACCGGACTGATGAACAACGGCGCGTTCGCCGAATACGTGAACGTGCCGGCCGAACTGCTGTACAAGCTGCCCGACAACTTCCCGACCGAAGCCGGCGCGCTGATCGAACCGCTCGCGGTCGGGCTGCACGCGGTGAAGAAGGCCGGCAACATCGTCGGGCAGACCGTCGTCGTGGTCGGCGCGGGCACGATCGGCCTGTGCACGATCATGTGCGCGAAGGCCGCGGGCGCCGGGCGCGTGATCGCGCTGGAAATGTCGGCCGCGCGCAAGCAGAAGGCGCTGGAAGTCGGCGCGAGCGTCGTCATCGATCCGAAGACGTCCGACGCGATCGCGGAAGTCAAGGCGCTGACGGGCGGCTACGGCGCCGACGTGTCGTTCGAGTGCATCGGGCACACGGCCACCGCGAAGCTCGCGATCGACGTGATCCGCAAGGCCGGCAAGTCGGTGATGGTCGGCATCTTCGAGGAACCGACGTCGTTCAACTTCTTCGACATCGTGTCGACCGAGAAGGAAGTGATCGGCTCGCTCGCGTACAACGGCGAATTCGCGGACGTGATCCGCTTCATCGCGGACGGCCGCATCGACGTGCAGCCGCTCATCACCGGACGCATCGCGCTCGGCGACATCGTCGCGCACGGCTTCGAGGAACTGGTCAACCACAAGGACCGGAACGTGAAGATCATCGTCCGGCCTGCCGTCGCCTGACGGCGCACGCGGCCGCGGCAACGATTCGCGCCGCGGCACGCGTGCCGGTGTTCCTCCCGCAAGCGTCGCCCCGTACATGAGTGACGCAAACGTTTGCCGAACAACTCCCCTCCAGCGCCCTCTTCCCTGCTGTCGTCATCCGAAGCGGATTTCAAGCCGCTCTCCGGTCGCACGCGACGATTCAAAACATTCGCAATCCAAACCATTAGCCGCAACACCCCACCCGTCGAACCGGCGATCAGGGTTTCCTCGGGTCACGCGCGATTCATCCGGTATCGACAGGAAGGTGGCGCAAGGCGATCCTGTGCAACGCGCGATCCGGCTTCCCGGCCGGGATCGTTGCCGCCGCGTGACGGCGAAACACCTGTTGAACCTCACGGCGCAACGGCGCCGACAGGCCGAGAATACGGGCCTCCCCGGGATAGCTTGCAAACATGATGTGTCATGAATCTGTCATTTAATCGGGAATACGCAAACAACGTTCGATCGCTGACGATCCAGCAGAAGACGCATATCGGCTTCGCGCTCGTCACCACGCTACTGGCCTTGCTGTGCGGCACGATCGTCTGGGGAAGTTTCCGGCAATACCGGCAGGAAAACGCCGACCTGCAAGGCTTCGAATTCATCCACGGCGCGATGGTCGCGGCCAACATGATCTCGGCCGAGCGCGGCCCGACGAACGACCTGCTGGTACGCCTGCAGCACGACGAAGCGACGGAAGTGCGCAACCTGCTCGCCGCGCGTGCGCGATCCGACGACGCGCTCGAACACTTTCGCGCCGGCATCGGGCAGGCGAGCGCACTCGACGAGCGCGAGCGCGGCAACCTGCTGCACGCGCTCGACGCGATCCGGGTCACGCTCGCCGACGCGCGCGCGGAAGTCGACGCACTCGACGCGCGGCCGCTCGCATCGCGCACCGTTCACGATATCCAGCACGCGCAGGCGCACCTGTTCCGGGTCGTCGATACGGTATCGTTGCTGATCGACGGCGCGATGACCGATACGGCAATGCGCGACCCGCGCACGTCGGGCGCGATCCTGCTGGCGCGGCTGCTGAGCGATCTACGGGAATACGCGGGGCGCACCGGCTCGCTGCTCATTGCCCCGACGTTCGCGCGGCAGCCGCTCGACCGCGCGCAGTTCGCGGACATCATGCGGATGCGCGGACGCATCGAGCAATTGCGCGCGCTGATCGGCGGCGCGATCGGCACGCAGCTCGACGATGCCGACGTGGCGCACGAGTATGCACAGCTGAACGCGGCGTTCGACACTCATCTTCTCCCGCTCGTCGACACGATCGTCGCGAACGGCCGGACCGGAACCTACCCGATGAGCGCCGCAGATTTTTCCAGGACGATCGTCCCGTATTTCCGGCCGTGCGAACTGCTGCGCGACCGTGTCATCGACGTTGCCCGGCGTCGTGTCATTTCGGACCGGAACACGGCCCGGATCAAGGTTGCGATGTCGGCGTTCGCGACGGCGCTCAGCATCGCGATCCTGTTCTCGCTCGCGCGCGGCACGCAGCGGCTGCTGTCGAAGCCGCTCGATACGCTCGGCCGCCGGATCATCGCGCTCGGCAACGGCGATACGGCGCACGTCGCGATGCCGCGCGGAATCGCGCCCGAGATCACCCGCATCCACGAAGCGCTGGAGACCTTGCGCAACGCTTACGTACGCCGCGACATGCTCGAGCGCCAGCGCAACGACATGCTGACGCTGTTCTCGCACGACATGCGCGCACCGCTGACGTCGCTGATCATCCTGATCGCCACGCAGGAGCAGCATGTGGACGACGCGCAGAAGAAGCGGCAGTTCGCGAGAATCGGCAAACTCGTGCGGCACACGCTGGCGATGGCCGACGGTTTCGCGCAGCTCTCGCGTGCGGAGGCCAGCGAATACGAGCGCGTGCCGGTCAACCTCGCCGACCTGATGAACGAGGCGCGCGACGCGGTGTGGCCGCTCGCGCACCAGAAGCTCATTTCGCTGGACGACGTGCCGCGCCGCGACGACGCGATCGTGCTCGGCGACCCGGCCCTGCTGTCGCGCGCGCTGATCAACCTGCTGGACAACGCGATCAAGTACAGCGCGTCGCGGACGAGCGTCGAATGCCGGGTCGAGCCGAGCGCCGACGGCAAGACCGTGCGCTGCACGATTCGCGACAGCGGATGCGGGATCAGCAGCACGGACCAGACGCGGCTGTTCGAGCGCTACCGGCGCTTTCGCACCGCCGGACAACCGGAAACCGGCGGCGTCGGGCTCGGCATGGCGTTCGTCAAGGCGGTCGTCGAACGGCACGAAGGCGAGATCCACGTGCATAGCGTGCTGCTGCACGGCACCACGGTCACGATCACGCTGCCGGCCGCGGCCACTGCATGACGAACGCGCCGACGGCAAACGGCCGTTGCGACGCCGCAATCCGGCGCGATTCTTCGATATACTGGACCGAACCCTTTTCGGGGCAACCGCGGGCAACCATGCCCGTCACGCGTTCGCCCCAACCTGCGTGGAATTGCGTACCGTGAAACCGCGAGCCGGCCTGATTCTCGAACTCTTCGTCAACCTGTTGCTGCCCTGGGTTGCGTACCGGGTCGCACATCCGTATTTCGGCGAAACCGGCGCGCTGTACGCGTCGGCGGTTCCGCCGATCGTCTGGTCGATCGTCGAATTCGTCCGCTCGCGCCGCGTCGACGCGGTGGCGGCCATCGTGCTGCTCGGCATCGCGCTGTCGATCGTCGGAATGGCGTTCGGCGGCAGCCCGCGCACGCTGCTGATGCGCGAATCGCTCGCGTCGGGCACGATCGGCGTCGTGTTCCTGCTGTCGCTGTTCCGCGAACGCCCGCTGATCTTCTATCTCGCTCGCGCCACCGTGGCCCGCGAGATGGACGGCGGCGCCGCGCACTTCGAATCGGTCTGGGCCGCACAGCCGGGGTTGCGGCAGATGCTGCGGCGGATGACCTTCGTGTGGGGCGCCTTCATGACGCTGGAGATGCTGCTGCGCTGCTGGATGGTCATCACCTGGCCGGTCGAGCGCGTGCTGGTCGTGTCGCCGATCATCGGCTACACCGTGTTCGGCTGCCTGCTGATGTGGACGTTCTGGTACCGGCGGCGGATGCGCGTGCGCAACAGCGTCGACATCCGGTCCGGCGACGGCGTCACCGAGGTCGCCGGACGCTGACGGCCGCGCGGCCGGCGCCGGCCCGGCGGCCTGTCACCGCGACTGCTGTATGATGCGCGGCGTCTTGTCCGACCTATGCCTTTCCTGTCATGTCCCTTTCGCTCCTTCCGTGCGCCACGATCTGGCTCGCCCTGTTCGCGGCCGCCGCTTTCGCGTGGCATCGCCCTCAGCACGGCCTGAGCCTCATCCTGGCCGCGCTCGGCTATGCCGGCGCGCTGGCGTTCGGCAAGCTCGAGCCGGTTGCGCTGGCATCGCTCGCGCTGCTGGCCGCGGCCGCGTGGGGCGTGTCGCCCGCGCGCCCGCTCGCGGTGCGGATCGCCGCGCACGCCGTGTTTGCCGCGCTCGCGATCGCGCTGAGCCTGCACCTGATCCCCGGTTTCCACAATCCGCTCGTGATCGCCCCGACGCGTTTCACGCCGGACGCCGTGCCGTTCACGATGTACCTGAATCTCGACAAGCCGCTGGTCGGCCTGTGGCTGCTGTGGGTGCTGCCGTGGGTCGCCCCCGACGTCGCGCTGTCGCGCGCGCTGCGCACGGGCGCGGTGGCGGCCGTCGCGACGGCCGCCACGTGCCTGGCCGGCGCGCTCGCGTTCGGGATGGTCGGCTGGGCGCCCAAATGGCCGGCGTCGGGCTGGCTGTGGCTCGTGAACAACCTGTTGCTCGTGACGCTCGCCGAGGAAGCGCTGTTCCGCGGCTACGTGCAAGGCGGGCTGACGCGCGCGCTCCGCGCGTTCGCATGGGGCCCGTGGGTCGCGCTCGCGATCGGCGCGGTGCTGTTCGGCGCCGCGCACGCGGCCGGCGGCTGGCAATGGATCGTGCTCGGCACGGTGGCCGGTATCGGTTACGGCCTCGCGTGGCGGCGCGGCGGGTTGCTCGCCTCCGCGCTCGCGCATGCGGGGCTGAACGTCGTTCACTTCGGCCTGTTGACCTACCCGATGCTCGCCGCCGCGCGTTGACCGCGGCGCGCGGCGCCGCCCGGCGAGATACCGCGCTCAGTTGAACCCGGCGATCGCGTGCGGCACGTACGGGCCTTCAAGCGTGGCGATTTCGTCGTCGGTCAGTTTCAATTCGAGCGCGCCGAGCGCATCATCCAGTTGCTGCGGCTTCGAGATGCCGACGATCGGCGCGGTGACGCCGCGCTTTTGCGCGACCCACGCGAGCGCGACCTGCGCGCGCGGCACGTTGCGCGCGGCGGCGATCGCGGCGACGGCGTCGACGACCGCCTTGTCCGCATCGGCCGTCGCGTCGTACAGCCGCTGGCCGACGTCGTCCTTCTGCTGCCGTTCCGACGATTCGTCCCAGTTGCGCGTCAGCCGGCCGCGCGCGAGCGGGCTCCACGGAATCACCGCGATGCCCTCGGCTTCGCACAGCGGCAGCATTTCCCGCTCTTCCTCGCGATACAGCAGGTTCAGATGGTTCTGCATGCTGACGAAGCGGGTCCAGCCGTTCTGCTTCGACGTGTACAGCGCCTTCGCGAACTGCCACGCGAACATCGACGATGCACCGATATAGCGCGCCTTGCCGGCCTTCACCACGTCGTGCAGCGCCTCGAGCGTCTCCTCGATCGGCGTGCCGTAATCCCAGCGATGAATCTGGTAGAGGTCGACGTAATCGGTGCCGAGCCGCTTCAGGCTCTGGTCGATGTCGGTCGTGATCGCCTTGCGCGACAGGCCCGCGCCGTTCGGCCCCGGCCGCATCCGGTAGAACACCTTGGTCGCGATCACGACGTCGTCGCGCTTCGTGAAATCGCGCAGCGCGCGGCCGACGATCTCCTCCGACGTGCCGTCCGAATACATGTTCGCGGTATCGAAGAAGTTGATGCCGGCTTCGACCGCCCGCTGGATGATCGGGCGGCTCTCCGCTTCCGGCAGCGTCCACGGGTGCGTGCCGCGCAACGGCTCGCCGAACGTCATGCAGCCCAGCACCAGTTTCGATACCTCCAGCCCGGTCGACCCGAATTTCACGTATTCCATCGCACGCCTCGTCATTGAAGTTGAGCTTGCGGCCGGAGGCGCGCCACCGTTCGGCGCGCAGGGCGCGAACGGTGCGCCGCGCATCCGCCAGACGTCGCATGTTATCCCGCGCCGCGCAAACGCGCAGGGCGCGCACGCCGGCACGCCGAGCGCCTCGGGCGCCCGGTCGCAACGCGGGAAAGGACGGGCGGGTTACTTGACCTGGTCGGCGATCGGCTGCAGGAACGCGGAGAAGCCGGTCAGCATGATCTGCACGCCGATGCACAGCAGCAGGAACGCCGACACGCGCATCGCGACCTTGGTGCCTTCGGTGCCGAGGTAGCGCGACAGCAGCGCGGCGCGGCTGTAGGTCTGCCAGATCACCACCGCGACGAGCACCGACACGGCGATCGATACGATGCTCGACAGCATGAACTCCGACAGCTTATGCGTGCGGTTCGCATTCAGCGCGATCGCGGTCGAGATCGAGCCGGGGCCGACCGTCAGCGGCACGGTCAGCGGGAAGAACGCGCGCGTCATGATCGCGTTCGCGTCGATCGGCTTGACCGGCGTGTCGCCGCCGCCCGGCACGTCGGGCTCGTTCAGCATCTGCCAGCCCGCCACGGCGACCGCCAGGCCGCCGCCGATCCGCAGCGCCTCCATCGAGATCCCGAAGAAATGCAGCACGGGCGTGCCGGCGAAGAACGCGACCATCAGCACGATGAACGCGTTGAACGCCACCTTCCTCGCGAGCAGGTCGCGCTCGTGCTCGGTGAGCGCCTCGGTCCGTTCGAGAAACAGGAACGCGATGCCGATCGGATTGATGATGCCGATCAGGCCGGTGAAGCCGAACAGGATCTCGGAGATAAGGCGGTTGACGATCATCGGGCGAAGAATCGGTCGGGGCTGGGCCGGCAGCGCGCCGGGGGTCACGCATTGTAGAGCAAGCGCCCGCGCCCGAGACGCAAAATGCGGCCGGGCGCGCTCCGCCGTCGATCGTCGCGATTTGCCCTTACTCGGCGCCCGCTTCCCATGCCGGCGGCCGCTTCGCGAAGAACGCGGCGAAGCCCTCCTTCGCCTCCTGCGTCGCCCGCACGCGGGAGATCGTCTGTGCGGTGAACGCCGCGCGCTCGTCCGACGGCGGATACTCGCCGATCGCATCGAAGAAGCGCTTGATCTCCGTGAGCGCGTTCGGGCCGTTGCGGCCCAGTTCCGCGAGCGTCCGTTCGAGCGCTTCGTCGAGCGCATCGAGCGGCACGGCCTGGTGGATCAGGCCGATCGCGACGGCTTCGCCGGCGGCGAGCTGCGTCGCGGTCAACGCGAGCCGGCGCGCCTGGCGCTGGCCGACCGCCTCGACCAGATACGGGCCGATCACGGCCGGCAGGATTCCGAAACGTGCCTCGCTGACCGAAAAGCGCGCATGGTCGCTCGCGATCACGATGTCGCAGGCCGCGCACAGGCCCACGCCGCCGCCGAACGCGTGGCCCTGCACGCGTGCCACCGTCGGCTTCGGGCACTGCCGGATCGCGCGCATCATCGCGGCGAACCGCTCCGCGTCGCGCAGGTTCGCGGCCGCATCGTTCGCGCTCGCGCGCTGCATCCACTGCAGGTCGGCGCCCGCGCAGAATGCGCGGCCGTCCGAGCGCAGCACGATCGCGCGCACGTCGTCGCGCCGGCCGAGCGCCGTGAATGCGTCGGTCAGCTCGGCGATCATCGTCTCGTCGAACGCGTTGAGCACGTCGCCGCGCTGCAGCACAACGGTCGCAATGCCGCGCGCATCGACCGCGACGGCCAGGGTCTTCAATTCATCCATCGAACAGGTTTCCTCGGGTAGAACGGCAAACATCGGAATCAGGCGGCCTGGCGGCGGTCGATCACGCGCCGGGCCTTGCCGGTCGAGGTAGCCGGAATGCCGCCCGCCGCGAGCACCGTCACGCCGGACGACACGCCGACCATCGTCTTGATCCGGTGCTGCAACTCGCGCGCGAGCGCCGCGCGATCGCTTTCGGTAACCGACGCCGCAGCCTCGGAGCGCAGTTCGACCGCGATGTCGAGCCGGTCCATGTGACCGTCGCGCGACAGCGTGATCTGGAATTGGCCCGACAGCGCCGGCAGCGCGACGACGATCTCCTCGATCTGGCTCGGGAACACGTTCACGCCGCGCACGATCAGCATGTCGTCGGAACGGCCCGTGATTTTGGCGAGACGGCGCATCGCGCGCGCGGTCGGCGGCAGCAGCGCGGTGAGATCGCGCGTGCGATAGCGGATCACCGGCATCGCCTCCTTCGTCAGCGACGTGAACACGAGCTCGCCCTGGCTGCCGTCGGGCAGCACTTCGCCCGTGACGGGATCGATGATCTCCGGATAGAAGTGGTCTTCCCAGATCACCGGGCCGTCCTTCGTCTCGACGCATTCGCACGCAACGCCCGGGCCCATCACTTCCGACAGCCCGTAGATGTCGAGCGCGTCGATGCCCACGCGCGTCTCCACTTCCTCGCGCAACGCCTGCGTCCACGGCTCGGCGCCGAAGATGCCGATCTTCAGCGACGACTCGGCCGGGTCCATCCCCTGCCGCACCATCTCGTCGATCAGGTTCAGCATGTACGACGGCGTGACGAGGATGATCTTCGGCTCGAAATCGCGGATCAGTTGCACCTGCTTCTCGGTCTGCCCGCCCGACATCGGCACGACCATGCAGCCGAGCCGCTCCGCGCCGTAGTGAATCCCGAGGCCGCCCGTGAAGAGGCCATAGCCGAACGCGTTGTGCAGCGTGTCGCCCGGGCGGCCGCCGGCCGCGCGGATCGAACGCGCGGTCACGTTCGCCCACGTGTCGATGTCGCGCGCGGTGTAGCCGACCACGGTCGGCTTGCCCGTCGTGCCGCTCGACGCGTGCACGCGCACGACCTGCTCGCGCGGCACCGCGAAGAGCCCGAACGGATAGTTGTCGCGCAGGTCGTTCTTCGTCGAGAACGGGAATTTCGCGAGATCGGCGAGCGTCTTCAGGTCGTCCGGATGCACGCCCGCCGCATCGAACGTGCGCCGATAGTGCGGGACGTTGTCGTACGCGTGGCGCAGCGACCACTTGAGGCGCTCGAGCTGCAGCGCCTGCAGTTCGTCGCGGCTGGCGGTCTCGATCGGTTCGAGGGCGGCGGCGGGATGCGTCGGGTGAGTCATCGGGGTGCTCCTCCAATGGAGTGATGTCGTTATCGTGTTCGGGGTAATCGGAGTGGCCGGGGCCGGCGGCTACGACCGGAACGTACGGCCGGCCGCATGCAGCGCGGCGATGCGCGGCGACACGCGATAGCGGTCCTCGCCGTAGCTCGCCGCCAGGTTCGACAGCACGCGAAACACGCGGCCGATGCCGATCGCGTCGGCCCACGCGAGCGGGCCGCACGGGTAGTTCACGCCCTTCTCCATCGCGAGATCGAGATCGGCGGGCGAGCACACACCCTGGTTCACCGTGTCGGCCGCCTCGTTCGCGAGCATCGCGACGGTGCGCATCGCGATCATCCCCGGCACGTCCGCGACGCCGACGACGCGAAAGCCCGCCTGCTGGAACAGGCCGACCGCGTCCGCATAGGCGGCATCGCCGCACTGGAGCGCACGCGTCAGCGCGACGAGCCCGGCCTGCGCGTAATCGCGCGCGAGGTCGACGAGCACGAGATCGGCCACGCCCGTTTGCGCGGCGCGCGCGGTCGCCGTGCGGCCGTCGGTCAGCGCGATCGATGCGCGGCCGGCCGTCGCGAGCAGGTCGTCCAGATGCGCGCCGGCCCGCCGCGCGAGTGCGACACGTTCGGCGA
Organism: Burkholderia sp. BE17; assembly: GCF_009362305.1. Lineage (NCBI taxonomy): Bacteria > Pseudomonadati > Pseudomonadota > Betaproteobacteria > Burkholderiales > Burkholderiaceae > Burkholderia > Burkholderia sp. BE17. Next base: position 48,698 of record NZ_WHNU01000011.1, read on the forward strand.
AGCGCGCGTGCAGCGCGGCGGCCGGGCCGTCCTGCGCGTACAGCGTGGCATCCGCCGGCGCATCGCGCGGCGGCTCGAGATCGGGTGCGGGCGGCGTCGCGCCGTCCGCATACGAATAGAAGCCGCGCCCCGACTTGCGCCCGAGGAAACCCGCGTTCACGAGTTCCTGCTGGATCAGCGACGGCGTGTAGCGCGGGTCGTTGAAGTACGCGCGGAACACCGATTCGGTCACCGCGAAGTTCACGTCATGGCCGATCAGGTCCATCAGCTCGAACGGCCCCATCCGGAAGCCGCCGGCCTCGCGCATCACCGCATCGATCGACGCCGGCGCGCCGCCCTGCTCGTTCAGCACGCGCAGCGCCTCCGCGTAATACGGCCGCGCGACGCGATTCACGATGAAGCCCGGCGTCGATTTCGCCATCACGGGTTTTTTGCCCCACGCGGCCGCGGTCGCATACAGGACCTGCGCAACCTCGGGCGCGGTGGCAAGCCCGCTGACCACCTCGACGAGCGCCATCAGCGGCGCCGGGTTGAAGAAATGCAGGCCGGCGACGCGCTGCGGCACGCGCAGCCCCGCCGCGATCGACGTGATCGAGATCGACGACGTGTTGGTCGCCAGCAGGCAAGCATCGTCGACATGGCGTTCGAGCGTCGCGAAAATGTCCCGCTTCACGTCGAGCCGCTCGGCCGCTGCCTCGACGATCAACGCGGCGCCCGCCAGATCGGCCAGCGCGCGCACCGCGCGGATCCGGTTGCCGGCCGCGTCGGCCTGTGCCGGTTCGAGCCGGCCTTTCTCCGCGAGCCGCGCGAACTGCGCGCGGATGCCGGCCAGCGCGTTGTCGCACGCCGCTTCGTTCAGGTCGTACAGCAGCACCGTATGACCGGCCGCCGCCGCGACCTGCGCGATGCCCGCGCCCATCGCGCCGGCGCCGATCACGCCGACGACGGCCGACGGCGCCAGCGCGCCCGAGTTCACCGAATGTGCAGAGGAAACAGCCATCGCTTGCGATCCGTCATGAAGTGGAAGTGCGAGCGATTATAAACCGACCGGTCGGTAGATTTATGTCAGGGCGAGCCCGAATTTGTCGTGCAAGAGACCGTTACGGAAACTGCAAAGACAAAAAATTGAAGGGTTGGGGCACTTTTTGCAAACCGAAAGGTCAATGAAAGCGTTCGAATATGAGATTGCGGCCCCCAAACGCCTGATAAAATTCGACAACTCGACGGATTTCAGGGGGAAACCGCGTGTCACGCCGCCACCGATGTCCATCGTCCGGTGCCCTTCCGGGGTCGGAACCGAGCGTCCGGCCGGCGCGCCGTCACGATTATTCGCCCCGCCATCGGCGGCCAGCCGCATCGAACCGTTTCACCCAGCGACGGGCTCCAGCCCGCCCGCGCCCCTCGCCGCCTCATCGCGGCGAACTCGAGGCAGCGCCATTACGCGCGGCCACCCTTCGGTTTCATCATCCTCGTTCGGCGGATAGTACGGCCGGGCTTCGTCACCCCGTGACGGCGCGTCGCGCGCCGCCACTCGCATAAGGAAACCCTCCATGCCGCTCTCGTCCAACCAGCTCCCGCGCTGGACCCTCGTGGCCCCGCTTGCCGCATGGCTGGTCCTCGCGCTGTCGCGCGTCGTGCCGGCCGAAGGCCTCGTCATCGCGGTGTTCGCCGCCGCGCTCGCCGGCGCCGTGTTCGCCGCCGTCCACCATGCGGAAGTCGTCGCGCACCGCGTCGGCGAACCGTTCGGCACGCTCGTGCTCGCGGTTGCCGTGACCGTCATCGAAGTCGCGCTGATCGTGTCGGTGATGCTCGGCGCGGGCCCCGAGAAATCGGGCCTCGCGCGCGACACCGTGTTCGCCGCCGTGATGATCATCTGCAACGGCATCGTCGGCATCTGCCTGCTGGTCGGCGCGTGGAAGCACGGCGAACAGGACTTCCAGGGGCGCGGCGCAAGCAAGGCGCTCGCGGTGCTGGCTTCGCTGTCGGTGCTGTCGCTCGTGATGCCGAATTACCTGAACGCCGCACCGGGCCCGTTCTTTTCGAAATCGCAGCTCGCGTTCGCCGGCGTGTCGTCGCTCGTGCTGTACGGCGCATTCGTGTTCGTGCAGACCGTGCGTCACCGCGACTACTTCCTCACCGAGCACGACAGCGCGAACGAATCGGTGCACGCGGCGCCGCCGAGCAGCCGCACCGCGCTGATCAGCCTGCTGCTGCTGTTCGCGAGCCTCGTCGCGGTCGTGCTGCTCGCGAAGCTGCTGTCGCCGGCCGTCGAGCACGCAGTGATGAAGCTCGGCGCGCCCGAAGCCGCGGTCGGCATCGTGATCGCCGCGCTCGTGCTGCTGCCGGAAGGGCTCGCGGCCGTCACCGCCGCACGTGCGAACCGCCTGCAGACCAGCATGAACCTCGCGCTCGGTTCGGCGCTCGCGAGCATCGGGCTCACGATCCCGACCGTCGCGGCCGTGTTCATCTGGGTCGGCCAGCCGCTCACGCTCGGCATCGGCGCGATGGAAACCGTGCTGCTGGCGCTCACCTTGCTGGTCAGCACGCTGACGCTCAGCCAGGGGCGCACGACGGTGCTGCACGGCGTCGTGCACCTGTCGCTGTTCGCCGCGTACCTGTTCCTGTCGATCACTCACTGACGCCAATATGCGCGCGGCCCGGCGGATCGTCTCCGCCGGGCCGCGCGTTTTTTTACTTCCGTTCACCGACCTTCGTTCACGTCACGCCACCGCTACCGGACCGGAATCACGAGATGCTGGCCCGCCAGGATCAGGTTCGGATTGGCGAGGTTGTTGCGGCGCTGGATCTCGCGATAACGCTGGCCGCTGCCGAGCTTGCTCGCGGCGATCATGTTCAGCGTGTCGCCCGCCTTCACCACATACGTGTGTTCGCCCGACGCGGCCGCGGTCGTCACCGCCTGGTCGCTGACGAAGTACTTGCGCAGCAGGTCGAGATACTGCGGCGACTGCTTGAGCTTCGCGATCGCGGCGTTCAGGTAGATCAGCAGATCCTGGTCGGCGGCGCGCACGCCGATCTTGTACGCGATGTTCGAGCCGTCGAGCTTGGTCACCGCGAACTTCAGGTCGGTGCCCTTGATCGAACTGACCGCGAACGGATAGTCGTAGATGAACGCGTCGACCGCATGACCGTCGATGCTCTTCGCGATGAACGCCGGATCGGAATCGTCGACCTCGACGAACCGGACGTTCGGATACTGGCGCGTGGCGAACGCGCGCACGTCCGGGTCGCCCTTCAGGATGCCGACCGTCTTGCCCGCGAGATCGTCGGTCGAGCGGATCGCAGACCCTTGCCGCACGATCAGCGAATAGCCGAAATCGTCGACGTACGGCACCGAATAGACGACGCCGGCCGGCGTGTTGTCCGGGAACGTCAGCCCGTCCATCGCCACGTCGACGACGTGGTTGCCCTTCGCGTCCGTGTCGAGCAGTTGCTTCGGCACGCCCGGGTACGTGTCGACCTCGTGACGCGTATCGACGGCAACCGGTTTGCCGCCGTGCGAGAACGACGGATCCGCGAACAGCAGCCGCGCGAATTCGACGTTGAAGCCGTGCGGTGCGCCCTTGTCCTCGCCGAAGAACGGCTCGCTCGGGTTCTGCACCGAGATCCGCACGATGCCGTTTTCGGCAATCGATTTCAGCGAGCTGGCCTGCGGCGTGAAGCCGGCCGGCAGCACGTTGGCCGACGGCGACGGCTGCGCGGGCTGGCCGGTGTCGCCATTTTGCGCGGACGTCGAGGCCGGGGCCGCGTCATGCGCGGGAATCAGCGTCGACAGGCCGCCCTGATGCACGATCCATACGCCGACGAGCACCACCAGAAACGCGATTGCGCCGAGAAGTTTTTTCATGGTTGCGTGCCTGCAGGAAGTTATTGTTGTTTCGACGGCAGCACAGCGGGATTCGCCGCATCGGGGCCGGGAACGGGCACGTGGCCGCCGTTCAACGCCTGCTGCTGCGCCTGCTTGACCTCGGGGTTATCCATCAGCGACGTCTCCATTTCGGAGAACGCCTTGTTGACCGAGCGCATCACCGAATCGACGGCCACGTCGGTCTTGATCTGCTCGAACGTGTCGGCCGTCTGCCGGCCCGCGAGCTTGTTCATCTGCTGCGCGGCCTGCGACATGTCCCACATCGCCTTCGCGCGGTCGATCGCCGTCGCGAAATTCTTCAGCTCGGCCTGCACCTGCTTGTAGCGGCCCTCGCGAAACGCGAGCAACTGCTTCATCGTGTCGAGCTGCGACCTGAATCGCGGCGCGTCGTCCGGATACTGCTTCTCGAACAGTTCCGTCTTGTTCTCGAAGTTCTTCACCTCGGTGCGGAACGCAGTGATGCTGTCCGCGAATTTCTGTGCCGCCTGGCGCTTTTCCGCGAGCTGGTTGATCAGCGTCTCGATCGGATTCGACTGCGCCTCCTCGACGATCATCTTCACCTTCTGGTTCGCGAACTTCATCGCGACGACCGGCGCGAAATAGATCGCGCCGAGGCCGATGACGCCCGCCGTGATCAGCGCGACCATCCCCTTCAGGATGAACAGCGCGGCCGGTGCGGCAATCGCGACGCCGGCGATGATGATCGCCCACTTGATCAGCTTTGCCTTGCCACTCCCCGAACTGCCGTTTGCTTCATTCGAAAGCTGCGACATGAGTTTTTCTCCTTGAACCTCGAACCGAACTGCGTGCGTTTGCTTCTTCAAGCTCATTCGAAATGCTTCGGACTCCGGTGCCGCCGGACGGTCGGGAAAGCCGGCGGCGCAATGCAAGGACAGGCGCCGGCGGGCGTCACGAGACGCCGGTGTAGGTGCCGTTCAGGATGCGGTGATCGGAGGCGGCAGGCTGCGGCCCGATGCGACGGGCCGGACCGGCGCCGTTCATCGTCGCGGCCAGCGCGCGGACGGGGAAGTGTACCGAGGCTCGGTACGAAACAGGATGACGGATACGTGACGCGACGGGCGTCGGCAGTATCGTTGTTCCGGCGGGCCGACGGATGCGGCGCCGGGATTCCGGTACGAGTGAGTAAAGGCTCATCGTTGTTCTTTTGCGTATCGCGGGTGCAGGAACCGCGCGGCCGGCGCGTCCCGCTCCAAATGCACGAACGTATCCTGCTCCGACCGGCATGCAGCGTCAAGCGGTTGTCGCAGTGCAGCGAACCGCCGTTGAAACACAGGTATCGACGCGGCTTTCACGATGGTAAGGATTCGCCCGACGCCAGCCCGCCGCGCCCGATCAGGATTGCTTGCCATCGCAGGCGGCAAGCTTCCGGATTGAAAGCTTGTGACGCGGCACGCACGCGCTACGCCGCCGCGCCGCCCTGCTCCTGCGCGAGAAATCGCTCGACCATCGCGTTGAACACCGGCAACGCCGGGTTGTCGTTGTCCGCTCGCCACGCGAGATACAGCTCCGCTGCGGCGTCGACGCCCGCAAGCGGCCGGAACACCACGCCGTCCACATGCAGCTCGCGCGCCGACGCCGGTACGAGCGCCGCGCCGAGCCCCGCACGCACGAGGCCGAGGATCGTATGCGTCTGCCCGACGTAATGCAGGTAGTTCGGCAGCCTGCCTGCGTTCGCGAACAAGCCGGAGATCAAGTCGTGGAAATACTTCCCTTCGTTCGGTGAATACGCGATGAATGGCTGCCGGTCGAGATCGTCGGGGCCGATGCGCTCGCACGCGGCGAGCGGCGCGCCTTGCGCGACCGCGACGAGCATCGGTTCGCGCTGCACGAGCCGGTATTCGAGCGGCTGGCGCGCGGCCCGCTGCCGCACGAAACCCGCGTCGAGCATCCGCGATGCGAGCGCGTCGATCTGCACGGTCGACACCATCTCGCGCAATTCGACATCGACGTCCGGCAGCGCGTGCGCGGCGTGCGCCAGCAGCATCGGGATCATCCGGTACGCGCTGACGGCCGTGAAGCCGAGCGTGATGCGGCCGGCCTCGCCGTGCGCAACGCGCTGCGCGGCCTGCCCGGCCCGCGCGGAGAATTCGAGGATATGGCGCGCGTCGCGCAGGAAACGTTCGCCGGCCGCGGTCAGGCTCACCTGCCGGCTGCTGCGTTCGAGCAGCGCGATGCCGAGCGCGTGCTCGAGCAACTGGATCTGCCGGCTGAGCGGCGGCTGCGTCATGAAGAGCCGCTTGGCCGCGCGGCCGAAATGAAGCTCCTCGGCAACCGCGACGAAGCAGCGAAGCTGGTGCAGTTCAATCATCCAGATCTTGTATCGATTGATGGTCTTTCGAGGTTAGACCGATATCGATACGATTTCCATGCTCGGTTGCACCTGATGCGCGGCCCGCGCCGCGCGCGACGACCGAGACCTTCATGACTCGTCGGCGCATTGCGGTTCGTCGCCGCGCACGGGCTGATCGGCATCGCTTTGTATACGTCGCTCGCCATGGCTCGCAGGCCGCTTCGAGCGGATTCGCAACACGCGGCCGGGCGCATGAACATCGCCACGGCGCACGCGGTTCGGTCGGCGCGCGGCCGCGCCCGACCGTGCCGTCAAGCGCGCTTGCGGCCGCCCGGCATCTGCTCGACCGTCAGGCGGTCGAGCTCACGCAGGTCGTTCTCCAGCGCGGGCGTGAGCGTCGTGCGCAGGTGGTCGAGGAACGTGCGGATCTTCGCGTCGAGATAACGGCGCGTCGCGTAGACGGCGTACACGCTCACCGTCTGCAGCCGGTATTCGGGCAGCACGCGGATCAGCCGCCCTGCGCGGATATCGTCGAGCACCGTATACAGTGCGACGCACGCGATCCCGCGCCCGGCGCGCACCGCGACGCACAGCGCATCCGGCACGTTGACCTGGAACGGCGCCGGCTGCAGTTCGTAGACGGCCACTTCTTCGTCATTGCGCTCGAGCCGCCATTCGCCGGCCGGCGACGCGGGTGTATCGAGGCGCAGGCACACGTGGTTCGGCAAATCGTCGGGCGACTGCGGCGTACCGTGTCGCGCCAGGTATTCGCGCGACGCGACGAGCACGCTGCAGCTCGTGCCGCAGGTCTGCGCGACATAGCCCGAGTCGGGCAACTGCGACGCCGTCACGATCGACACGTCGTAGCCTTCCTCGACGAGATTCGGCATCCGCTGCGCAAGCGTCAGCTCGACCGACACGTCGGGGTTGTCCTCCTGGTAGCGGACGATCGACGACACGACATGACTCTGCCCGAGCCCCGTCATCGCATGGATGCGCATCTTGCCGCTCGGCCGCAGCAGTGCGTTGCGCGCCTCCGCGTTCGCATAGTCGATTTCCGCGAGGATCGATTTCGCGCGCTCGAAATAGCGTTCGCCGCTTTCGGTGAGGCCGAGATGGCGCGTCGTGCGATGCAGCAGGCGCGTCTGTACGTGCGCTTCGAGGTTCGATACCGCGCGGGATACCTGCGCGGTGGTCGCGTCGATTTCCTTCGCGACCGCAGTAAAACTGCCGGCTTCGACAACGCGCACGAACAGGCGCATGTTTTCGAGCATGTCCATTGAATTGGCTTGGGGAGAGTCAGTGGGGAGACGTCGGCGGCGCTCGCGTCAGGTGGGGAACGGAACGCAGTCGCGAACCACGTCGAATCGATCACCGTGCCGGGGGAAAGGCGGGAGGGCGGGCATCGCGTACGTGGTTCTGGGATATCGGGGATTCAGTGGCCCGAATTGTACGCCGCCGCAGACAAATTTGCGCTATTGCCGGCCGCCCAAGCTTTCGTCGGATGAAAGGTTTATGCAAGGCGCGTGCGTCGTGCGCATGCAACGGCTTGATGCAGCGCGACAATTTGTATCACAACGCGATATAATTCCGCGCTTGTCGCCGCGCATACCCGCGCTGTCATTTTTACCGCTTACCCGTCCATGTCGTCAGGCTCATCTTCGTCGCGCCGCACGTTGCGTCAATGGCTGCACAGTTTCATTCCCCATCCGATGTCGCTCGGCTGGCGTGAGCGACTGCGTTCGTGCACGGGCGCGCTCGTCGGCATCGCGACGGTCGGCGTCACGATGCGATGGCTGCCCGGCGTGCCGGGCCTCGTGCCGCTGCTCGTCGCGCCGATGGGGGCATCGGCCGTGCTGCTGTTCGCGGTGCCAGCGAGTCCGCTCGCGCAGCCGTGGTCGATCATCGGCGGCAATCTCGTCGCGGCGACGGTCGGGGTCGCGTGCGCGTTATGGATCGCCGATCCGATCACGGCCGCCGCGGTCGCGATCGCATGCGCGATCGGCGGCATGTTCGCGCTGCGCTGCGTGCATCCGCCGTCGGGCGCCGTCGCGCTCACGGCCGTGGTCGGCGGCCCGGCAATCCATTCGCTCGGTTTCAGTTTCGTGCTCGAGCCGATCGCGCTGCAATCGGCGATCCTGCTGTCGGCCGCGCTCGCGTATCACGCACTGACCGGGCACCGCTACCCGCATGGCGGCACGCGCGCCGAAGCGAAACCGCAGGCAGGCGCCGCACCGGCGCGCGGCGGCTTCGCGCGCGGCGACCTCGACGCGGTGCTGAAGCGTCGCGGCGAATGGCTCGACGTCGATCCGGACGATCTCGAAACGCTGCTGCGCGAAACCGAGATGCAGGCCTATACGCGCACGTTCGGCCAGCTCAAGTGCGCCGACCTGATGACGAAGAATGCGATCGAGGTCGCGCCGTCGACGTCGGTGACGGCCGCGCTCACGCTGCTCGACCGTCACCGCGTGAAGGCACTGCCGGTCGTCGACGGCGAGGGCCGCCTGGCCGGCATCGTCACGCGCGCCGACCTCACGCGCCAGCTGCGCCGCCCGACCCCGCTGTGGCAACGCCTGTCCGCACGGCTGCCGCAATCGTTCGGCGGCCAGCCCGCGAGCGTCGCGTCGGTGATGACGCGCGAGGTCGCGTTCGTGCCGGAAACGATGCCGATCACCGCGCTCGTGCCGCTGTTCGCGCATTCGGGCCACCACCACATTCCGGTTGTCGATGCATCGCGCCGGCTCGTGGGAATCATTACGCAGACGGATCTCGTCACGGGCCTTTACCAGCAGACGCAGATGCTCGAGGCCGCTTAACGCAAGCGCAACGCGCCGACACCACGCGGAATGCACTCATTCCGCTTTTATTCGGCCATTTATATCATATTGTGATATATTTATCGTTTCCGAAACCGCCTGCCCGACCGACCGACCTCGATGAACGATACCAGACGCGCGCTGAACAAAAGCGATTTCCAGCAACTGTCCGAGTTCCGCTACCAGATGCGCCGCTTCGAGCGCTTCTCCGAGCGCGCCGCGCAAAGCGAAGGCGTGACGCCGCTGCAATACCTGCTGCTGCTGCACATCAAGGGTTATCCGCATCGCGAATGGGCAACCATCGGCGAGCTCGCGGAACGCCTGCAGGCGCAGCATCACGGCGTCGTTGCGCTGGTGACGCGCTGCGAAGCCCTCGGGCTCGTGAAGCGCAAGACGAGCGAAGCGGACCGCCGGCAGGTCGAGGTCCACCTCGAGCAAGCCGGCGAGAAGCTGCTCACCCGCCTCGCGGCGATGCATCGTGCCGAGCTGAAGTCGCTCAAGGGCACGTTCCAGGTTCCCCAGATCGATTACTGACCCTTGCTTTCGCCACTCCGATGAACGCACCGCACAAACGCGATTTCTCGACCAACGAACGCCTGCCCAGGATTGCGTTGCTTGCCGCCGGGATCGGCCTGCTCAGCACGCTTGCGGCATTCGTGCTGTTGAGCCTGATCCACCTGTTCACGAACCTGTTCTTCTTCCAGCAGTTCTCGTTCGCCGACCGCTCTCCGGCGAACAACACGCTCGGCGCATGGGTGATCGTCGTGCCGGTGATCGGCGGGTTGATCGTCGGGATGATGGCGCGCTTCGGTTCGGAAAAGATTCGCGGCCACGGCATTCCGGAAGCGATCGAGGCGATCCTATTCGGCAAGAGCCGCATGTCGCCGAAGGTCGCGATCCTCAAGCCGCTGTCGTCCGGCGTCGTGATCGGCAGCGGCGGCCCGTTCGGCGCCGAAGGCCCGATCATCATGACGGGCGGCGCGCTCGGCTCGCTGATCGCGCAGTGCGTGCACGTGACCGCCGCCGAGCGCAAGACGCTGCTCGTCGCCGGCGCGGCCGCCGGCATGACGGCCGTGTTCGGCACGCCGGTCGCCGCCGTGCTGCTCGCGGTCGAGCTACTGCTGTTCGAATGGCGTCCGCGCAGTTTCCTGCCGGTCGCGCTCGCGTGCGCGGTGGCCGGTTTCGCCCGCGCGCTGTTCTTCGGCGTCGATCCGCTGTTTCCGCTCGCCACGGCCGCGCCGACGCCGGTCGCGCTGCTGTCGTGCATCGTCGCGGGCCTGCTGTCGGGCATGCTCGCCTGCGGCCTGTCGGCCGCGCTGTACCGTGTCGAGGACAGCTTCGCGAAGCTGCCCGTGCACTGGATGTGGTGGCCCGCGCTCGGCGCGATCGTGATCGGCATCGGCGGCTGGCTCGAACCGCGCGCGCTCGGCGTCGGCTACGACGTGATCGGCGATCTCCTCCACCAGCACATCGCGCTGAAGATCGCGCTCGCGCTGCTGATCGTGAAGGCCGTGATGTGGGTGATCGCGCTCGGTTCGGGTACGTCGGGCGGTGTGCTCGCCCCGCTGCTGATGCTCGGCGCCGGCCTCGGCACCGTGCTGTCGCCGGTGCTGCCCGGCGGCGATCCGGCACTGTGGCCGCTCGTGTGCATGGCCGCGACGCTCGGCGCAACGCTCGGCGCCCCGCTGACCGCGATCGTGTTCGCGTTCGGCCTCACGCACGACGCCAACGCGCTGCTGCCACTGCTCGCGGCGACGCTCGTCGCGCACGGCTTCGCGACCGTCGTGATGAAGCGCTCGATCATGACGGAAAAGATCGCACGCCGCGGCTATCACATCTACCGCGAATACGGCGTCGATCCGCTCGAGCGGCATGACATCGGCGAAGTGATGACGTCCGCCGACCGGCTCGTCGCGATCGACAGCGCGGCGACGCTCGATGCCGTCGAAACGCAGTACTTCGGCGCGAAGCAGACGCACCGCGCGTACCCGGTCGTGCAGAACGGCCGCCTGCTCGGTCTCGTCGATCGCGCAACACTCGACGCGCAGCGCGCGCACGCCGCCGCCGACACGCCGATCTCGGGCGCGTTCGCCCACCGCGCGCCCGCCGTCGCGCTTGCGCACGAAACGTGCCGCGTCGTCGCATCGCGCCTCGCGATGCTCGGCCTCGAACGCCTGCCGGTTGTAGACGACGAGCAATCGCTGCGCATCACCGGCATCGTGTCGCGCAGCGACCTGATCAAGCCCGCGCTCCAGCACTTCGATGACGAACAGAAGCGCGAGCGCTTCCGTCCGATCGTCCCGGTCAACCTGCGCGACATCGGCACGCGCAAGGCCGGCTGACACATCCCGCATGCGCGGGCGTGCAACGCGCCCTCGCCTCACCTCGCTGCACGATGCGGCGCGCGCGCCTCGCGCACCGCATCGTTTTCCGCTGCTTCCCGCGTTTAAAGTTGGTTAACAATCCGACCGACGAAAGTTTGTCATCATGGTCCTCATGCGACGGGGCCACCCAATCAAGCCATTCCATTTCGCGATCAGATAAAGAGTCGCGGCACGGCATGCGGACACATGCCGCTCGCCGCGACCGTCACCTCACCACACGACCGGGCAGCGCGCCGACCAGGCAACGCATGACGTCGTTGCCGCGCCCCCGTCCACCGACGGGCCGCACGCGACGCATGCCGCGCCGCAGCAGAGTGCACAGCATCGCAGCAGCCGTTTGGCAAGCGCGTTAACAACTTGTTTCGGAATAGCCGGAACCGTGCTTGTCCGGTGCGATCTCATTAGCACGCAGTACTGCTGCGCATCCCACTCAATCAATCACGACTCGAGGGAGATAACGTGAACGTGAAATACTTACCGCTCATCGCATTGACCGTGGCATTTTCTGCTCATGCAGCCGATTCTGCCCTGCAGAACGTGGGACAAAGTCAGAAACCCGCAGACCAGGTGGCGCAGTGCATCGCGAAGACCTGGGCCGACAAGTCGCAGCAACAGGTAACGTCGCAGTATGAACTGGCGAACGGCCTCGCGATGGCAGTTTATGCACCGGGCCAGCAGCCGCCGAACGGCGCCGCTGCCGTGGTGCGCCCGGCCAACGCCGCAAACGCGAAGACCTGGGTCGGTTTCCGCGGCGGCGATGCGTCGTCGGCCGGCGACATCAACGCCTGCCTGTAACGACAACAGGCGCTCCGGATGGCCTTGCGCCATCCGCTTGCGACAAGCCCCGCTTCGGCGGGGCTTTTCTTTTGCTGCCGCCCGCGCTTACAGGTAGCTGCAGACGTAGTCGAGCGTCTCGAGCACTTCGATGTCGAAGCGGCTCTTGCCCGGCACGGAGAACGATTCACCGGCGCCGTAGGTCTGCCATTCGCTGCTGCCGTCGAGCTTCACCCGGCACTTGCCGGCCTGCACTTCCATCAATTCGGGCGCGTCCGTGCCGAAGTTGAGCGCGCACGGCAGGATCACGCCGAGCGTCTTGCGCGTGCCGTCCGGGAAGAGCACGGTATGCGACACGCACTTGCCGTCGAAATAGACGTTCGCGCGCTTGACGACCGATACGTTGTCGAATTGGGTTGCACTGGTCATGTGATGCCTCTGCTTGCTGGATGCCGGATGGCGATGTTGTTGGAGGCCGGCCGGAGCGGCGGGCCGGCCGCTATGATACCGGCTCGCGACGCATGCGCCGGAATGGCGTGCCCGCCGAGCGAGTGTCGTGTGCGTCGAATGACGGCAGCGCCGCACGCCAAATCGTCAGGATCACTATGCGATGACGGTCGCTGCCCGCAGGTAGCGATTCACCGCAACCCCTTGCGCCGTGCGGAATCGCGCAGGCAATCGAGCAACATCGCCGCGGCCGGCGTCAGCGGGCTGTCGCGGCGCGTGACGACCTGCACCGACACCGCCGGCAAACGCTCGCGAATCGGCAGCACCGTCAACTGATCGCGTGCCCACTCGCCCTGAAGCAGTTGCTCGGGCATCGACGCGATCAGGTCGCACCCCGTCATCAGGCTGTGTGCAAGCCCGAAGCTCGGGCATTCGACGACGCGCGCCGGCACCGGCAGCCCGTGCGCGACGAACGAGTTGAACAACACCTGCGTCGAGCTTTCCGGCGACGGATTCATCAACCAGTCGGCCTCGACGAGATCGGCGAGCGACGTGGCCGACGCGAGCGGATGCTCCTTGCGCGCGACGATCAGCGAACGGCTCGCATAGAGCTCGGCATGATCGAACTCGGCCGCCAGCAGTTCGGGCACGACGACGATCACCGCGAAATCGAGCGAGCCGTCGTGCAAGCGAGGCAGCGCGACGCCCGGAAACCCTTCGATCAGGTTGACGCGCGCCACCGGAAAGCGGCGCCGGAACGCGCGAAACGCATCGGGCAGGATCGTCACCGCGGCGGCCGGCGTGATCGCCGCCGCGACGGAGCCCGTCATCGCGCCCTGCGCCTGCTCGATGTCGTCGCGTGCGCGCTGCATCTCGGCGACGATCAGACGCGCGCGCACCTGCAGTTGCTGCCCGAACGCTGTGAGCTGCACACCGCGCGCGGTGCGCACGACGAGCGACACGCCGAGCGCGATCTCCAGTTCCTTGACCGCCTTCGTCAACGCAGCCGGCGACACGTTCAGGCGGCGCGCGGCCGCGCGAATGCTCCCCTCTTCCGCGACGGTGACGAACGCTTTCAGCTGATGGTATTTCATGGCGGCGATGCGTGATCCGTGGAAACCCGGTACCCGGCCGGGCGTGCCGGTTCAGGGTATTCCCGAGCGGCAACCGGTGGTGTGCACCAAAGCAATTTATCAGCTTCTGGTAAGCAAAAGATATTTATATGCTTCCACGTCATATGCGCGTCAAACGCCCCATCGGCCCCACAGGAGACACCATGCTGCAAGCCGTGAACCCCGTCATCCCAGGCATCGCCGCGATCGCCCCCGAGCTGGTCGCGGTGCGCCGCCGCATCCATGCGCATCCCGAACTCGCGTTCGAAGAGACGCTCACGAGCGATCTCGTCGCCGAGCTGCTCGCCGGCTGGGGTTACGAAGTGCATCGCCGCATCGGCAAGACGGGCGTCGTCGGCATGTTGCGCGAAGGGCAAGGCACGCGCACGGTCGGGCTGCGCGCCGACATGGACGCGCTGCCGCTCGCGGAAGCCACCGGCCTGCCGTACGCGAGCCGCCACGCGAACAAGATGCACGCATGCGGCCACGACGGCCACACCGCGATGCTGCTGTGCGCGGCGCGCCACCTCGCGGCGACGCGCCAGTTCTCCGGCACGCTGAACCTGATCTTCCAGCCGGCCGAGGAAAACTTCGGCGGCGCGAAGGCGATGATGGACGACGGCCTGTTCAACCGCTTCCCGTGCGACGCGATCTTCGCGATCCACAACATGCCGGGCCGCGCGGCCGGCGACATGGCGTTCCGCACCGGTGCCGCGATGGCGTCGGCCGACCGCGTGACGATCACGCTGCGCGGCGTCGGCGGCCACGGCGCGATGCCGCATTTCGCGCGCGATCCGATGTCGGCCGCGGGCAGCATCATGGTCGCGCTGCAGACGATCGTCGCGCGCGAGGTCGACGCGCAGCATGCGGCCGTGATCACGGTCGGCAGCGTGCAGGCCGGCGAGACGTTCAACATCATTCCCGAAACCGTCGTGATGAAGCTGTCGGTGCGCGCGCTGAACGCCGACGTGCGCGCGCTGCTCGCGCGCCGCATCGAAGCGCTCGTGAAAGGCCAGGCGGAAAGCTTCGGCGTCACCGCGGAAGTCGACTACGACTACGGCTACCCGGTGCTCGTCAATCACGCGGAGCCGACCGCGTTCGCGGCCGACATCGCGCGCCGGATGCTCGGCGACGAGCGGGTCGAGACCGAAGCCGCGCCGCTGATGGGCAGCGAGGATTTCGCGTTCATGCTCGAAGCACGCCCCGGCTGCTACGCGTTCATCGGCAACGGGATCGGCAGCAAGGGCGGCTGCATGGTGCACAACCCCGGCTACGACTTCAACGACGACATTCTCGCGATCGGCGCGAGCTACTGGGTTCGCGTCGCCGAAGCCTGGCTCGCGGCCTGACGGCCCTTCATCACGCAGTTTCGCGCTTACCGGGGGAACCCCATGGAAACGTCTGCCCTTTCGTTCGCCGGCACGCCGGCCGATGCACGCGCCGCCGCGAAGAAACGCCGGCTGATCGCGGCCGCCGCCGTCGGCAACGCGCTCGAGTTCTACGACTTCACGGTCTACAGCTTCTTCGCGATCCTGATCGGCAAGCTGTTCTTCCCGGTGCATTCGCCGTTCGGGCAGTTGATGCTCGCGGTCGCGAGCTTCGGCGTCGGCTTCGTCACGCGGCCGCTCGGCGGGCTCGTGATCGGCATGTATGCCGACCGCGCCGGCCGCAAGAAGGCGATGATCCTCACGCTGCTGCTGATGGCGCTCGGCACCGCGACGATCGCGGTCGCACCGACCTTCGCGCAGATCGGCCTCGCGGCGCCGCTGCTGCTCGTGCTCGCGCGCCTGCTGCAGGGGTTCGCGTCGGGTGGCGAAGTCGGTGCGTCGACGACGCTGCTGCTCGAACAGGCGCCGCAGCATCGGCGCGGCTTCTACGCATCGTTCCAGTTCTCGAGCCAGGGGCTCGCCGCGCTCGCGGGCGCGCTCACCGGCGTCGCGCTGACGTCGACACTGAGCGCCGCGCAGCTCGAAAGCTGGGGCTGGCGCGTGCCGTTCATCATCGGCACGCTGTTCGTGCCGCTCGGCTACTGGCTGCGCCGCACCGTCGAGGAAGTACCAGCTGCCATTCCTGCCGCCGCGCACGACGAACCGGTCGCGTCGCTGCCGCTCGCCGACGTGCTGCGCCATCACGGCAAGGCCGTGTTCGCGGGCCTCGGCGTGACGATCGGCGGCACGTCGATCCACTACATCATCGTGTTCTACATGGCGATCTACGGCGTGCAGGTTCTGCACCTGCCGACCTGGCTGTCGATGACGGCCGGCTGCGTCGCCGGCGCGATCCTGATGCTCGTGACGCCGATCGGCGGCCACCTGTCCGACGTCTACGGGCGCAACCGGATCGTCTGGTGGACGCGCATCGTGCTGATGGCCGCGATCTACCCGGCGTTCATCGCGCTGAACCGCTGGCCGGGCGCCGCGTCGCTGCTGTCGATCATCGCGGCGCTGTCAATCGTGCATGCGATCAACATCGGCGCGACCGGTGCGATGCTCGGCGAACTGTTCCCGCGTGCGGTGCGTGCAACGGGTGGCGCGCTCGTGTACAGCGTCGGCGTCGCGATCTTCGGCGGCTTCGCGCAGTTCTTCGTTACCTGGCTGATCGCGGCGACCGGCAATCCGAACGCACCCGCGTGGTATGCGATCGGCTGTGGCGTGTTCACGCTGCTCGCGATACGCTGCATGGACGAAAAGGCCGGGAAGTCGCTCGACTGAGCGGCGGGCGGTGCGCAGCACGCGATTGACGCAGTGCGCGCGCATCGGGCATGATCGCTCCATGCGCCACACCACGACCACTTCTTTGACCACGACGCGCACGACCGCCTTCGGCGGGCTCGTGCGGCGAGTGCGCGCAAGGTCGTAGCGCCACCGATTTCCCACAGGCCCCGCCGGTTCCGGACGGGGTCTTGTCGCTTCTCCGTCCGTGCCCGTCACTCAGGAGAATGCGATGTCCGAAGCCCCTTCCCCCAAACGAGCGCTGCTCGTCGTCGACATGCAGGTCGGGCTGTTTCATGGCCCCGATCGTCCGCACGACGGCGACCGTGTGCTCGCGAACATCAACCGGTTGATTGGCCGCGCGCACGACACCGGCACGCCCGTGTTCGCGGTGCGCCATACCGGTCCCGCCGGCACGCCGATTGCGCCCGACTCGCCACTCACAGCGCTGCTGCCGGAACTCGCGATTGATCCCGCGCACGACACCGTGTTCGACAAGACCCGGCCAAGCTGCTTCGCGGGCACGCGGCTCGCCGAATGGCTGCGCGCGGCCAACATCGGCGAACTCGTCGTCACCGGGATGAAGACGCAGTACTGCATCGATACGACTTGTCGCGCCGCCGCCGACCTCGGCTTTCGCGCGGTGCTCGTGACCGACGCGCACACCTGCATGGACACGCCGGCACTGCCGGCCGCGCGAATCGTCGCGCATCACAATGCGACGCTTGATGGCCCGTTTGCGACGCTGACGACGACCGAGACGTGTGTGTTCTGACCGGCACCAACTGCACGCCGTAAACGCAACAACGCACGGACGACTACCGCCCGTGCGTTGCTTGGTCGCTGCCCCGCTCAGAACGTATGCATCATCCCCACATACGCCCCCGTCTGCGACTCGCCCGTCAGCGGGCTCGTGCCCGACGTCGCGTCGCGCGGCGACGCGAGCAGCGAAAAGTTCGAGTTGCCGCCGTTGCGCGCATACGCGACCGTACCGTACAGGAACGTGCGTTTCGACAGGTTGTACGTGGTGCCGAGCACGTACATGATCGCGTGACCCGACGGATCGTGCGACGCATCGCCGCCGCCGTCGCCGACCTTCACGTAGTACCCGCCGCCCGTCACCGCCCACTGCGGCGTCGCGGTGTAGGTCGCGCCGAGCCAGTAGTGATCCGCGCGATCGGCTACGCCGGCCGGGCTGTCCGGTGCCTGGTAGTGCGTATACGCGCCCTGGATCTTGAACTTCGACACCTTCACGTTCGCGCCGACGAAATACTCGCGCGACGCGGTGAAGATGTTGCTGAACTTGCCGTTGTTGTCGCGCAGTTCGTCATAGATGCCGCGCACGTCGAGCACCGGCGAGTGGTACGAGATCATGATCCCGTCCGAGCGGCCGAAATCGTCGGCCGCGCCGTAGTTGAAGCCACGCGACTGATTGCCGAACGCATATTGCGCCTGCACGTCGAAGCCGCCGATCACCGGGCTGTGATATTCGATGTTGTTGCTGGTCTGCTGCCAGTTGCGGCCGCGCACGAGCGATGCCGACGAAAACGCCTGCTGCACGAACGGATCGAATTCCCACACGCCGTCGCTGTCGATGAACAGGTTGCGGCCGGCCTGCAACTGGCCCCACGTGTCGCTCTTCAGCCCGACATACGCGCGCCGCGACCACATGCGGCCGCCGCCCGTCTGGCCGTTCATCACCTGGAACGCGGTTTCGAGGTTGAAGACCGTCGACAGCCCGCCGCCCAGATCCTCGATGCCCTTCAGGCCGAACATGCTGGTGCCCCAGTCGCCGCTTTCCGCGCTCCAGCGCGACTTGCTGCCGTTCGGCGTCGCGATGTGGTTCAGGTATTCGATACCGCCGTCGACACGGCCGTACAACGTCACGCTCGTTTGTGCGAAAGCGGCCGCCGGCGTGGCGGCCGCGATCAGCCATGCGAAATGTTTGAGTCGCAAAATGATGCCCCCTCGGAGTCTCGACCTTCCAGCGCGCGCCCCATGCGCGCGCCACGGGCCCGGTTATCCGCGATCGATCGAAAAACGTCCGGGGCCCGCCGCGCAGAGCGCGAGCAGGCCGCCCGAGATCGCGATGTTCTTGTAGAAATGAATCATGTTGTTGATCTGCTCGCCGCCCGTCATCGTCCAGTAGTGGTGGCCGATGATGCCGGTGCCGATCGTATACAGCGCAAGCAATAGCGCGAGCGGCCGCGTCTGGAAGCCGACCAGGATCGCGATGCCGGCGAACAGCTCCATCACGACGGAGATCGCGGCGGACACGATCGGCGCGGGCGCGCCTTCCGAACCCATGAACGCGATGGTGCCCGGGAAGTCGACGATCTTCTTCCAGCCGAACATCACGAACAGGATCACGAGCAGGATCCGGGAAAGCAGCAGCAGCACATCGCGCTGGGACGCGAGAAACGGTTGATTCGGTGTCATGGTATCGATCAACGAAAACGATGCGCGGCACGCGCACCGGATTGCCAATGAACCGGGACGGGCGGCCGCCTGCGCCGCCCGCCCCGCTCTGCAACAACCGGCATCGGGGTCCGCCCGATGTGCTGTGCTCCTCCTCTGGTTCGATGCCGCTCCTCTTCGGTGTTGCGGCTACTGCTTCGTCGCGCGCCGCGTCAACGCAGCTTCGCGACGTCCTGCTCGGTCACCTTCGCGGCCGGATTGCCGAACTGCCCGGTCAGGTAGTTCGTCAGCGCGGCGATCTGCGCATCCGACAGCTCGTGGCGGAACGCCGGCATGCCGACATCCTCGCTGCCGGCCTTGCGCTGCACGCCGTTCAGGATCACCTGCACGAGGTTGGTCGGATTCGGTGCGCCGACCGTCGAGTTGTGGAACAGCGGCGGGTAATAACCGTCCGGCGTGCCCTTGCCCTGCATCTGGTGGCAAGTCGCGCAGTTGCCGAGATACAGCCGCGCCGGGTCGATGCCCGACGACGCGAGCGCGACGCCGCGCAGCTTCAGGCCGTCCTCGGCCGGCTTGCCCCACGACGAGCGCGACTGCTTCGCGTCGCCGCTGGCGACGGCCGGCACCGTGCGGATGTACGTCGAGATCGCGCCGATGTCGGATTCCGTCATCTTCGAGAAGCTGTGCTCGATCGCCTCGGCCATCGGGCCGGCCGCCTGCGCGACGCCCGGCACGCTGCCGGTGCGCAGGTATTGCACGAGCTGCTGCTGCGTCCAGCCGCCGATCCCCGCGTTCGGGTCGGACGTGATGTTGTAGCCGTCCCAACCCGCGAGCACCGAGCCCGACAGGAAGCTGCCGCCCGCCTCGTCGAGCGACTTCTCCTGCATCGCGATGCCGCGCGGCGTGTGGCACGTGCTGCAGTGCGCGAGGCCCTGCACGAGATACGCGCCACGGTTCCACTCGGCGCTCTGCGCCGGCTTCGGCTCGTACGCGCCATCCTTCAGGAACAGCCAGTTCCAGATCTTCAGCGGCCAGCGCATGCTCAGCAGCCCGGGGATCTCGTTCTTCGGCGGCGTCTGCTTGACCGGTTCGACGCCGTGCATGAAGTACGCATACAGCGCCTGCACGTCGTCGTCGTTGATCTTCGCGTACGACACGTACGGCATCGCCGGGTACAGGTTGTCGCCGTTCTTCGCGACGCCGTGGCGCACCGCGCGCTCGAAATCGTCGAACGTCCAGTTGCCGATGCCCGTGTCGGGATCCGGCGTGATGTTGCTCGTGTAGATCTTGCCGAGCAGCGGCACCGGCATCCCGAGGCCGCCCGCGAACGGCTTGCCGCCCTTCGCGGTGTGGCACGCCATGCAGTCGCCCGCGATCGCGAGGTATTGGCCGCGCTTGACCTGCGCCGGATCGGCCGCGTCGGACGCGCGCGCGAGCCCCGGCAGCGCGATGCAGCCGGCGACGAGGAAGGTGAGAGTAGATTTCCGCACGGTCAGACTTCCTTCTTCAGCGTGTCCGACATCCGCAGCGCGAGCGCCGCGATCGTCAGCGTCACGTTCACCGTACCGACGGTCGGCATCGTCGAACTGCTCGAGATGAACAGGTTCGGATGGTCGAACGTGCGGCAGTCCTTGTCGACGACCGAGTCGCGTGCGTCCGCGCCCATGATCGTCGCGCCCGTGATGTGGTTGTTCGGCGCGAACTCGTCGTTGAAGACGACTTCGGTGCCGCCCAGCACCTTCGCGGCCGTCGCATAGACCTCGCGCGTGTGCACGGCGCCGCGCTTCACGTAGTCGTCGATCGCATACGTGATCTCGGGGCGCGGGATGCCGATCGCGTCGGTGGCCGTCTTGCTCGGCACGATGCGGTTCTCGGGTTGCGGCAGGATTTCGTGGAAGCAGTCGAACTGCACGTAGCGCGCGGAACGGTCGCGGATCTGCGCATCGAGCTCCTCGGGCTTCATCAGCTTGCCGCCCTTGAAGATCTTCTGCGTTTCCTGGTTGATGCGCGACATGTTCGACAGGTGGATCTTCTTCGCGGCTTCGGTCGCGCGGAACGGGCCGTCGCGGAAACCGATCAGCGATGTCATCTCCTGCGGGCCGCGGCCCGGCCACAGCTTCTCGTTCGCATAGAACGACACGCCGGTGCCCGGGTGGTCCATCAGGTTGCGGCCGACCATGTCGGAGCTGTTCGCGACGCCGTTCGGGAAATCGCGGTTCGCGGACATCAGCAGGATCTTCGGCGTCTCGATGCCGTTCGCGGCCACCACGAAGTACTTGCCTTCGACGCGATGGTCGGCGCCCGACTTGTCCTTGTAGACCGCCGCGACGATGCGCTTGTTCGGGCCGGTTTCCAGCTTGTAGACGACCGCGTTCTCGATCAGCTTCGCGCCGGCCTGCTCGGCCTTCTCGACGTGCACGATCCCGTTGTACATTGCGCCAATCGGGCAGATCGGCATGCAATTGTTGTTCCCGCAACAGGTTGGCCGGCCGTCGTACGGGCGACTGTTGCGCGCGACCGGCTCGGTCACCACGTGGAACTTCGGGTCATGACCGTTGAGCGCGCTCTTGATCGTCTGCTCGTTGAACGACAACGGCAGCGGCGGCATCGGGTACGGCTGCTTGCGCGGCGAGTACAGGTCTTCCTCGGGGCCCGGGCCCCATACGCCGAGTTCTTCCTCCGCGCGCTGGTAGTAATGCTCGAGGTCGTCGTACTGGATCGGCCAGTCGCGGCCGACGCCGTACACCGTCTTCATCTTGAAGTCGTTCGGGATGAAGCGCCACGCGGACGCGGCCCAGTGCCACGTCGTGCCGCCCACCGCGCGGATGTACTGCGAGTTGAACTTGTGCTCGCCCTTCAGGACCAGGTAGTCGTTCGGCGGGCCGTATTCCGGATGCGGCGCCCACGAACTCGACGGGTACGGCGCCATGAAATCGGTCTTGTCGGTCTGATTCCGAAAGCGCTCGACGATTTCCCAGCGCGGCATGCGCGGGCCGGCTTCCAGCAGGATCACCGACTTGCCCGCCATCGCGAGCTGGTGTGCAACGATCGCGCCTGCGACACCCGAACCGACGACGACGACGTCGGCCTTTTGCGTATCGGTATCGGCCATCAGGCTTGCCTCTCGATCGGTTTTTCGGCCCAGAAGCCGGGTTTGTTGGGGCAATACGAAGGGATCACGAGCGTATCGGATACGACGCTGAACATTAATGCTTCTTCGTAGGTAATCACGACGTTGTCGACGATGCCGAGATACCACGCTTCAAGAATCTTCAGCGCGAGCGCTTCCTGATCGGGATTCAGCGAGCCGGACGCGAGTGCGCCGGCGAGTTGCGGCAGGCTGTCGGCCGTCTTGAACGAGCCCTGCTGCAATGCCAGCAGGAAGCGCTGGCCGAGCACGCGGCTCAGCCCCTTCTTGCCGGTCAATGCTTCGGAGAGCGTCATGAACGTATCGAGCGGCGCGGTGCCGGGTGCATCGGCCAGGGCCCGCAACGCCAGCGAGCCCGTGAGGCCCGCCGCCGTCAGCGCCAGCGCGCCCTGCAGCCATTGACGCCGCGTGATGCCGGTTGCGGCTGCGTCGCCGTCGCGACGCGAATGGGGAGTGTTGTCGTTGTGCATATTTCCTTCTCTCGAACGCCGGATTCGGGAAAACCACGCTTGATATTTCTCAAACTTCGGCGCGGACCTGAAATGTACGCGCACAAATCGGATCGAACAATCTTTTTATAGTCCATTAAATGTTCCGCAATCCGAGACAATCGATATTTCGCTGCATTTTTGTGTCGTCGACGCGACAAATCTGCGACGGACGCGCCGGTGTCGCATGCCGGCGACACACTGCGGCTGCGCGCGACGATGCGTGTGCATGGCGGTCGGTTAGAATCGCGTGCAATCAAACAGAAAGCTTCCCTCCGAGGGCAATCGAGCGATGAAGCAGCACGACAAACAGAACAACACGATTCGAACCAACCACACCACACGGCTGCTCTGGCGCATCGGCGCCGTCGCGGCGCTCGGCGGTGCCGCGGCCCTGTCGCTGCATGCGCTCGCGGCGCGCACGGTGAGCGTGTCGCCGCAAGGCACCGTCACCGAAGTCCGGCAGACCGTCGTCAAGTTCGACGAACCGATGGTCGCGTTCGGCTCGGCATCCGCGCCGAATCCCGCGCGCGTGACCTGCAACGATTCGACCGCCGCGCGCGGCCAGGGCCACTGGCTCGACGACAAGACCTGGGTTTACGACTTCGAAAACGACCTGCCGCCCGGCGTGCGCTGCTCGGTCGCGCTCAACGATACGCTGCGTTCGGTCGCCGGCAATGCGGCCAGCGGCCCGCGCCGCTTCACGTTCCAGACGGGCGGCCCGTTCCCGGTGAACGTGCGCCCCGGCTCGCGCGAGATCGAGGAACGGCAGGTCTTCGTGATGAAGCTGAACGGCCCGGCCGAACCGCGCTCGGCGCTCGCGAACATCTGGTGCGAAGCGGCCGGCATCGGCAACCGCATTCCCGTCACGGCCGCCGACGACGATACGCGCAACGCGCTGCTCGACCATTTCGGGCTGAAGAAGGACGCCGCGCGCGTGCTGACGCTGTCGTGCGCGCAGGCGCTGCCGGCAAGCGCGAAGATGCAGCTCGTATACGGCAAGGGCGTCGCGAGCCCGAGCGGCATCGCGAACGAAACCGAACGACGCTTCGATTTCACCGTGCGCGCGCCGTTTGCCGCGAGCTTCTCGTGCGAACGCGAAAACGCGAAGGCGCCCTGCACGCCGCTGCGCCCGCTCACGCTGTCGTTCAACGCGCCGATCTCGCGCAAGAACGCCGAGGCGATCAAGCTGCGCGGCTCCGACGGTTCGCTGTCGCCGACCTTCGCGGCCGACGACCGCAGCGAGGAAGTGACGACCGTCACGTTCAACCCGCCCTTGCCCGCGCAGGCCGCACTGACGGTCGAACTGCCGTCGGGCCTGCGCGACGTGACCGACCGCTCGCTGTCCAACGCCGACCTGTTCCCGCTGGCGACGCGCACCGCGCCGATGCCGCCGCTCGCGAAATTCTCGTCGGGCACCTTCGGGATCGTCGAGCGCTTCGCCGAACCCGATACGCCCGCGCTCGTGCCCGTCACGCTGCGCAACGTCGAGGCCGACCTGCATATCGCCGGCCTCAACGCGGGCGGCGCGCAATTCGCGAACCTGAAGGTCGAGAACGACACCGCGATCCGCCAGTGGATGCGCACCGTCGACCGCTTCGACAACTGGTCGATGACGGCAGGCTCGATCGACAGCCAGATTCCGGGCCTGCTCCAACGCAAGGGCCAGCACCCCGTCTACGTGCCGCTCCAGGCCGGCGAAAAGCAGCCCGCGCCGAAGGACCGCCGCATCGACGTGCGCTCGCTGTCGCTGCTCAAGGGCGAGCCCGGCGCGCAGGCGCTGACGCTGCCGCAGGCCGACCCGAAGACGCTGCGCCCGTTCGAGATCGTCGGTGTGCCGATCGACAAGCCCGGCTTCTACGTGCTCGAACTCGCGTCGCCCGCGCTCGGCCGCTCGCTGCTCGCGAAGCCGTCGAGCATGTACGTGCGCACCACCGTGCTCGTCACGAACCTCGGCGTGCACCTGAAACAGGGCCGCGAGAACAACCTCGTGTGGGTCACGACGCTCGACAAGGGCAAGCCCGTGCCGAACGCGCAGATCCGCGTGTCGGACTGCAACGGCGATGAAATCGCCGCCGGCAAGACCGATGCGCAGGGCCTGCTGAAGATCGACGGGCAGTTCGAGCCGAAGCACGAATGCCGCTCGTCCGAGCGTTTCGACGACTACTTCGTGTCGGCGCGCGTCGACGATCCGAAGACGGGCCCCGACATGGCGTTCGTCAGCTCGGGCTGGAACCGCGGGATCGAATCCTGGCGCTTCAACGTGCCGACCGACACCGACAGCGCGCCGACCGTGCGCGCGCATACGGTGTTCGACCGCACGCTGCTGCGCGCGGGCGAAACCGTGTCGATGAAGCATTTCATCCGTACCGAGACGCTGCAGAGCCTCGCGTTCCCGTCGCAATACCCGACGCGCGTGACGATCCGCCATCTCGGCACGGGTCAGACGTACAAGCTGCCGCTCACGTGGGCCGCCGATCACAGCGCGGACACGCAGTTCACGCTGCCGCCGGCCGCGAAGCTCGGCGAATACGGCGTCGAGCTCGCAGCCGGCCCGGAAGACGCGCCGACCGCCACCTATTACAGCGGCAGCTTCCGCGTCGAGGCATTCCGCCTGCCGGTGCTGAAAGGATCGATCGGCGCGCGCGATGCGCAGAAGAGCCCGCTCGTCGCGGTGAAGGAAGCGCCGCTCGCGGTGCAGATCGACTACGTATCGGGCGGCGGCGCATCGAACCTGCCGGTGCAGGTGTCGGCGCTGATGAAGTGGGCGTCGCCGCCGTTCGCGGATCGCTTCGAGGACTTCAGCTTCACGCCGTATCGCCCCGACAAGAGCGACGGCAACGCCGACGACGATTCGCAGGACGGCGACAACGCGTCGTCGTCGAACAACGATCCCGATGCGACGAAGCTGATCGCCGACAAGCTGCCGCTGACGCTCGACCGCAACGGCGCGGGCTCGGTCACGCTCAAGAGCCTGCCCGACGTCGACGCGCCGAAGCGCATCGCGCTCGAAGCGACGTTCGCCGACCCGAACGGCGAAGTGCAGACGATTCGCGGCGACACGATCCTGTGGCCGGCCGCGGTGGTGGCCGGCATCAAGGCCGGCCGCTGGGTGTCGGTCGGCCAGCGCGTGCCGGTGCAGGCGCTCGCAGTCGACCTGCAGGGCAAGCCGCGCGCATCGGTGCCGATCGAGATCAAGGGCGTCGCGCACATCACGACGTCGTCGCGCAAGCGGATGGTCGGCGGCTTCTATGCGTACGACAACAAGAGCGACACGCGCGACCTCGGCGTGCTGTGTTCGGGCAAGACCGACGACAAGGGCCGCATGGCCTGCGACGCGACGCTCGAACAGGCCGGCAACGTGCAGTTGATCGCGGTCGCGAAGGACGGCGACGGCCGCACGTCGAACGCATCGACGTCGGTCTGGGTCACGCGCGAGGACGAACTCTGGTTCGGCGGCGACAACACCGACCGGATCGACGTGATCCCGGAGAAAACCTCGTACGAACCGGGCGAAACGGCCCGCTTCCAGGTTCGCATGCCGTTCCGCTACGCGACCGCGCTCGTCGCGGTCGAGCGCGGCGGCGTGATGGAAACGCACATCGTCGAGCTGAACGGCAAGAACCCGACCGTCGACCTGAAGGTCGGCGAATCGTGGGGGCCGAACGTCTACGTGTCGGTGCTCGCGCTGCGCGGCCGGATTCGCGAAGTGCCGTGGTACTCGTTCTTCACGTGGGGCTGGAAAGCGCCGGTCGAATGGGCGCGCGCGTTCTGGCGCGAAGGCCGCCACTATGAAGCGCCGACCGCGTTCGTCGACCTGTCGAAGCCCGCGTTCCGCTACGGCCTCGGCGAGATCAAGGTCGGCACGGGCGTCCACCGTCTCGGCGTGACCGTCACGACCGACGCGACGCGCTACACGGTGCGAAGCAAGGCGCAGGCGCACGTGAAGGTCACGCTGCCGAACGGCCAGCCCGCGCCGGCCGGCACGCAGATCGCGGTCGCGGCCGTCGACGAGGCGCTGCTCGAACTGATGCCGAACAACAGCTGGGACCTGCTCGACGCGATGCTGCGGCGACGCGCCTACGGCGTCGAGACGGCCACCGCGCAGATGGAAATCGTCGGCCGCCGCCACTTCGGCCGCAAGGCCGTGCCGGCCGGCGGCGGCGGCGGCGGCGCACCGACGCGCGAGCTGTTCGACACGCTGCTGCTGTGGAATCCGCGCGTGACGCTCGACGCGAACGGCAGCGCGACCGTCGACGTGCCGCTGAACGACGCGCTCACGCGCTTCCGGATCGTCGCGATCGCGGCGGTCGGCCCCGACCGTTTCGGCACCGGCAGCACGTCGATCCGCAGCACGCAGGATCTGCAGCTGATCTCCGGCCTGGCGCCGCTCGTGCGCGAAGGCGACGCGTTCCGCGCGCAGGTCACGCTGCGCAACACGACCGACCGCGCGATGCAGGTCGTCGTGACGCCGCGCGTGACGGGCCTCGACGTCGCGCCGCAAACCGTGTCGCTCGCGGCCAATACGGCGACCGAGGTCGCGTGGACGATCACCGTGCCCGAGCAGGCGCTCGACGCGGCCGGCGCGCTGAACTGGCGCATCGAAGCGGCCGAGCAAGGCGGCAAGCGCGCGTCCGACGCGCTGGCGGTCGCGCAAAAGGTCGTGCCCGCACTGCCGGTAACCGTGCAGCAAGCGACGCTCGCGCAGGTCGACGGCACGCTGACGGTGCCCGTGTCGGCACCGGCCGGCGCCGTGAGCAACGCACAGGGCGCGCCGCGCGGCGGCATCGCCGTGTCGCTGCAGTCGAAGCTGGCCGACGGCCTGCCCGGCGTGCGCCGCTGGTTCGAGCGCTATCCGTACCGCTGCCTCGAACAGCAGGCGTCGCGCGCGATCGGCCTGCGCGACCCCGCGCAATGGCAGGCGCTGGTCGCACGCATGCCTGTCTATCTCGACAGCGACGGGCTCGCGAGCTACTTCCCGCCGTCGTCCGACGATTCGCACCACGGCAGCCCGACGCTGTCGTCGTACCTGCTCGTGCTGTCCGACGAGGCGAGCCGAGCCGACCCGCGCTTCGCGCTGCCGGAAGACCTGCGCACGCAGCTCGAAGCCGGGCTCGCGCGCTTCGTCGACGGCCGCCTCGAGCGCAACGCGTGGGCGCCGCGCCAGGATCGCGACCTGCGCAAGCTCGCCGCGATCGAGGCGCTGTCGCGCTACGGCGCCGCACAAGGTCGCATGCTCGGCTCGATCGAGATCGCGCCGAACCAGTGGCCGACGTCGGCGGTGATCGACTATCACGCGATCCTGGTGCGCGTGAAGGACATCCCCCAGCGCGACGAGAAACGCGCGCAGGTCGAACAGATCCTGCGCGCGCGCCTCACGTACCAGGGCACGCAGCTCGTGTTCTCGACCGCGCGCGACGACGACCTGTGGTGGCTGATGACGAGCAACGAGACCAACGCCGCGCGTCTCGCGATGGAATTCGCGGGCGATCCGGCGTGGAAGGACGAGATGCCGCGTGTCACGGCCGGCCTGCTCGCGCTGCAACGCCAGGGCGCGTGGCAGACGACGACGTCGAACGCGCTCGGCCTGCTCGCGGTCGAGCGCTTCTCGCGCACCTACGAGAGCACGCCCGTCGCCGGCGCGACGAAGGTCGCGCTCGGCGGCAACGAGCGCGCGATCTCGTGGTCGCAGGCGCCGGCTCCCGTCGACACGCCTGCGTCGGCCACCGCCGCGACCCGCGCCGCCGCCGCGCGCAGCGTGCTGATGCCGTGGCCACGCGCGTCGCAGGCGCCGGCCACGCTGTCCGTCACGCAGGAAGGCACGGGCCGCCCGTGGGCGACGGTCGAGAGCCTCGCGGCCGTGCCGCTGCGCTCGCCGTTCGCGGCCGGCTACCGGATCACGAAGACCGTTACGCCGGTGTCGCCCGCCGTCAAGGGCGTGCTGACGCGCGGCGACGTCGTGCGCGTGCATCTCGACATCGATGCGCAGAGCGACATGACGTGGGTCGTCGTCAACGATCCGATCCCGTCCGGCGCGACGATCCTCGGTTCGGGCCTCGGCCGCGATTCCGAAGCGGCGACGCAGGGCGAGAAAACGCCCGACGGCGCGTGGCCGTCGTTCATCGAACGCGATTTCGACGGCTACCGCGCGTACTACGACTATCTGCCGAAGGGCAAATTCTCGGTCGAGTACACGGTGCGGCTGAACAACGTCGGCACGTTCGGATTGCCGCCGACGCGCGTCGAGGCGCTGTACGCGCCGTCCGTATACGGCCTGTGGCCGAACCCGCCGATGACCGTCAAGCCGGCCGACGCGGGCAAGCAGTGAGCGCGTGATGATCGATCGGGTCTTGCCGCGGCCGGCGCGTTTCGCCGGCCGCGTATTCGTCGCCGTCGTGCTGGCCGCACCGCTCGTCGCGCATGCGCTGCCGGGCTACGACGACGTGCGCCGCAACTGGCGCAGTTCCGACTGGGTGCTGCTCGCGCGCGACGGCGCGCCGCTGCAGCGCACGCGCGTCGACCTCGCCGAACGGCGCGGCGACTGGGTGTCGCTCGCGGACGTATCGCCCGCGTTCCGCGAGGCGATCGTCGTCTCCGAGGACAAGCGCTTCTACGAACACAGCGGCGTCGACTGGCGCGGGATCGCCGGCGCCGCATGGGGCAACCTGTGGAACGAGCGCACGCGCGGCGCGTCGACCGTGACGATGCAGCTCGCCGGGCTGCTCAGCGATTCGCCGCGCCGCTCGGGCCAGCGCTCGCTGCCGCAGAAGGCCACGCAGGCGATGAACGCGCTGCTGCTCGAACGCGGCTGGCGCAAGGACCAGATCCTCGAGGCGTACCTGAATCTCGTGCCGTTCCGCGGCGAGACGGTCGGGCTCGGCGCACTGTCGCAGGTGCTGTTCGGCAAGGCGCCGTCGGGCCTCGACGCGCGCGAGGCCGCGATCGCGGCCGCACTCGTGCGCGCACCCAACGCGACGCCCGCGAAGGTCGCCGAGCGCGCATGCCGGATCCTGCGCGACATGCATGCCGAGCAGGCGTGCGCGTCGCTCGACGGCTACGTGCAGTTCGTCACCGCTCGCCCGGCCAATGCCATACGCGACGACGGTGCCGCCCTCGCCCCGCACTTCGCGCGGCGCATCGCCGCCGAGGTCAGGCCGGCGGCCGGCGCGCAGGTCCGCACGACGCTCGATGCCTCGTTGCAGCGCTTTGCACGCGACACGCTGATGCGCGCGCTGACCGAACTCAACGCGCCCGCGCACCGGCGCAACGTGCAGGACGGCGCCGTCGTCGTGATCGACAACGCAACCGGTGAAATTCGCGCGTGGGTCGGTTCGTCGGGCGCGTTGTCGAGCGCGCGCGACGTCGATGCCGTGCTCGCGCCGCGCCAGGCCGGCTCGACGCTCAAGCCGTTCCTCTACGCGCAGGCAATCGACGAAAAGCGGCTGACCGCCGCTTCACTGCTCGACGATGCGCCGATCAACCTCGCCGCCGGCGGCGGCCTGTACATTCCGCAGAACTACGACAAGGATTTCAAGGGCTGGGTGAGCGTGCGCAGCGCGCTCGGCGGCTCGCTGAACGTGCCGGCCGTGCGCACGCTCGTGCTCGTCACGCCGCACCGCTTCGCGCGCACGCTGACCGCGCTCGGCCTGCCGCTCGCGCAGGAAGGCGACTACTACGGCTTCAGCCTCGCGCTCGGGAGTGCCGACGTCACGCTGCTGTCGCTGACCAACGCGTATCGCGCGCTCGCGAACGGCGGCGTCGCGCGCAAGGTCGTCGACCTGCCTGCGCCTGCGCCTGCGCCAGGCGCGTCGGCGCCCGCGCATGCGGACGGCGGCACGCGCGTGTTCAGCGAAGCGGCCAGCTTCGTCGTTACCGACATCCTCTCCGACAACAATGCGCGCGTACGCACGTTCGGCTTCGACAACCCGCTTGCGACGCGCTTTTTCTCGGCGGTCAAGACCGGCACGAGCAAGGACATGCGCGACAACTGGACCGTCGGCTTCACGTCGCGCTATACGGTCGGCGTGTGGGTCGGCAATGCGGATGGCTCGCCGATGTGGGACGTGTCGGGTGTCACGGGCGCGTCGCCCGTGTGGTCGGCCGTTGTCGGCTACCTGCACCGCGACCTGCCGAGCCGCGCGCCGCGTGCGCCGGCCGGCGTCGAGACGCGCCGCATCACGTTCGAGCGCGACATCGAACCGGCGCGCAGCGAGTGGTTCATCGCGGGAACGGCGGTCGACACGATCCGGCTCGCCGCGCCCGTCACGCCGGGCAAGGACGGTGCGCGCGCGCCGCTGACGATAGGCGCGCCGACCGACGGCACGATCTTCGCGATCGACCCGGACATTCCGCCGAAGAACCAGCGAATCTGGTTCGAGCGCTCGGCCGGACGCGCCGCGCGGTTCGCGTGGCGGCTCGACGACAAGGTGATCGGGCATGCCGACCGCGTCGCATGGATGCCGTGGCCGGGCCGGCACCGGCTCGAACTCGTCGACGCGCGCGGCAACGTCGCGGATGCGATCAGCTTCGAGGTGCGCGGCGCGTTTGCTAAAACGGCCGCGCGCAAGCCTTGAGCGCGTGAGCCGGCTGCTTACTGGCCGGCCGTGTTGCGGCAAGACTCGCGCCGCTGAAAGGCACGCCCGCCCCGTCGGGAACGGCGCGTTCTCTC
The DNA here is from genome assembly GCF_009362305.1 of Burkholderia sp. BE17. NCBI lineage: Bacteria > Pseudomonadati > Pseudomonadota > Betaproteobacteria > Burkholderiales > Burkholderiaceae > Burkholderia > Burkholderia sp. BE17. The sequence goes on from NZ_WHNU01000011.1 coordinate 79,861, forward strand.
GTCGTTTTCTGTCGTCGCCCGATATGGCCCATTACGAAGGAAACTGAAAGGTTTCCGGCTGGACGGGCAAACGGCCAAGCAGCCCGCGGATCGGGAACCTAGAATATGAGCAGCGCTGCTTCTCCGGGCGCACCGGTTGCTCCCTTCTCCCGGACACCCGCGACCATGAACATTCGCCATACGCGCTTCACCCGCCCCGCGCTCGGCGCGCTCTGCGTCGCAACGCTCGCGACGCTCCAGGCCTGCAACGGCGACGCCTGCTTCGGCGTGGATGTCTGCTTCAACGACAACACGCAAACCGTCTCGCTGTCGGGCACGGCCGCCACCGGCGGCGCGCTCGCGAGCGCGCCGGTGGCGGTCAGTTGCGCGGCGGGCTCGGCGACGACGCTGACGGACGGCGGCGGCAACTATCAGGTGACGGTCAACGCCACGCTGCCGTGCGTCATCACCGTGACGTCGGGCGGCACGAGCCTGCATTCGCTCGCATACGCGGGCGGCACCTTCAACACGACGCCCGAGACCGAACTGATGCTGGTCTATCTCGCGGCGCAACTCGGCACGAATACGGCCGGGCTGATCGGCAATTTCCAGGGCAATCTGCACTTCCAGCAGGTGATGGGCAGCCCGAACGCCGTGCAGGCCGCGCAATCGGCCGTCGTGACGAACCTGCAGCAGCGCTATGCGGTCACGCTCACGACGCCGGCGTTCCTGACCACGTCGTTCGTGGTCGGGCAACCGGGCGTCGACAGCGATCTCGGTACGCTGGCGAAAGCAGGAGCGATCGATTCGAATGGATTGCCGGATCCGGTTGCCGTTTCGCTTTTGACGCAGGCGGGTGCCGCGCGTCCGTTGTAAGCAGCCTGCGGCGCGGAAGGAATCGAACGTCAGGCGCCCGCTTCGCAGCCGCTCGCGATCCATCAACGAAACGCCTACGCCGCTTCCCCGCTCCCGCACACGACAGTCGCGGCCTGCTGCTGCGTCAGATACCGCAGCAGCTTCGTCACCATCCATACGACGATGAACGACAGCGCGACGAAGAACAGCGCGAGCGGCGTCAGCACGTGGATCGACACGAACCCGGCCAGCCCCATCATCGCGGACGACACGAGCAGCAGCGCGCACCCGAGGATCGCGCTCGTCAGCCCCGCGATATGCGGAAACAGCGAATTGCCCTTGGCCATCAGCGTCGGATACATCGCGCCCGCGCAGAAACCCATCACGAGCACCGGCGTCGCGAGCGTCCACACCCGCAGGCCGACGGTCAGCGCCAGCACCAGCATCGCGACCGACGCACCCGCCATCACACGCGCGCCGATGCGCAGCCGTTGCTCGGCGCTCGGCAGCCCGCGCCCGTGAATCCGGTTCGACAGCCCGCCGAGGAAATACATCAGGCCGATGCCGAGCGCGAGATAGCCGAAGAAGGTCGGCGGCTTGTGCAGCGTGGTCTGCACCATGAACGGCCCGACGATGTTGAATACCAGCAGGATGCTGTAGCACAGCCCCTGCGCGAGGAAGCAGCTCTGGAACACCGGGCTCGCCAGCACCTTGCCCGCGTTCGCGATCAGCGTGCGCGGCTCGAGATGCACCGGTTTCGGCAAGGTTTCCCGATAGCGCCACAGCAGCGCCCACATCACCAGCGAGTAGACGAGCAGGAACACGAGGCAGGCGCGCCAGCCGAACCATTCCTGAAGGTGCGCACCGATCACCGGCGCGACGATCGGCGCGAGCCCCCACGCGATCGACATGTAGGTGAACGCATGCATCAGCGCCTGGCCGGAGAACGAATCGGTGATGATCGCCTTCGCGAGCAGGTTGGTGGTCGCGATCCCGAAACCCTGCAGGCAGCGGGCCAGCACGAACGTCTCCAGGTTCTGCGCGCCGAGCGACAGCAGGCAGCCGATCGTGTAGATCACGAGCCCGAACGCGAGCACGCGCTTGCGCCCGTACGCGTCGGCGATCGGGCCGAAGATGAGCTGGCCGAGCGCGTAGGCCGCCATGTAGCCGGACACGCTCGACTGGATCGCCTGCGGCGTCGTCGCGAACGAACGCGCCATGTCGGGCAGCGCGGGCACGTAGATGTCGATCGCAAGCTGGCCCGCGGACGCGAACAGGCAGATCAGGAACAGCAGGAAACGCGGCGAATTCGACTCGCGCGCGGGAGTGAGCGTGGCGTTCATGAAGACTGGGAAGGATTCGGGCAGCGACGACGCGGCCGCGCATGTTCGAATTGCGACCATACGTACGATCGTAGCGAATTGCGTATTGTGCCCGTTGTTGCGTCGGGTGACCGGATTCCCCTGGCGCGGACGAGGTTGAAAGCCGATTGAAGCACGCGGGGAAATGCGCTAGCCGGGCCCGCCTCCCGTCATTGGGGCGGCCCCGGCCGCGGGCATGTTCCGCTACCGCGGCGACGCACCGCCGCACGCGGGGCGTCAATCAACGCCGCACGTATGTCGCGCCCCGCTCGCCCCTGCCGTCAACTCCGCCGGCGGGTTTTCATTGCGGCACCGCATTCGGATCAATACTGCGCCTGGTCGGTCGGATTCCTGAACAACTGCTTCATCTCCGCCGACAGCGGATAGTTGAGGCTCACGCCCTTCGGCGGAATCGGCTGCGTGAACCACTGGTTGTAGAGCTTCTCGGCCGCGCCCGACGTCTGCATCTTCGCGATCACACCGTCGACGACATGCTTGAACGGCGGATCGTCCCTGCGCATCATGCACGCGTAGTTTTCGTGGACGAGCGGCGTGCCCGTCACCGCGTACGCGCCCGGGTTGCGGTCCTTCGCGATCTCGCCGTACAGCAGCGGCTCGTCCATCACGAACGCCACCGCGCGCCCGGTCGTGACGTTCATGAACGCTTCGGCGTGATCCTTCGCGCTGATGATCGTCATGTTCATCCCTTTCTCTTCATTGAGCTTGCGCAGCAGGCGCTCGTCCGACGTGCCGGCCGTCGTCGCGACCGTCTTGCCGGCCAGGTCCGCAAAATCCTTCACACCCGAATCCTTGCGCGTGCTGAAACGGATGCCATAGAGAAAGATGCTGTTCGAGAATGCAGCCTGCTTCTGCCGCTCGAGCGTGTTCGTCGTCGATCCGCATTCGAAATCGATGGTCCCGTTCTGCAGCAGCGGAATCCGGTTCTGCGACGTGATCGGAATCTCCTTCACCGTGAGGTTCGGCAGGTTCAGGTCCGTCTTCAACTGGTCGATGATGCGCGCCGCGATGTCCCGCGAGTAGCCGATGTTCTTCTGCTGGTTGTCCGAATACGAGAACGGCACCGACGATTCGCGAATGCCCAGCGACACGATGCCCGTGTCCTTGATCTTCTTCAGCGTACCGGTGAGGGCCTGCGCGTGCGCGGCGCCCGCCAGTGCACAGGACAGCGCGACAGCCAGCAAACGGAAGCGGCGATCCATGCTTTTCTCCTGACGAAACGTTGATCGAATCGCGATCGTACGCCCGACAAAATTCGCGTCGCATCAGGGAAAGCGTAATCAACCTTCCACCGCGGCCGGGCTGCGCAACCCGTTTTCCGTGCCGCGCAAACCGGCCCGCGACACGCGTTTCGCCCGACCGGCCGCTTGCGGGCTCGACCGCATCTTCCGTGCCACGCGTTCCAGACCTGCATTCATGCCGCAACGCAGCAACGTAATCGTTTGCGCCAGCCGTTGTTTTTCTCGCGCAACGTCCTCAAGAAGCCGCCGTGCTGGCCGTTACCCAGTGCATGGCGCGTCGCAGCAACCCTGCCGCGACCGCCTGACAAAAACGACAAGGTCTGGTTTTACCGGACCGGCGCCACCGCCGGCACGACGGTTATCTACGAGGATCGAGCTTCAACATGAGAGCCAAACGTTTCAATTTCGCGCTGGCCCGTTCCGCCCATGCGCGCATGCTCGCCGGCATGCTGTCTGCCGCCGCCCTCCTGCCCCTCGCCGGCTGCGGCGGCGGAGGCGGCGACGGCAGCAACCCGTCTTCGTCCAACGCAGCACCGGCTCCCACACCGGCTCCCGCTCCCACGACCCCGCCCGCCACGTCCGGCAGCAACGCCTGCGCGACCCAGCAGGCCGCCGTGCAGATGGCCGCGCAGACCACGCCCGACGAACCGCCGGTCGATCACCTGATCGTCAAGCTGAAGACGCCGACGGCCGCGCGTGCGATGGCCGCCATCGACAACGGGACGCGGCTCGACGCGGTGATCCAGCGCTCGATGACGCGCTGGACCGCGCCGGTGACCGGCAGCGCACGCGCCTATGCGAGCACGGTCGCGCAAACGCCGCTGAACGTGCAGGTCGAGCGGACGATCTCGAACGGCGCGGCCGTGCTGTCGCTCGGCCAGCGCATCGCGGCCGCCGACGCGACCGCACTCGCGCAGGCGTTCGCGGCCGACACCGACGTCGACTACGCGGAACCGGATCACTCGATGCAGATCCGCGACACGCCGAGCGACCCGCTCTACAGCCAGCAGTGGTACCTGTCCGACGCCACCGCCGGCATCGACCTGCCGCCCGCATGGAACACGACCAAGGGATCGCCGACCGTCGTCACGGCGGTGCTCGACACCGGCTCTCGGCCGCACGCCGACCTCGTCGGCAACCTGTTGCCCGGCTACAGCTTCATCACCAACGTCAACACCAGCAACAACGGCCTGTCGCGCGGCCCCGACGCATCCGATCCGGGCGACTGGGTCACGCAGCAGGAACTCGACAACACGAGCGGCCCGTACTATCACTGCGCGAGCGAACCGAGCGCCAGCAGCTGGCACGGCACGCGCGTGATGGGCGTGATCGGCGCGACCGCCAACAACAGCGCCGGCATCGCCGGCGTGTCGTGGCTCGGCCGGATCCTGCCGGTGCGCGTGCTCGGCAAGTGCGGCGGCGTGACGAGCGACATCGCCGACGCGATGCGCTGGGCCGCCGGCATTCCCGTCACCGGCGTACCGACGAACCCGACACCCGCGAAGGTCATCAACCTGAGCCTTGGCGGCGTCGGCGCGTGCAGCACGACGTTCCAGCAGGCGATCGACGACGTGAACGCGAAGGGCGTGACCGTCGTCGTCGCTGCCGGCAACGACGGCCTGTCGACCGGGCTCGACCAGCCCGCGAACTGCCGCGGCGTGATCAGCGTCGGCGCGACCGACGCGACCGGCCGCCGCGCATCGTTCAGCAATTTCGGCGCCAACATCACGCTGAGCGCGCCGGGCGTCAACATCCTGTCGACGTCGAACACCGGCACGACGACGCCGGGCTCGGACACCTACGGCCTCGCGAACGGCACCAGCCTCGCGACGCCGCAAGTGACGGGCGTCGCCGCGCTGATGCTCGCGGTGAACGGCAATCTCACGCCCGCGCAACTCCAGCAAAAGCTGCAAGGCGGCACGCGCGCGGCGAAGCTGGCGGCCGGCACGCCGTGCACCGCGATGCCGGCGGGCTCGGGCATTCTCGATGCAGGGGCCGCCGTCGCGGCAGCCAACCTGTAACCGGCACCCTGCCTCGCCGCAGCCGCGCGCATGCCGACAAGGCGTGCACGCGGCTTGTTTTTTTGGGCGGCCGGCGATCCGGAGATCCGGCGATCGCTCATCGACCCGATTCCGTTTCTCAAAATAACGCCTGACAAAAGGGTTGACGCTTCGCACGACGAGCCTTTACCATCGCCCCCGTCTAATTACATGGAGTGTTCTGTGAACACCGATGCGAGTTGTAGTTGGTGCTCGACCAACTTGACTGCTGCCTGAGGAAAACGCGCAGAGCCTCGTCTTCTGCCGCATCCCGGGAAGCAGGATGCGGCGTCCTTCCGGCCTGACCGGCCAGATTCCCCGCCGAATTTTTCGATGTTGTCGAATGCACGCGACGCGCCGTCGCGCGCGTGCGTTCGTGTTGCGCGCGGCGCCAGCCGCGTGCGTTTTCCGTTCGCGTGCCATCCGGCCGCGCGCCTTCATGCGTGCGCGGCCGCCGATCGCTCGTGCCGATCACTCGCAACCGAAAGGAGTGCAGATGAACTCAGACGACAGTAGTCGATTACCGCTCGCCGGTGCGACGCTGCGCATCGACACCCCGACCGCACTCCACGCGCCGGCGAGCGTTCCAGCCTTTACCGATCCACAGCCGATCGCGTTTGACGCGACGCGGCGGGGAGCGCTCGTGCGTCGATAACGTCACGGCCGCTCCCCGCCCGCCGCCTCGCGCACCAGGAGCGACTCATGACACAACGCAACACATCGCAAAAGAAACAGCGCGGCTTCATCAAGACCGGCCCCGGTCAGCAGAACGAACCGCACATCATGCGCGCCGCGCAGGAAGCGGCCCGCCCGCTCGAGGACACGCTGAAGTCGCTGCGCACAAGCACGCGCGGCCTCACCTACGACCAGGCCGCCGACCGCCTGCAGCACTACGGCCCGAACGAAATCGCGCACGACAAGCCGCCGCACTGGACGCGCCAGTTGCTGCTCTCGTTCCACAACCCGTTCGTCTACGTGCTGCTGGTGCTGGCCGCCATCAGCTTCGGCACCGACGTCTGGTTCGCGGCGCCCGGCGATCGCGACTATGTCGGCACGACGATCCTGCTGACGATGGTCACGATCAGCGCGCTGCTGCGCTTCGTGCAGGAGTTCCGTTCGCTGCGCGCGGCCGAGAAGCTCAAGGCGATGGTCCGCACGACGGCCACCGTGCAGCGCGCGGTGACCGACACGTCCGAGCCCGCGCGCCGCGAGGTGCCGATGCGCGAAGTCGTGGCCGGCGACATCGTGCACCTGTCGGCCGGCGACATGATCCCGGCGGACGTGCGCCTGCTCGCGTCGCGCGACCTGTTCATCAGCCAGGCCGTGCTGACCGGCGAGGCGCTGCCCGTCGAGAAATACGACACGCTCGGCTCGGTGGCCGGCAAATCCGCGAACACGCACGCGGCGGGCGCGACGACCGACGCGTCGGCATCGCTGCTCGATCTCGAGAACGTCTGCTTCATGGGCACCAACGTCGTCAGCGGCACCGCGACCGCCGTCGTCGTCGCGACCGGCGAAGATACGTACTTCGGTTCGCTCGCACGCAACGTCGTGAGCCACAAGCGCATCGAGACGAGCTTCGACCGCGGCGTCTCGAGCGTGAGCTGGCTGCTGATCAAGTTCATGTTCGTGATGGTGCCGATCGTGTTCATGATCAACGGCCTGACCAAGGGCGACTGGCTGAGCGCACTCACGTTCGCGCTCGCGGTGGCCGTGGGTCTCACGCCCGAGATGCTGCCGATGATCGTCAGCGCGAACCTCGCGCGCGGCGCGATCGCGATGGCGCGCCGCAAGGTCGTCGTCAAGCGTCTGAACTCGGTGCAGAACTTCGGTGCGATGGACGTGCTGTGCACCGACAAGACCGGCACGCTCACGCAGGACAAGATCATCCTCGAACACCACCTCGACCTGTCCGGTTACAAGAACGAGGAAATCCTGCGGCTCGGCTGGCTGAACAGCTTCCACCAGAGCGGCCAGAAGAACCTGATCGACATCGCGGTCGTCGCGCGTGCGGACGAAATCGGCGACCGCGTGAAACCGCAGGGCTACAAGAAGATCGACGAGCTGCCGTTCGACTTCGTGCGCCGCCGCCTGTCGGTCGTCGTCGAGGATACGCGCGGCACGCACCTGCTGGTCTGCAAGGGCGCGGTCGAGGAAATGCTGGCCGTCTCAACGCATGTGCAGGATGAGGACGGCGTGCGCCCGCTCGACTTCGTCGCGCGCAAGCGGCTGCTCGAACAGGCCAACGCGTACAACGAGGACGGCTTCCGCGTGCTCGTGGTCGCGACGCGCACGATCCCGCGCGGCGACGAACGCGAGCAGTACCGCACCGCCGACGAACGCGACCTCGTCGTGCGCGGCTTCCTGACCTTCCTCGATCCGCCGAAGGAGTCGGCCGCGCCGGCACTCGCCGCGCTGCGCGAGAACGGCGTCGCGGTGAAGGTGCTGACGGGCGACAACCCGACCGTCACGATGAAGGTGTGCCGCCAGGTCGGCCTCGAACCCGGCAAGCCGATCCTCGGCGCGGAAATCGAAGCGCTCGACGACGCAACACTCGCGCAGGTGGTCGAACGCACGACCGTGTTCGCGAAGCTCACGCCGCTGCAGAAGGCGCGCATCGTCAAGGCGCTGCAGGCGAACGGCCACACGGTCGGCTTCCTCGGCGACGGCATCAACGATGCGCCCGCGCTGCGCGATGCCGACGTCGGCATCTCGGTCGACAGCGGCGCCGACATCGCGAAGGAAACCGCCGACATCATCCTGCTCGAAAAGAGCCTGATGGTGCTCGAGGAAGGCGTGATCAAGGGCCGCGAGACGTTCGGCAACATCCTGAAGTACCTGAACATGACCGCGAGCTCGAACTTCGGCAACGTGTTCTCGGTGCTCGTCGCCAGCGCGTTCCTGCCGTGGGAGCCGATGCTCGCGACGCAGTTGCTCGTGTTGAACCTGATCTACGACACGTCGCAGATGCTGCTGCCGTGGGACAAGATGGACCCCGAGTTCCTGAAGAAGCCGCGCAAGTGGGAAGCGGGCAACATCAGCCGCTTCATGCTGTGGGTCGGGCCCACGTCGTCGGTGTTCGACATCACGACGTACGTGCTGATGTGGACCGTGTTCGGTGCGGGCGCGATGTATCACCTGAACGGCGGCACGGGCGGCCAGATCGTGATGAACTCGGGCTGGTTCATCGAGAGCCTCGTATCGCAGACGCTCGTCGTGCACCTGCTGCGCACGCAGAAGATCCCGTTCCTGCAAAGCACGGCCGCGCTGCCGGTGCTGCTGTCGACGTTCACCGCGATCGCGATCGGCTGCTGGCTGCCGTTCTCGCCGTTCGCGGACGCACTCGGCTTCATGCACCTGCCGGGCACCTTCTGGCTGTGGCTCGCCGCGACGATGGTCGGCTACATCCTGCTCGCGCAGATCGTCAAGACGATCTATGTGCGCCGCTACAAGCAGTGGTTCTGATTCGGTTCGGATAACGATGTGCCGGCCCGCGCAACGCGCGCGGGCCGGCCGCTCACGATGCAATACGGGTGAAGCAATGAAAAGAATCCTTCCGCTCGCAGCCGCGAGCGCACTCCTCGCACCGCTCGACGCCTATCCGGCCCACCCGCTCGTCAGCGACGATACGGGCACGCAGGGCAATGCGAACTGGCAGTTCGAGTTCAACGCAGAGGAAACCTCGAAACAGGAAGACAGCGGCCGCCACCAGCTATGGAACGCAACGCTCACGCGCGGGTTCGGCGAACATGTCGACCTCTACGTCAACGCGCCTTATACGCATCTGCAAACGCGCTCCGACGAAAACGGCGCGGGCATCGGCGATGTCGAGATCGGCATGAAATGGCGCTTCGTCGAACGCGGGCCGCTGTCGCTCGCGCTGAAACCGAAGGTGACAACGCCGACCGGCAACGACGGTCGCGGGCTCGGCACGGGCCGCGTCAGCACCGGCGCGGCGCTGCTCGCGCAGGCCGACGTCGCGCGCTTCTCGCTGCTCGCGAACGCGGGCCTCGCGTACCAGCCGAATCGCCAGGGCGACCTGACGTCGATCTGGGCCGTGTCGGGCGCGGCGCTCTACAAGGCGACCGACCGGCTGCAGCTCGTGGTCGACGTCGGCATGTCGCGCAACCCGGAAAGCACCGCCGGCGCGAATCCGGCGTTCGTGCTCGCGGGCGCGATCTATTCGCCGACGCGCTGGCTCGATCTCGACGTCGGCTACCGGCGCGGGCTGAACGACCAGACCTATCGTCATTCGGTGATGGGCGGTGTGACGGCACGGTGGTGATACACGGCACGGCGCGGTGCACGCGTCGAGCCGCAACACGACGGGCCGCGGCTCACAGCAGCGGCCCGTCCTTCATTCATCGGGCGTCGTTCGCGCCGAATAGTTCCGCGCACACGTTGCACCCTTCGTCGGTCAGCACGGCGCTGCCGGTGCCGTCCTCGTTCAGCGTCGTCGCGCTCAGGCCCGCGGCATCGAGCTGCGTCAGCACGCGGCGCAGCGTGCTCATCGGCAGTTGCGCGCGCTTCGCGATCTTCGGCAGCGACCACGTCTTGCCCGCCGGATCGCTCGCGGCCTCGTTCAGCGTCGCGAGCGTCGCCACGAGTGCGGGATCGAGCGGGGATTCGTCGGATTCTGAAGTCATCGGTTCGGATTCGTGAGCCGGTGCCGGGCCGGCATTCATTCAGGATGAAGATGCAATCGCGGACACTATACGCCGCGTCACGCACCCTTGATCGCGGCCCGCATGAACGACACGAAATGCGTCGTGACGGGATCGTCGCGCCCCGACAGCCACGCCAGCCCCACGCGCCACTTCGCGTCCCGGCCGTCGAGCGGCAGCACCGTCGCGTCGCGCAGCAGGTACTGCGCGCGCGACGGGATGAACGCGACGCCGACGCCGGCCGCGACCGACGTCAGTACCGACTGCACATCTTCCGCCTGCTGCGTCACGTGCGGCACGAAGCGGCGCTCGACGCACCATCGATCGATCTGCGCGGCGAGCCCCGGGCCGCGCGCACGCTGCAGCGCGATGAAGCCGATCTCGTTGAGCACGTCGAGGTCGGCCGGCACGCGCTTGAAGCCGAGGTGCGGCGGCACCGCGAGCGCGAGCCCTTCGTCGATCACCTTGAACGACGACAGCCCGTCGTCGGACGGCAGGCGCAGGAAGCCGGCGTCGAGCTTGCCCGCGCGCAACCGGCGCGTCTGCTCGGACGACGACAGGTCGCTCAGCGTGACGGCGATGCCCGGATTGCGGCGGCGAAATTCCGCGACCAGCTTCGGCACGAGCGTCAGCACGGACAGGCAGATGCCGAGCCGCAGATGCCCGCGCTGCCCGCTGGTCGCCTCCCGCGCACGCGCAAGGATCTCGTCGGCATCGCGCACGAGCGCCTGCGCGTCGGGCAGGAAGCGTTCGCCGAACGGCGTCAGCTCCGCGCCGTGCCGCCCGCGTTCGAACAGCTTGCCGCCGAGGCTCGCCTCGAGCGCGCCGATCTGCTTGCTCAGTGCCGGCTGGCTCATGTGCAGCGCATCGGCCGCACGACTGAAATGGCACAGCTCGGTGACCGTCAGGAACGTTCGCAGCAGTTTCAGTTCCATTCTTCAAGGGAATCGTAACGATCGAAATATTCATTTTACTGATCGAATGCGATGACGTTCAATACGGGCATGCCCTTCCCGGAATTCACTGTCATGTCACTAGATCCCGTGTCCGAATGCGTGGCGGCCCCATCTTGCGATGGCGCGGCTGCAAACGAACGCACCGCCGCCGTCGATACGCGCGCACCGAAGCGTCGTGCCGAACGCAGCGACGGACGCAGCCGCCGTTCTCGCTTCGGCGATGCGATCGAAGACGCACCGCCACGCGCCGTGACGGGTTCGATCGCGATCAGTTTTGCGGTCGTGTCGCGGCGAAACTGGCCGCGCTGAACTGCGCCGCATCCTGCGGTGTGCCGGCCCGGAACGGCACGCCTTGATGGTTTTCAGCGCCCGCGCACCGCTAACCGGCAGCGCGAAAACGACCGGAATCTGCCTGCATCACACGCCATTGCGCGCGATCCAATCGTCATCGCCACGCGATCGACCGTATAATTTCCCGCACCCGCTGACCGACCACGCATTCCGCGCAGCCGCATCGCGCGTGAAAAGGAGACTTTCGCTTGACCGGCCTCATCGCGCGCCTGCCTCGCGCCCGGACCACCCTGATCCTCGCCCTCTCGTTCCTGCTGCTCGCATTCGCCGCGAACGCGTCCGCGCAGCGCGCGCAGCCGCATCGCACCGCGCATGTCCATGCGCATGCGAAAGCCGTCAAGAAGAAGCCTGCCCACCGCAAGATCAAAGCCGTCAAGCATCGCCGCCCGCACGCGAAGCATCGTGCGGTCAAGCGTCATGCGGCGCCGGCTCCGCAGCATCGCCGCGCGAAGCGCACGACCGCCGTACGCCCGCGCCCGGCGGCCGCCAAACCGCGCCTGATGGCAAGCTGCGGCTATAGCCCGCGCGCGGTCAGGTCGTTGCATTCACGCGCGGCTTATGTGCTCGACGTCGACTCCGGCACGCCGCTGCTGGCCCGCAACGCGCGCACCGTGCGGCCGATCGCGTCGATCTCGAAGCTGATGACGGCCGTCGTCGCACGCGACGCGGATCGTCCGCTGAACGGCGTGCTGCGCGTCACCGCGCACGATCGCGACACGATCAAGTTCACCGGTTCGCGATTGCAGGTAGGTTCGGAGCTGTCGCGTCGCGACATGTTCCATATCGCGCTGATGTCGTCGGAAAACCGCGCGGCGGCCGCGCTGAGCCGCGACTATCCGGGCGGGCGCGCCGCGTTCGTGAAAGCGATGAACCGCGAAGCGCGCCGGCTCGGCATGCGCCACACGCACTTCAGGGAGCCGACCGGCCTGTCGCCGCACAACGTGTCGACGGCCGAGGATCTCGCGAAGCTCGTCGGCGCGGCGGCGCAGGATCCGCTGATCCGCTATTTCTCGACGGATACGTCGACCACCGTGCGCCCCGGCGACGGCGAGCTGCTGTACGTGAACTCCGACCCGCTCGTCCGCTACCGCCGCCTGCCGATCCGGCTGCAGAAGACGGGCTTCATCAACGAATCGGGGCACGGCGTCGTGATGCGCATGCGCGTGAAGGGCCGCCGCGAAACGGTCGTGCTGCTCGGCGCGCCGACGCGCGCCGGCGTATCGAGCGACGCACTCAAAATCCATCGCTGGCTGACCTGCTCGATCCAGTAGGCGCGCGCAGGCGGCCGGCGCGTTCACCCTACGGGAGCGATGCCATGCAGGACGAATACCGCTTCAGCGCATTCGGACGGCTGCTCGCCGTCGTGCGGACCAACGGCCGCTGGGCCGTGTTCGATCTCGGCGCCGAAGGCAAGCGGCGCCCGGCCGACCTGCAGATTCCGTCCGCGCTCGCCGCGGACGAACTCGCGCAATATCTCGGCGACCTGCTGCACGAGGACGCCACGCCGAAATACAGCGAAGTCGTGCCGGTTCCGTCGACCGGTCGCGTCTAGCGGAACACACCTTCGCAGGGCGCACGGCCGAGCGTCGCGCCGCCCGTGTCTCGCCTTCCCCTTTATCAGCCGGTATCGTCACGCCACGACGTGCGCAATACACCGATCGTCGAGCGAACCGATCGGGTTCACATCCCTTTTGAAATTAGACAGTTTAACTTGCAAGTTAAACTGTCTTAACCTATGCTCCCACCCATGACTGATTCGCGTCCATCCGGCCTTTCTGCCGACACCGTCGCCGCCAACCTGACCCTGGCGGTCGGTCAATTGATCCGCCGGCTCCGTTCCGAAGTCCCGGCCGACGGCCTCGGGATGTCCCAGACGAGCGCGCTCGCGCGGCTCGAACAGAACGGGCCGATGACGACCGCCGATCTCGCCCGCGCCGAGGCAATGAAGCCGCAATCGATGAAGACGATCCTCGCGAGCCTCGAAGAGGAAGGCCTCGTCGAGCGCGAGCCGCACCCGACCGACGGCCGCCAGATCCTGTTCCGGCTGACCGCGGTCGGCCTCGCGGCGCGGCGCAAGCGCAACATCGCGAAGCACCAGTGGCTCGGTGCCGCGATCGAGAAACTCGATCCCGAAGAAATCCGCACGCTCGCCGCCGCGATCCCGCTGATCAGGCGGATCGGCGACAAGTGAATCCGGCCTGCGCGCCACGCGGCATTCGCGCGCCCGCCTTCCTTCGTCCATTCCACGGAGCCCCATCATGAGCGCAACCCGTCTCGACACGAACACGGCACTCGTCGTCATCGACCTGCAGAAAGGCATCGTCGCCCTCCCCACCGCACACCCGGTCGCGCCGGTGGTCGCGCATGCCCGCGAACTGCTCGACGCATTCCGCAGCCGCGGCCTGCCGGTCGTGCTCGTCAACGTCGCCGGCGTCGCACCGGGCCGCACGCAGCAGCAGGTGCGCCTGGACGCGCTGCCCGCCGACTGGACCGACCTCGTGCCCGAACTGAACCGCCAGCCGGGCGACCACGTCGTGACGAAAAAAACCTGGGGCGCGTTTACCGGCACCGATCTCGACGCGCACCTGAAGGCGGCCGGCGTCACGCAGATCGTGCTGACCGGCGTCGCGACGAGCATCGGCGTCGAATCGACCGCGCGGCAGGCCCACGAACTCGGCTACAACGTGACGCTAGCCGTCGACGCGATGACCGACCTCAACGCGGACGCGCACGCGAACAGTATCGAACGTCTGTTCCCGCGCCTCGGCGAAACGGGCTCGACGCAGGACATCGTCGCACTGCTCTACCGGCGCGGCGCGTGAGCGACCGACGCGCGCAGCCGGCGGCGGCCCACGCGGCCGGCCGGCTCGATCCGTCGATCTGGAAGGTCAGCGCGGTCGCGACGCTCGGCTCGCTGCTGTCGCAGCTCGACGCGACGATCGTCAACGTATCGCTGTCGAGCCTCGCGACCGACCTGCATGCGAGCCTGTCGACGATCCAGTGGGTGACGAGCGGCTACCTGCTCGCACTGACGCTGGTGCTGCCGCTGAACGGCTGGCTCGTCGACCGCATCGGCGCAAAGGCGCTGTACCTGTGGTGCTTCTCCGCGTTCACGTTCACGTCGGCGCTGTGCGGGCTCGCGTGGTCCGCGCCGTCGTTGATCGCGTTCCGCGTGCTGCAAGGCGTCAGCGGCGGGCTGCTCGCACCGATGGCGCAGATGATGATCGCGCGCGTCGCCGGTCGGCAGATGGCGCGCGTGATCGGCTACGCGGCGGTGCCCGTGCTGCTCGCGCCGATCCTCGGCCCCGTGGTCGCCGGCGCGATCCTGCAGCATGCGTCGTGGCGCTGGCTGTTCCTCGTGAACCTGCCTGTCGGCGTGCTGGCGCTCGAGCTGGCCGTGCGGTTCCTGCCCGGTGACCGTGACGAAGCACAACGACGCGAACTCGACTGGATCGGTCTCGCGCTGTTGTCGCCGGGCCTCGTGCTGTTCCTGTATGGCGCCGAACGGATAAGCACGACGCTCGGCATCGCCGCGATCGCATGCTCGGCGCTGCTGCTCGCCGCGTTCCTGCGCTTCGAGCAACGCAAGGGCGAACACGCACTGATCGATCTCGCGCTGTTTCGCTCCCGCGTATTCGGCGCGGCGGCCGGCACGCAGTTCCTGTCGAACGGCGCGATGTACGCGGGCCAGATGCTGATCCCCGTGTTCCTGATCCAGGCGTGCGGGCGCTCGCCGGGCGAGATGGGCTGGCTGCTCGCGCCGCTCGGGCTCGGCATGCTCGTCACCTATCCGTCGATGGGCGCGTTGACGAGCCGGTTCGGCGTACGCCGGCTGGCCGCCGCCGGCGCGTTGCTCGCTCTCGTCGCGACGCTGCCGTTCGTGTTCGTCGCGCTGACCGGCTACGATCCGTACGTGCTCGTGCCGGCGCTGTTCCTGCGCGGCATGGGCCAGAGCGCGATCGGCGCGCCGTCGATCTCCGCCGCGTATGCGTCGGTCGAGCGCCGTAACCTGCCGATGGCGACGACGTCGCTCAATATCGTGCAGCGCCTCGGCGGCCCGACGTTCACGACGATATGCACGCTGTTCCTCGCGTGGCGGCTACAGGCCGAATCGTCGGCGGGCGGCGGCACGCAAGCCGCCGCGTACGCATGGGCGTTCGGCCTGCTTTGCGTGCTGCATGCGGCGAGCTTCGTCACGACGCTGCGGCTGCCGTTGTGGTCGGCCGGTGCGGGCGGGCGATCGGCCGGCGCCGCGCGCTTCGGTGCGCGCTGAGCGCGAGGGGCGCCGCACGACGCGCGCGGCTTCCCGGCTACGGCAGCCACATCGGCACGATCGACACCACGAGCAGCACGCCCAGCCCCGCATTCAGGCAGCGCCACTGCCGCTCCGTGCGCAACACGCGCGCGAACAACAGCCCGGCGAAACACCACAGCGACAGCGACGCCATCGCGGCCAAGCCGAACGCCAGCCCGAGCAATACGCCGAGCCGCGCCGGCCCGGACGCGAGCGCGGCGAACGACGCGGCCGCGCCGAGCGTCATCGCCCAGCCTTTCGGGTTGTGCCAGAGCATCCAGACGCCGCTGACGAACCCTTGCGGCCGGTGCACGGCGGCATCGAGCCGCGGCTTGCCGCCGCGCCCGATGCGCACGGCCAGCCACACGAGATACAACGAGCCGGCCGCCTTCATCGCGAGCTGCAACGCGGGCAGCGCAAGCAACACGCTGCCGAGCCCGGCCGCGGCGGCGGCCGCCATCGACGCCAGGCCGGCCGCGATGCCGGCCATCAGCGGCAGCGACCGCCGATAGCCGAAATGGGCGCCCGATGCGGTTGCGAGCGTCGTCGCGCCGCCCGGCGTCACGGTGGACACGATCACGAACAGCATCAGCGGCAGGTAGTCGCGAAGCAGCACGGAGGCTCCCGGTTGTCGTCGTCGAAGCCCCCGTTTTACCCGCGATCTTCCCATTACGACAGCGAAAGCTTTTTATGCCTGTCATTAGTATTCATAATCCGACGCATGACACGCAATCTCGACATCGCACTGCTGCGCGCCTTCGTCACGGTCGCCGATCATCGCAGCATGACGGCGGCCAGCCGCGCGCTGCACCTGACGCAAGGCGCGGTCAGCCAGCAGGTCGCGCGGCTCGAAACGCTGTCCGGCCCGCTGTTCGTCCGCGAGCATCGCAACCTGCTGCTCACCGCGGCTGGCGAGCGGCTGCTCGAACAGGCGCGCCGGCTGCTCGCCGTGCACGATGCGCTGCTGACCGACCTGACGGCCGGCGCGGTCGAAGGCACCGTTCGTGTCGGCGCACCGCAGGATCTCGTCGGCACCTGTCTCGCGCCGATCCTGAAAGGCTATGCGCACGCGCATCCGCAGGTCGCGCTCTCGCTCGTGTGCGCGGCATCGCCGGAACTGCGCCGGGGGCTCACGCAGGGCGATCTCGACATTGCGTTGATCGAGGCACCGGTCGGGCCGTCGCGCGGCGAATGCATCGCGGTCGACCGGCTGGTCTGGGTCGGCGCGAAAGGCGGCACCGCGCACCGGAACACGCCGCTGCCGGTGTCGATGGTCGCGCCGACCTGCGCGTTCCGCCCGACCGTGCTCGACGCGCTGCGCGGCAGCGATCGCGCGTGGCGCACCATGTTCGAGAACGGCAGCTTCGACGCGACGGCCGCGACCGTGCGCGCGGATCTCGCGGTGACCGTGTGGCTCGCGTCCACCGTGCCGGCCGACCTCGACATCCTGCCGGCCGGCAGCGGCCTGCCGGCGCTGCCGAACTTCGCGATCAACCTTCATCTGCCGCGCGGCCAGCGCACGCCGGCCGCGACGGAACTGGCCCGCCACCTGCGCAACGGCTTCGCGCGCTTGCGCGCGGCCGCCTAGCGCAGGTTCACGCTACACGGTGCCCGGCTCCTGCGGCGACGGCGTCGTGCCCGCCGCATCCAGCGCCTGATGCAGCGTCGCGAAAATGCACGACGCGCCGACGATTTCGGTGATCCGGTGACGATCCATGTCCGCGCGCAAGTAGCGGTTGACGCGCCCGAACAGCACGCCGATCCCGCGCGCGTGCAGCGTCTCGACCAGATCGGTTACGGTGCGCGCGGCCGAATAGTCGAGATCGGTGATCGCGCCCGCGTCGACGACGAACCAGCGCGGCGGCACCGGCGCCGCATCGACGAGTTCGGTCACCTCGGCAGCGAACAGATGGTCGTTCGCGAAGAACAGGCCGGAGCCGAACCGGTAGACGATCAGCCCCGGCGCCGTCATCACGCCGGGCCGCGTCGGCACCGGCTGCCACCGTCCGTTGCCTTCGACCGGTTCGAGCACCATCGTGTGCGGCTGGTAGCTGTGGCGCACGTGCCGCATCAGCGACAACGCGATAGCCAGCAGGATGCCGTGCTCGACGCCGACCGTCACGAGCGCAAGCGTGAATTCGCCGGGGCTTTCGTTGCGGATCGCCGCGAGGCTGCGCACGTTGATCAGCCCGAGCGCGATCGTAAACACGATGCCGGCCAGCACCGCATGCGGCAGATACTGCAGGGGCGTGCCGAGGAACAGCAGCACGACGACCACGACGGCGGCGAACGCAAGATGCCCGATCTGGCTGCGCACGCCCACGCCATCGGCCATCGCCGTCTGCGTCGGGCTGCCGTTGACGACGAACGCGCCGCCGACCGCCGCGGCCGCATTCGCGGCCGCGAGGCCGAGGATGTCGGCGTTGGTGTCGACGTCCTCGCCTTACTGCTGCGCGAACACGCGCGCGGCGGCCGCGCTCTGCGCGATGATCATCACGAAGCACGACGTGGCGACCGGCACAAGATCGAGAAACTGCTGCCACGTGACGGACGGCCAGCGCAGCGGCGGCAGCCCGCCCGCGACGGGCCCGAGCACCGCGATGCCGTGCGCGGCGAAACCGAACGCATGGCTCGCGGCGATGCTGCCCGCGACCGCGATCATCGGCATCGGCACGCGCGGCAGGAACCGCTTGCACGCGAGAATCGCGACGACCACGAGTGCCGCGAGCGCGAAGGTCGGCCGGTTCGCGTGGACGAGATGCGTGACGACATAGGCGAGTTGCGCGAGGCTGCGCGATGCAGGGTACGGCACGGCCAGGCCGAGCATGTCGCCGAGCATCGCGATCGACACCTGCACGCCGACGCCGGCGAGAAAGCCGACCAGCACCGTGCGCGACAGGAAATCGGCGAGAAAACCGAGCTTGAAGATGCGCGCGAGCAGCAGCATCGCGGCGGTCAGCAGCGCGACCATGCCGGCCAGCGCCGCATAGTCGGCGCTGCCGGCCGGCGCCATCGACGCAAGCCGGCTCGCGAAGATCGTCGCGGTCGCGGAATCGGCGGCGACCACGAGATGGCGCGACGCACCGAAGCACGCGAACGCGATGAGCGGCAGGAACACCGTGTAAAGGCCAGTGACGGCCGGCATGCCGGCGATGCGCGCGTAACCGAGCACCTGCGGGATGTCCATCGACGCAAGCGAAATGCCCGCGAATACGTCGCGGATGGCCCCCGCGCGGCGGATCGGCAGGATGCCTTTCAGCAGACGCACGCCTGACGGAGGATTTTCGCTGGAATCTTGCATGCGTGAAATGCGTGATGACGAAGTGACGCGGTTCGCGAAGTCGTTCGCACATCGTGCCTCGGGCAGGCATCGCATGGCAAGTGCGCGAAACTGCCGCGTATCGCTCACCGTCGGCGGATCGGCCGCACGCGACGGCGAGCGACGCACCGGCAACGCATGCAGCGCCCGCATGATTGCATGGATCGCCGGTCCGGCGCTGTCACCCGCAAGGGCCCGCCGCAAAGGCTTCGAGTCGACTGCGGGGATACGCGCGACGCATCCGACAACCAGTGCGCACACCGGCTTGCGGTGATGCGGATTCGTCCTTCACCGTCACCCGATTACAGAGGATACCTGCGCAATGGTGAGGATGTTCGGGAGCCGCGCGACGCGCGTCAGACGCATGCACCCGGAACCCGATGGCACAATCTCGGTCCCTTTCATGTGCCCTTCACCGGGCGCGCGCCGCATCGCGGCGCCGATTCAACGCACGAGAAGGCCCCTGTCTGCCCCTATGACCCTGAACGAATCCTGGTTTGTGCCGCTCGTCGGCATCCTCGTCCTGCTCGCCGCCGCCGGTGCGATCACCGCAGCCGTCCATTTCCTGCTGTTTCGCGTGGTCGCGCGGCTCGCGCGGCTGTCGGCCACACGCGTCGACGACGCGCTGTTCGAGTTCGGTGCGTTCAGGTGGCTGAACCGCATCGTCCCGTTCGTCGTGATCAAGCTCGGCCTCGGCGCGGTGCCCGGCATTCCGGACACGGCCGCGCAAGTCGCCGACAAGGTGCTGTTCGCGCTGCTCGTGTTCCTCGTGACGATGACGATCAGCGCGACGCTGTCCGCGCTCGAACACACGCATCGCACGCACCATCGCGACCAGCCGCGCCTGTCGCTGAAAGGCGCGATGCAGCTTCTCAAGCTCGTGATGTTCATCACGGCCGCGCTCGTCGTGATCGGCGATGCGACCGGCAAGCAGATCGGCCTGCTGCTGTCCGGCATCGGCGCGATGTCCGCGGTGCTGATGCTGATCTTCAAGGACACGCTGCTCGGCCTCGTCGCGGGCGTGCAACTGTCGTCGAACGACATGCTGCGGATCGGCGACTGGATCACGATGCCGTCGGCCGGCGCGGACGGCACGGTCATCGACATCACGCTGAACACCGTGAAGGTCGCGAACTTCGATCACACGATCATCACGGTGCCGACCTGGAAGCTGATTACCGAGAGCTACCAGAACTGGCGCGGGATGACCGAGGCGGGCGGCCGCCGCATCAAGCGCGCGCTGTTCGTCGACGCGACCAGCGTGCGCTTTCTCGCGAACGACGAGATCGAGCGGCTCGAACGCCTGACGCTGCTGAAGGACTATCTCGAGGACAAGGTCGACGCGATCGAGCAATGGAACGGCACGCTCGGCGCGGCCGGCGACTGCCCGGCAAACCGCCGCCAGCTGACGAATCTCGGCACGTTCCGCGCGTATGTCGCGAACTACCTGAAGGGCCATCCGCGGATCCGCCGCGACATGACGTGCATGGCGCGGCAGTTGCCGCTCACGGCCGAAGGCATTCCGCTCGAACTGTACTGCTTCACCGATACGACGTCGTGGGTCGACTACGAGACCATCCAGTCCGACCTGTTCGATCACCTGATCGCGGTGCTGCCGGAGTTCGGGCTGCGCGTGTACCAGCACCCGTCGGGCTTCGACATGCGGCAGATGGCCGGCGCCGCGCAAGCCGGGCTGCCGGCACCGCGCGCGGGTTGATATGCGACACGGCGGCCGGTCATCGGCCGCCGCCTGCCTCCGGGCACAGCGGCACTCACCGCGCCGCGCACTCCGACGCGAGCCGCCCCAGCACCTTCAGCGCTTCCTCGATCTGCCGCGACCACGGATAGCTGTAGTTGAGCCGGATGAAATGCCGGTAATCGGTGCCCGCAGAAAACATGTGCCCGGGCCCAACGGTGATCCGCTGAGCGAGCGCGAGCGTGTAAAGCTTCATCGCATCGACCTGCGGCGGCAGCTCGACCCACAGCACATACCCGCCCTGCGGCTGCGACAGCCGCGTGCCCTCCGGAAAGAACCGCCGCACCATCGCGCTCATCAGGCTCGCCTGCTGCGCGTACTGCTTGCGCATGCGCCGCAAGTGGAAATCGTAGCCGTCGTGTTTCAGGTACTCGGCGATCGCCAGTTGCTCGATCGCGGGCGTCGCGAGCGTGTTCAGGAATTTCAGCTTCTCGACCTGGTCGCGGTAGCGGCCCGGCATCGCCCAGCCGATCCGGTAACGCGGCGACAGGCTTTTCGTGAACGACGCGCAATGCAGCACGAGCCCTTCGCGGTCGAACGATTTCAGCGCGCTCGGCGTCGTGTCGCCGAAGTGCAGCTCGTGATAGACGTCGTTCTCGATCGCCGGCACGCCGTGCTTCGCCAGCAGCTCGACGAGCGCGCGCTTGCGCGCGTCGGGCATCTGGAAGCCGAGCGGGTTCTGGAAATTCGGCATCACCATGCACGCGGCGATGCGCTCGCGCGCGAGGATCCGTTCGAGCGCGTCGAGATCGATGCCGTCGCCCGGGTGCGTCGCGACTTCGAGCGCGCGCATGCCCATCCGCTCGATCGCGTGCAGCATCGCGTAGAACGTCGGCGACTCGACGGCGATCGTGTCGCCCGGCTTCGCGACGGCCTGCAGGCACAGGTTGATCGCCTCGGTCGCGCCGATCGTCACCACGATCTCACCCGGCTCGACCGCGATTCCGCGCTCCGCATAACGCCGCGCGATCTGGCGGATCAGCTCCTGGTTGCCCGGCGGCAGATCGTCGATCACGCCCCAGCGCGTACGGCGGTGCCCGATCGCCTGTGCATGGCGCGCGAGGCGCTGCACCGGGAACTGCGATGCATCGGGATACGGCGAGCCGAGCGGCACCGCGTCGTCGCGCGCGATCGAGCGCAGCGTCGACAGCACGAGCCGGCTCACGTCCACCGCCGACGGCTCGGCGGCCGGCGCCGACATGTGCAGTTCGGCCTCGGCCGGCGCCGCCGCGCGCGCGCGCACGAAATAGCCCGACTGCGGCCGGCTTTCGATCAGGCCGCGGCTTTCCAGCACGAGGTACGCACGCAGTACCGTCGTGACGCTGAGCTGCTGCTGCCGGCTCGCCTGCCGCACCGACGGAATCCGTTCGCCGGGCCGGTACACGCCGCGCTCGATCTGCGCCTGGAGATCGTCGGCCAGTTGTTCGTAACGCTTCACGGGACTTCCTTTCAACTTCCCTTCGCCAACACAGTTGCGATCCGCACTGCCTGAATGGCCGAAACTGTACTCTTTTTTGAAGTGAACAGGTGTACACACAGTCGCACGGGCGCCGCGCGTACTCTGCACGCATCGACCCCGACACCTGTTGCACCATGAAAAAGAAATCCGCCACCGCGCGCATCGAACCGTACACCCACCCGGCCGCCGGCTGGGGCGCGCTGAAAGCCGTCACGATCAACCTGATCAAGGAAAAGGTCGCCGGCGGCAACTACCGCACGCTGCTGCGCCAGAACCAGCCGGACGGCTTCGACTGCCCCGGCTGCGCATGGCCCGACCGCCAGCACGCATCGACGTTCGAGTTCTGCGAGAACGGCGTGAAGGCGGTGGCCGCCGAAGCGACGAGCAAGCGCGTGACGCCCGAATTCTTCGCCGCGCATACCGTCACCGAGCTGCTCGAACAGTCGGATTTCGAACTCGAACAGCACGGCCGGCTCACCGACCCGATGGTGTACGACGCGCAGACCGACCGCTACGTGCCGATCGCATGGGACGACGCGTTCGAGTTGATCGCGCGCCACCTGCGCGCACTGCCCGACCCGAACCAGGCCGCGTTCTACACATCCGGCCGCGCGAGCAACGAAGCGGCGTTCCTGTACCAGTTGTTCGTGCGGCTATACGGCACGAACAACTTCCCCGATTGCTCGAACATGTGCCACGAGGCGACGAGCCGCGGGCTGCCCGCGTCGGTCGGCGTTGGCAAGGGCACCGTCACGCTCGACGACTTCGAGCACGCCGACACGCTGCTGATCTTCGGCCAGAATCCCGCGACCAACCACCCGCGGATGATGGGCGAACTGCGCGAATGCGCGAAGCGCGGCGCGACGATCGTGTCGATCAACCCGCTGAAGGAGCGCGGCCTCGAGCGCTTCGCCGATCCGCAAAGCCCGCTCGAGATGCTGACGATGTCGGGCACCGCGATTGCATCGACGTTCATCCAGCCGACGATCGGCGGCGATTTCGCGCTGATCAAGGGGATGGCGAAACGCGTGCTCGAACTCGACGACGCCGCGCGCGCCGCCGGTGCGCCGCGCGTGCTCGACACCGCGTTCATCGGCGAGCACACGGCCGGCTTCGACGCGTTCGCCGACGACCTGCGCAACGAAAGCTGGTCCGCGCTGACGGCGGAAAGCGGCGTGCCGTACGAGCAGATCGACGGCCTCGCGCAGCGCTATGCGCGCAGCGAGCGCGTGATCGCGACGTGGGGCATGGGCATCACGCAGCACAAGCATTCGGTCGCGACCGTGCAGATGCTGACGAACCTGATGCTGATGCGCGGCAACATCGGCCGCCCCGGCGCGGGCCTGTGCCCGGTGCGCGGCCACTCGAACGTGCAGGGCAACCGCACGGTCGGCATCGAGGAAAAGCCGTCACAGGCGTTCCTCGACCGGCTCGGCCGCGTGTTCGATTTCGAACCGCCGCGCCACCACGGCTACGACGTCGTCGAGACGATCGAGGGGATGCGCGAAGGCCACGTGAAGGTGCTGATCGGCCTCGGCGGCAACTTCGCGATGGCGACGCCCGACACGCCGCGCACGTGGGAAGGCATGCGCCGCTGCGACCTGTCGGTGCACATCACGACGAAGCTGAACCGCAGCCACCTGATCCACGGCCGCGACGCGCTGATCCTGCCGACGCTCGGCCGCACCGAGATCGACCTGCAGGACAACGTCGCGCAAGGCGTGACGGTCGAGGATTCGATGAGCATGGTCCACGTGTCGTACGGGATGAACAAGCCGGCGTCGCCGAACCTGATGTCGGAGCCCGCGATCGTCGCGCACATGGGCCACGCGCTGTTCGGCGGCGGCAAGATCGACTGGCTCGCGTACAAGGACGATTACGCGAAGATCCGCGACGCGATCGAGGCGACGCTCGACGACTTCTACGACTACAACACGCGCATCGCGCGGCCGGGCGGCTTCCACCTGCGCGTCGCATCGCGCGACCGCGAATGGCTCACGCCGACGGGCAAGGCGAACTTCATCGCGCACGCGCTGCCGACCGACACGCCGATCCAGCGCGCCCGCGCGCTGCACGGCGAACGCCTGATGACGCTGATGACGACGCGCTCGCACGACCAGTACAACACGACCGTCTATGGGCTCGACGACCGCTATCGCGGCGTGTTCGGCCAGCGCCGCGTGGTGTTCGCCAACCGCGACGATCTCGCGATGCTCGGCCTGAAGGCCGGCGAATGGGTCGACATGGAAACCGTGTGGCACGACGGCATCGAGCGGCGCGCGGACGGCTTCCTGCTCGTCGAGTACGACATCCCGCGCGGCTGCATCGGCGCGTACTACCCGGAAACCAACCCGCTCGTGCCGCTCGACAGCGTCGGCGACGTGTGCAATACGCCGACGTCGAAGTCGGTGCCCGTGCTGCTGCATCGCGCGGCCGCACCGGCATCGATCGCCGCATGACGGAGCCCGACGATGATCGTTCGCCCGCGCGAGCACTGGCTGAGGATGCTGCTCGTCTGGAACGGCTCGGTACTGCCGACCATCCTGCCGCAGCTCGTGCTGACGCTCGCGATCAGCCTCGTCGCGGTATGGGGCGGCGGCCGCGTGCTCGGCGAGAAGGTGCCGCTGAACCCGACGCCGTTCACGCTGATCGGCCTGACGCTCGCCATTTTCGCGGGGTTTCGCAACAACGCGAGCTACGACCGCTATCGCGAGGCGCGGCAATTGTGGGGCGGCGTGCTGACCGCCACGCGCACGCTGGTGTCGCAGGCGCTCTGCTACGGCGCGGTCGATAAGGACGACGATGCACGGCGCGCGTTCGTGCGGACGGTCGTCGCGTTCGTCTATGCGCTCAAGCATCAACTGCGCGGCACCGATCCGGCCGCTGACCTGCGCGCGCTGCTCGACAGCGGCACCTACGCGCGCGTCGCCGCCTCGCGGTTCCGCCCGGTCGCGATCGTGCACGGACTGCGCGAAGCGTTCGCCGCGCGCGCCGATGCGGGCCGCCTCGCCGACACGCGCCTGTGGATGCTCGACGCGCGCCTCGACGATCTCGTCTCGATGGTGAGCGGCTGCGAGCGAATCGCATCGACGCCGATCCCGTTCTCGTACGACGTGCTGCTGCACCGGACCATCTATGCGTACTGCGTGCTGCTGCCGTTCGGCCTCGTCGACTCGATCGGCGCGGCGACGCCGTTCGTCACCGTGTTCGTCGCATATACGCTGATCGCGCTCGACGCGATCGCGCACGCGATCGCCGAGCCGTTCGGCGACGGGCCGAACCACCTCGCACTCGATGCGATCACGCGGCAGATCGAACGCACGCTGCTCGAACTGAACCGCGAGCCGCTACCGGCTGAAGTGACGCCCTGCCGGTCGTATCGGCTCAGCTGACACGCTGCAAACGGCAGACGTAACGAACGCTTGCAATCGATACAGGTTGGAACGTCAACAGCCGGCGCCGGCCGCGCGTTTTTTCATCAAGCGCCCACGATTCGGGCGTACAACGACAGGAAAAAACACCATGCGAGCCCTTACCCGCCATCTCGCGATCGCCGCCACCCTGATGTCGGTACTGACCGGCACCGCGTTCGCCGACACGCCGTGGCAGCAGGCGCATCCGCGCCGCGAAGAGGTCAACCAGCGTCTCGCAAACCAGAATCGCCGCATCCATCACGAAGTGAAGGAAGGCGAGATGTCGCACGCACAGGCCGCGCGCCTGCACCGTGACGACCGCAAGATCCGCCAGGAAGAGCGGGACATGGCCGCGCAGGATCACGGCCACATCACCAAGAGCGAACAGCGCGTGCTGAACCAGCAGGAAAATGCGGTCAGCAACAAGATCGGCCAGTAAGCGACCACAACAAGCGCCCAATCGCCATCGCCTGAAACGCCCGCTGCCGCCATGCGGCAGCGGGTGCTTGTTGTTGTATCGAATCGTTTCAACGCGCGATCTGCGTCAAATGCCGCGGGTATACTCCGTCGTCAGCCGCTCGCCGTATTCGACCGTCAAGGACGGCCCGATTCCGGGCGGTTTCGTCGCGAAGCTTCGCGTTTCGCCTCCCCCGCGCCCCAGCCTCGATACGAGACACTCGACGATCCGACCATGAAACGATTCCTGCTGCTCCTCCCCGCCGCCCTGCTCGCCGCCTGCGGTTCCGCCCCTTCGTCCAACCCGGCCGCATCCGGCGCAGCGCCGATGATCTACGTGTCGTCGCAACGTCCGGCCCACGCGATCGCCAACTGTCTCGACAGCCGCCTGTCGGGCACCGAGCAGTCGCAGCACAACGGCGTGACCGACATCGCCGTCGGCTCGAACGCGTACTTCGTCACGCTGACGCCGTCGGGCAACGGTTCGGTCGTCAAGGTCGTGCGCGGCTCGGGCAGCGAGCCGCCCGAGGAAGCGATGCGCTTCGCGATCGCGCGCTGCGTGATCTGATCGACACCTGCCGGCGCCGGGCGCCCACCCGGCCCGCTCCCGCGCGCCACCGCGCGCGCATCGAATATTTTCATCCGGATAGCCGTCGATGAGAGAATCGCACCCACGATTCCCTTTCGATGGAGCCCGCATGAAGCACCTGCTGTCCCGGCTGTTCGTCAGCACCGCGCTCGTCGCGCTTGTTCCGGCGTTGCCGGTGCAGGCTGCCACGCCGCCCGGCATCTTCGTCGTCGCCACGCAGCTCGGCGAATTCACGACCCTCGACCCGAGCGGGATCTACGAACTGGTGCCGTCCGAGTACGTCGCGAACACCTACGAACGCCTGGTGCGCGTCGACCTGAAGGATCCGACGCGCTTCGACGGGCAGATCGCGCAATCGTGGACGGTCGGCGCCGACGGCGTGACCTACACGTTCAAGCTGCGCCCCGGCCTCACGTTCCATTCCGGCAACCCGGTGACCGCCGACGACGTCGCGTGGTCGCTGCAGCGCACCATCCTGCTCGACAAGGGGCCGGCCGGCGTGCTCGCCGATCTCGGCCTCACGAAGGCGAACGTGATGCAGAAGGTGCGCATGCTCGACCCGCAAACCGTCGTTCTCGAGACCGACCGCAAGTACGCGCCGAGCTTCGTGCTCAACGTGCTGAGCGCGTGCCCGGCATCGGTGTTCGACAAGAAGCTGCTGCTGTCGCACCAGCAGGGCAACGATTTCGGCAGCGGCTGGCTCAGGACCAACGACGCGGGCTCGGGTCCGTACCAGCTCGTCAAGTGGACGCCGAACGAAAGCATCGTGCTGCAGCGTTTCGACAAATACCGCACGCCGTATCCGATGAAGCGCGTCGTGCTGCGCCACGTGCCCGAAGCGTCCGCGCAGCGGCTGCTGCTGGAGAACGGCGACGCCGACGCCGCACGTAACCTGAGCCCCGACAGCCTCGCCGCGCTGACGAAGGCCGGCAAGATCAAGGTCGCGTCGTGGCCGGTGTCCGCGCTGCTGTACCTGAGCCTGAACACGAAGAACCCGAACCTCGCGAAGCCCGACGTGCAGCAGGCGATGAAATGGCTCGTCGACTATGACGGCATCCAGCGCAACATCGTCAGTACCACCTACAAGGTGCATGAAAGCTTCCTGCCCGAAGGCTTCCTCGGCACGCTGAACGCGCGGCCGTACAAGCAGGACGTCGCGAAGGCGAAGGCGCTGCTCGCGAAGGCCGGCTTGCCGAACGGCTTCGACGTGACGATGGACATGCCGAACGACTATCCGTACCTCGAGATCGCGCAGGCGCTGCAGGCGAACTTCGCGCAGGGCGGCATCCGCGTGAAACTGATCCCCGGCGATGCGAAACAGGCGATCGGCAAGTACCGCGCGCGCCAGCACGACATCTTCATCGGCGAATGGTCGCCCGACTACATGGACCCGAACAGCAACGCGCGCGGCTTCGCGTGGAACCCGGACAACTCGGACCAGTCGCCGACCAAGATGCTCGCGTGGCGCAACAGCTGGGACATTCCGCAACTGACGAAGGACACCGAGGCCGCGCTCGTCGAACCGTCGCCCGCGAAACGCGCGCAGCGCTACGAAGCGCTGCAGAAGGCCGTGCTCGCAAACTCGCCGTTCATCATCATGTTCGAGAAAGTCGTGCAGGTCGCGACGCGCCCCGGCGCGACCGGGCCGGAAATCGGGCCGATCAACGACCTCGTGTCATACCGGACGCTCGCGAAGTAATCGCGGCCGCGGTGCGAAGTGCTGGTCGACGGGCACGCGCAGCGCAACGGCACCGAACCGATGGTGCATTTCTGGTATCGGGTCGCGGCCGGCGCCGTCATCACGCTGCGCTGGACGAGCCTCGGCGGCCAGCAGTGCAATGCGATCTGGCGGCTGCGCGCAGCACCGGACATGCAGCACAGCAGGCGGCGGCCCGGCGGTCGCCGCGCACCGCCGCCGGTCAATTGAATGCCGCCCACACCAGATACGCATTCAGCCCGACGATCACGATCGTCGCCGCGCCGGCGACGATCCGCAGCGGCATCCGCATCGCGTAAGCACCCATCACGTCCTCCCGCGCCGACAGCATCAGCAGCGCGATCATCGGCATCGGCAGCACGAAACTCAGCACGACCTGGCTCGCCACCATTGCGCGCGTGACGTCGCAGCCGAGCGCGACCACCGCGAACGCGGGTGCGATCGTCACCGCGCGCCGCACCCATACCGACATGCGGCGGCGGATGAAACCCTGCATCACGACCTGCCCGGCCATCGTGCCGACCACCGAACTCGACACGCCCGACGTCACCAGCGCGACGAGAAACAGCGCACCGGCCGCCGGCCCGAGCACCGGGATCAGCGTGTGATACGCGTCGCCGATGTCGGTCATGCCCGGCGCGCTCAGGTGGAACGCCGACGACGCCATCATCACCATCGCGAGATTCACGAACCCGGCCAGCCCGAGCGCGACGACGACCTCGCGGTTCGAGAAACGCACGAGCCGCCGCCGTTCCGTGTCGTCGCGCGGCACGGCGCGATCCTGCGTCAGGCCCGAATGCAGATACAGCGTGTGCGGCATGATCGTCGCGCCGATGATCCCGACCGCGATCGTCAGCGCCGCATGATCCGGAATCTGCGGGACAACCAGGTGGAACGCGGCCGCGTGCCAGTCCTGCGGCGCGATCAGCAGTTCGCCGAGATAACACCCGCCGATCACGCCGACCAGCGCTGCGATCGCGGCTTCCAGCGGCCGGAAGCCGCGCTTTTCGAGCGCGAGGATCGCGCAGGTCGCGCATGCCGTCGCGATCATCCCCGCGAATAGCGACAGGTGGCACAACAGCCCGAATGCGAGCGCGCCGCCGAGGAATTCGGCGAGATCGGTCGCCATCGCGGCGATCTCGGACGCGGCCCACATGCCCCACACGACCGGCGCGGGGAAACGGTCGCGGCACAGCTCCGCGAGATTCCGGCCGGTCACGATGCCGAGCTTGGCCGACATCGCCTGGAACAGCATCGCGATCGCGTTCGCGACCAGCACGACCCACAGCAGCCGGTAGCCGTACGCGGCGCCGGCCTGGATGTTGGTCGCGAAGTTGCCGGGATCCATATAGCCGATCGACGCGATCACGGCCGGGCCGACGAACGGCAGCAGCGCGGCGACACCGGTGCGGCGACCTTCCAGCGCGGCGCGCGCGGCGCCGTCGGTGCGCTCGGGAGACAGAGCCGGCAGCGCGAAGCCGCCAGCGGGTTTGCTCGTGACGGGAATCATGGTGTGGTTCCGTTCGGATAAGGAAGGCTTGCAAGGAAGCAGGCGCCGCGGCCGGCCTGCCGCCTGCCGGCCACGGCAGGACGACGGTAGCGTTACAGCGGCACGACGTCGGGACGGTTGCGCGGAAACTGCGCGATCACGTCCGGCGCGAGGTTCAGGTGCGCCTCGACGAGCTTCGGCGGCGTGTGCGCGAGCCAGTCGGACAGCGACACCTCGGCGTAGCGGTCGGTCTTGAAGATCTCGAGGAACACCAGGTCGGTCTTGCCGGTGTTCTGCACGTAGTGTCCGAGGCTCTTCTTCACGTAGCCGACGTCGCCCGCGCGGAAGTCGGCGGTCTGCGCCTTCGGCCCCGTGTCGAACACGGTCATCCGCGCCTCGCCCTGCAGGTAGTACTGCCATTCGTCCGCGTTCGGATGCCAGTGCAGCTCGCGCATACCTCCCGGATGCACGGTGACGAGCGCCGCCGCGACCGTCGTCGACACGTTGAAGTTGGTGCTGTCCGCGATCCGAACTTCGCCGCCGCGCGTCTTCCTGACCGGCTTCATGTCGCCGAGCGAGAAGACGAACGGATGCGGCGGCGCACCGGCCGACGAAGCCGACGCGCGCTGCGCTTGCGCGAGCGGGCCGGGCTCGTCGCCCTGGAAGATCCACAGGTTGTCGAGCGGAACGTTCCTGAACGCATCGGCCGGCACGCCGAAGTTCAGCGCGAGCACGTCGGGCGGCGTATGCGCGATCCAGTCGGTCAGCAGCAGCGTATTGAATTCCGACGCACGGCCGTTATCGAACGCGAGCAGGAATTCGGCGCCGTCGGTGCCGAGGCCCTGCAGCGAATGCGGCAGGCCGGGCGGGAAATACCAGAGATCGCCGGTTTTCACGTCCTGCACCGACGGCCGCCCCAACTCGTCGAGCACCGTGATCCGGCAGCGGCCGTCGAGCATGATCGCCCACTCGGCCTGCTGGTGCCAGTGCATCTCGCGAATGCCGCCGCGCGTCAGGCGCATGTTGACGCCGGAAATGGTTTCCGAAATCGCAAAATCGTCCTGCGTGACTTCGCGCGCCCATCCTCCATTTTGAATTCGTTTATGGGCATTATTGAACGACGCCCAGAATAATGGCATCCCGTTGATATCGGTGGCCGGCGGATCCTGAAAAGACGGAAACTGGTTGGCGATTGCCGGATTTTTCGGACCCGGGTCGGTCAGGCTCTGGCGGTTGCGCGCATTCACCTCACCTTCCGGCGGAC
This sequence comes from Burkholderia sp. BE17, assembly GCF_009362305.1. Lineage (NCBI taxonomy): Bacteria > Pseudomonadati > Pseudomonadota > Betaproteobacteria > Burkholderiales > Burkholderiaceae > Burkholderia > Burkholderia sp. BE17. The sequence continues at coordinate 111,081 of NZ_WHNU01000011.1, forward strand.
TGTCCGGATTGCCGAACGAGGCAGCCTTGGCCGATACCGCGATGCCCGCCGCGGCAATGGCGCCGGCCGTACCCGCCAACATCTTGCGTCGAGAAAGATTCGTCATGATTTCCTCTTCATTCTTGCGATTGAGCGAATTTCCATTACGGAATACTTGCCGTTTTTCGGATTATCGAAAATCAAACATCCCGTGACGCAAGTTAAATCCAAATCGCCGCGAAACTTAAATGAATTATTAACCTGAATTAATGATTTAATCTGATCGACTTTAATTTTGTAATTATTGCGGTGCGGAGGGATGCCGGGCGGCGACGGATGTCGGCGAATCGGTCAGGTGCGGTGAATGCGGAAATACGACCGCGGCAGGTCGTGATGTCACGAATGGCGACGAGAGACGATTGATGCGCACAACGCGCGATCACCGATGCGATACGATGCAGTCGATTCGGATAACTGATCGTGAAAAACGGAAAACAGGCGAATGCCGATACGTCGAACATCGGCTAACCGGGCCGCGCCGGCCACGGTTTACTCCCGCGGCATGTCGGCGAGCCGCTGCGCGGCGAACCGCAGTCCACCCAGAATGCGTTCCGCAACCCTCGCCGGAAAACCGGGAGGCAGTGCAGCGCCGACCGACTCGATCACGTGCGGCGTCATCGCAATGAGCCGTTCGACGATCGGCGTCGCGATATCGCCGAGCAGGCAATATTCGGCCATCGCGGTGAAGTGCCGTCGCGTGATATCGCGCATCGCATAGTGCTTGCGCTTGCCGTGCACGGCCATCGCGAGCTTCGCCTTGTGCCACGACCACTGGTTCGCGCCATCGCCCTCAACCGGCCAGATCGACATCACGTCGTAGAGCGGCGTGAGGCGGAAACGGCCGCCCGGCAGCAGGCGCAGGCTGAAGTTCTTCGCATGCCCGTCCGGTGCAGCGAGCATCCAGAACACGATCAGGGCCGCGAACAGTGTGTCGATATCCTCGCGCGCCGTTTCCGAACGGCGCAGAAGGCCCGCCAGGTCGGGCACGCCGGGGCCGCCCTGCGACTCGTACTTCAGGTGAGGCGGCACGCCGAGCGCCTGGCAGAAATCTTCCTGCGGCAAGCGCAACAGCCACCCGCCGTCACGATGCAACACACGATCGAACCGTTCGACCGACAGTACCTTGTGCGCGCCGAAACGCACGATTTCCGCACCCGCCGCGGGCAGGCCGAATGCTCGCAGGATCGCGAGACACAGCCACTCGTTCTCGACGGAGGCCGTGAGATCGGCCCGCTTGTTGCCGACCAGCCCGAGCGGCAACTTGAGAATATGCGTCGTCGGCGTGGCGCCATGCGGGCGCATCCAGCGCCCGTCGTGAAACAGCAATGCGGTCTTTTCCTGCGCACCGGCCAGCGACAGCCGGAAATCGTCGTCGTCTTCGGCCCCCGTCGCCACGCCGCTCGCCTGATCGAGCACGCGTACGACGTCCTCGTCCGACAGCGGCGTACCGTCGATACGATCCAGGCCGGTTGGCGCATCGTCTTCGCCGAGCAATTGCACCGCCCCGACGCAGTCACGACCGAGCGCGGCAAGCAGATCGAACGGCTCGGTCGTCGCCGTGCCGAACCTGGCGGCCAATCGGCGCCGAATGGCGTCACTGTCCGGAAGCAGGTTGTCGAAGTAATGATTGACGCGTTCACCGCGCAACGGGGCATCGCCGACACCAAACGGCAGCGACAACGACAACGGGCGGCCGACGGCCGACTGCTTCCAGCCGGCGTCGTACAGCAGTTCCATGTCGCCGCGCGCGGGAATCCGCCAAGTCCCCACCCTCTGGCCATTCGTCCAGATCGACAGCGCGCGAGTGTGCGATTTGCGTCCCATCGCTTACCACTCGACGTCGGCTGCGTCGCGCCCGTCCTTCGTGCGGATGCTGAGTTCGAGACCGTACAGCGCTGTCAGCTCGAGCAACTGGCTGAGCGACAGGCTTTCGGTACGCGTGGTTTCGAGCAGCGACAGACGCGACTGGCCCACGCCGATTCGCACTGCCGCTTCGGCTTGCGTCAGACCCTTGGTTTGACGCGCGGAAGACAGGATTTCGCCCAGTTGCGCGGGCGTATTGACGATGAAATTCACGGCGCGTATTCCTGTAGGCAATAAACGCAGTATATTCCTGACAGGCATAAACGCAAATTATTCCTCACATGCATAAACGAAAAATATTCCTGACAGACATAAAACGTTCTTGCATACCACCCCCCGCCGCCGAACGCGCTTTCGACCCTATCACTCATCCTCACACCATAGTTTTTATCCGCTGGCGTGAATGATTTTGGCTTTGTTAGATAGATGACATTCGATCCTCAGACGACAACGATCTAACATCCGATGACCTGCGCGTTCGCCCGTACCGTCGAATCCCGCTATGCGGAGCTGACGCCGACCGCCAAGCGCATCGCGAGCTACATGCTCGCGAACCTCGACCGGCTCGGGCTCGAGACGGCCGACCAGATCGCGCAGCAGGCCGGCACGAGCGGCATCTCGGTCGGGCGCTTCCTGCGCAGCGTCGGCTACCGCAATCTCGACGACCTGAAGCGCGAACTGCGCGGCGGCGGCGATCGCCCGTGGATGATCACCGACCGGCTCGACGAATACCGCCGCGTCGCCGGCGCGCAACCGGCCGAAGGCAGCGGCAGCGACGGCACGCTCGCGTCGTCGCTCGAACGCGAGCTCGACGCGATCCGCCACGTGTACCGGCTCGCCGAAGGCCCCGTGTTCGCGCAGGTCGCCGACCGCATCGCGCATGCCGACGCCGTGTTCATCCTCGGCATCCAGTCGACGCGCGGGATCAGCAACGCGTTCAGCAGCTACCTCGAATACCTGCGCCCGCGCGTGTTCTATTCCGACGGCCAGTCGGGCTCGTACGTCGATTCGCTGAACTCCGAATTCGATCGGCCGTACTGCATCGTCACCGACACGCGCGCGTATTCGCGCAGCGCACGCCGCTATTGCCAGGCGGCCGCCGAGCGCGGGCAGCCGTTCGCGCTGGTCACCGATCTCTCGTGCCCGTGGGCGCGCGAATGGCCGGCCGACCTGCTGCAGGTGAAGACCGACGTGGGCCAGTTCTGGGATTCGCTCGCGCCGCTCACCTGCCTGTTCAACCTGCTGATCACGGCTGTCGTCGACCGCCTCGGCCCCGCGATCGACCGGCGCGTCGCACGCAACCGCGAACTGCAGCACACGTTCGACCAATTCGAATCCTGAGCGAGCCTGAACGAACCCGAACCGCCGATGAACGACCACCGCCTCGTCGAAATCACGCCAGCCACGCATCGCGTCGACATCGATCTCGTCTACGCGACCGACCGCAACCTGACCGGCAAGCCGATCTACCGCCGCGCGCACTGCCTGCTGCTGGAGCCGGCCGAAGCCGCATTGCGCCGCGCGGTCGACGTCGCCGCGCAGGCCGGCTTCACGCTGCGCATCTACGACGCGTACCGGCCGCCGCAAGCGCAGCAGGTGCTGTGGGATTTCCTGCCCGATCCGAACTTCATCGCCGATCTCGGCCGCGGCTCGAATCACAGCCGCGGCACCGCGCTCGACCTGACGCTGGTCGGCGCGAACGGCGAGCCGCTCGACATGGGCACGGGCTTCGACGAGATGGTCGCCGCGTCCGGCCACTTCCACGCGGGGCTGCCCGAAGCCGTGCAACGCAACCGCCTGCTGCTGCTCGGCGTGATGCACGCGGCCGGCTTCGCGCATATCGACAGCGAATGGTGGCACTACGAACTGCCCGGTTCGCACGCGTTGCCGCAGATCGACAACGCGGCGAGCGGCCCGTGGCGCCTGATGTGATGCACGTCCCTTTGCCGTTTTACGTTCACCCATTGCACGTTCACCTCACGATGGAGCGCACATGAAACCCCTGACATCCCGGCTCGTCGCGGCGCTGGCCGCCGCGTCCGTTCTCGCCGCCGTTCCGCTTTCCGCTGCGTACGCGGAAACGCCGAAGGACCTGTTCGTGATGGCCACGCTGCTCGACGAATTCACGACGCTCGACCCGGGCGAGATCTACGAGCTGGTGCCGGAGGAATACGTCGCGAACACGTACGACCGGCTCGTGCGCGTCGACCTGCGCGATCCGTCGAAATTCAACGGCGATGTCGCGCAATCGTGGACGGTGAGCACCGACGGGCTGACCTATACGTTCACGCTGCGCCCCGGCCTCAAGTTCCATTCGGGCAACCCGCTGACGGCCGACGACGTCGCGTGGTCGATCCAGCGCGCGGTGCTGCTCGACAAGGGCCCGGCCGCCGTGCTGACCGGCATCGGCCTCACGAAGGAGAACGTCGCGGCGAACGTGAAGAAGCTCGACGACCTGACGGTGTCGGTCACGACCGACCGCAAATACGCGCCGACCTTCGTGCTGAACGTGCTCGGCTCATGGCCCGCGTCGGTGCTGGACAAGAAGCTGCTGCTGTCGCACCAGCAGGGCAGCGACTTCGGCAACGCATGGCTGAAGACCAACGAGGCCGGCTCCGGCGCGTACAAGCTGGTCAAGTGGACGGCCGGCGACAGCATCGTGCTGCAGCGTTTCGACGGCTACCGGCTGCCGCTCGCGATGAAGCGCATCGTGCTGCGCCACGTGCCCGAAGCCGCGAGCCAGCGCCTGCTGCTGGAAAACGGCGACGTCGATGCCGCACGCGACCTGAGCCCCGACGATCTCGCTTCCGTCGTGAAATCCGGCAAGGCGAAGGTCGCGGCGTCACCGCAGGCGACGCTGCTGTATCTCGGCCTGAACACGAAGAACCCGACGCTCGCGAAGCCCGACGTGCAGGAAGCGCTGAAATGGCTCGTCGACTATGCCGGCATCCAGGGCAATGTCGTGAAGACGACCTACAAGGTGCACCAGACCTTCCTGCCCGAAGGCTTCCTCGGCACGCTGAACACGAACCCGTACAAGCTCGACGTCGCGAAGGCGAAGGCGCTGCTCGCGAAGGCCGGCGTGCCCGGAGGCTTCACGGTGACGATGGACGTGCGCAACGACTATCCGTACACGGAGATCGCACAGGCCGTGCAGGCAAACTTCGCGCAGGCCGGCATCAAGGTGCAGCTGATCCCCGGCGACAACAAGCAGACGCTCGCGAAATACCGCGCGCGCCAGCACGACATCTACATCGGCGAATGGTCGGCCGACTACATCGATCCGCACAGCAACGCGCAGGGCTTTACGTGGAATCCGGACAATTCCGACAAGTCGAGCTATAAAATGCTGGCCTGGCGCAACAGCTGGGACATCCCGCAGCTCACGAAGCAAACCGACACCGCGCTCGCCGAACCGACCGCTGCAAAACGCGCGCAGCTCTACCAGGGGATGCAGAAGGAAGTGCTCGCGCGCTCGCCGTTCGTGATCATGTTCGAGAAAGTCGCGCAGGTGGCGACGCGGCCCGGCGTGAGCGGGCTCGAAGTCGGGCCGATCAACGATCTCGTGTCGTACCGTAACCTGAAGAAGCAATAAGATTCGCCGCATGTCGACTCCCGCCTCCTCCCTCGAAGCACTGCGCACGCTGCCCGCGCGGCGCCCGGCCGTGCGCTGGGCACTGCGCGTGCTGCGCTGGGCGCTCACGCTCGCCGTCACGTTCGCCGGGCTGCTCGCGCTGACGTTCGTGATCGGCCGCAAGGTGCCGATCGATCCCGTGCTCGCGATCCTCGGCGATCGCGCGTCGGCCGAGGCGTACGCGGCCGAACGCATTGCGCTCGGGCTCGACAAGCCGCTCGTCACGCAATTCCTGATCTACGCGCGCGACGTGCTGCACGGCAATCTCGGCATGTCGCTGCTGACCGCGAACCCCGTGCTCGACGACATCAAGCGCGTGTTCCCGGCCACGCTCGAACTGGCGACGATCGCGACGCTGATCGGCATCGCGATCGGCGTGCCGCTCGGTGTCGCGGCCGCCGTGAAGCACAACCGGCCGATCGATCACATCGCGCGCTTCGTCGGGCTGATCGGCAATTCCGTGCCGGTGTTCTGGCTCGGGCTGATGGGGCTGCTGCTGTTCTACGCGCGGCTGCACTGGGTCGGCGGGCCCGGCCGGCTCGATCCCGTGTACGACGGGATGGTCGATCCGCGCACCGGCAGCCTGCTGATCGACGCGGTGCTCGCCGGCGAATGGGACGTGTTCCGCAACGCGGTGTCGCACATCGCGCTGCCGGCCGCGATCCTCGGCTACTACTCGGTCGCGTATCTCAGCCGCATGACGCGCTCGTTCATGCTCGATCAGTTGAGCCAGGAATACATCGTCACCGCGCGCGCGAAGGGCTTGTCCGAGCGCCGCGTGATCTGGCGGCATGCGTTCGGCAACATCGCGGTGCCGCTCTTGACCGTGATCGCGCTCACGTACAGCAACCTGCTCGAAGGCTCGGTGCTGACCGAGATCGTGTTCGCGTGGCCGGGGCTCGGCTCGTACCTGACCGGCGCGCTGCTGAACGCCGACATGAGCGCGGTGCTCGGCGCGACGCTCGTGATCGGCGCGATGTTCATCACCGTCAACCTGCTGACCGACGCGCTGTACCGCGTGTTCGATCCGCGTGCGCGCTGAGGGCCGTTTCGACATGACCGCATCCCCCCTGCTTCTTTCATCGCCCATGCCGAAGGTCGTCCAATCATGAACGCCGAGCGCCTCACGCTGCGCGCGTGGCTGCTTTCCGATGCGCCCGCGTCGCGCTCGCAGGCCGCGCTCGGCCTCGCGTACCGACGCTGGCGCCGTTTCGCCACGAATCCGCTCAACCTGTTCGGGCTCGCGATCCTCGTCGCGCTGATCGTCGTCGCGATCGTCGGCCCGCTGATCATGCCGCACGATCCGCTGCGCCAGGTGCTGTCCGACCGCCTGCTGCCGCCCGGCTCGCCGTCGCACTGGTTCGGCACCGACCAGCTCGGCCGCGACATTCTCTCGCGGCTGATCGCCGGCTCGCGCCTCACGCTCGGCATCGCGCTGCTCGTCGTCGTGATCGTCGTGCCGATCGGCCTGCTAATCGGCACGACGGCCGGCTATTGCGGCGGCTTCGTCGACAGCGTGCTGATGCGCATCACCGACGTCGCGCTCGCGTTCCCGAAGATCGTGCTCGCGCTCGCATTCGCGGCCGCGCTCGGGCCCGGCGTGATCAACGCGGTCGTCGCGATCTCGATCACCGCATGGCCCGCCTATGCGCGGCTCGCGCGCGCGGAGACGATCCGCATCGCGCAGGCCGACTACATCCACGCCGCGCGATTGCAAGGCGCGTCGGGGCCGCGCATCCTGCTGCGCTACATCGTGCCGCTGTGCATGTCGTCGGTGATCGTGCGCGCGACGCTCGACATGGCCGGCATCATCCTGACCGTCGCGGGCCTCGGCTTCCTCGGCCTCGGCGCGCAGCCGCCGAGCCCCGAGTGGGGCTTCATGGTCGCGTCGGGCCGCAACGTGCTGCTCGACGCATGGTGGGTCGCGACGCTGCCCGGCATTGCGATCCTGCTCGTGAGCCTCGCGTTCAACCTGCTCGGCGACGGGCTGCGCGACGTCTTCGATCCCCGCCATGGAGCGTGACATGCCGATGAATACCGCCACCGCGCCGCTCTGCGAGATCGACGGGCTGAAGATCGGCTTTCGCGGGCACGACGGCGTCGTGTCCGATGCCGTGCGCGACCTGTCGCTGACGCTCGCGCCCGGCGAACGGCTCGGCATCGTCGGCGAATCGGGTTCCGGCAAGTCGCTGACGGGCCGCGCGCTGCTCGGCCTGCTGCCCGACGCCGCGCGCTGGTCGGCGCGCACGATGCGCTTCGGCGGCCACGACCTGCTCGCGATGTCGCCGCGCGAACGCCGGCGGCTGTGCGGCAGCCAGATGGGCATGATCCTGCAGGACCCGAAGTATTCACTGAACCCGGTGATGACGGTCGCGAAGCAGATGGGCGAAGCGTTCCGGCTGCACGAGCCCGGGTTGCGCGGCCGCGCGCTGCGCGAACGGATCGTCGATGCGCTCGCGGCCGTGCAGATCCGCGACCCGGCGCGCGTCGCCGATGCGTATCCGCACGAACTGTCGGGCGGCATGGGCCAGCGCGTGATGATCGCGATGATGGTGTCGACCGGCCCGCGCCTGCTGATCGCCGACGAACCGACGTCCGCGCTCGACGTCGCGGTGTCGATGCAGGTGCTCGCGGTGCTCGACGCGATGATCGCGCGGCACGGCACGGGCCTGATGTTCATCAGCCACGACCTGCCGCTCGTGATGTCGTTCTGCGATCGCGTCGCGGTGATGTATGCGGGCCGCGTGGTCGAAACCTGCGCCGCGCGCGACCTGCGCGACGCGTCTCATCCCTATACGCGCGGGCTGCTTGCGGCGAACCCGCCGCTCGCGAACCCGCCGGACGAACTGCCCGTGCTGCGGCGCGATCCGGCCTGGCTCGATCCCGCGCCGCCTTCCATTCCGCCCGCCGATCGCCAGGAGGCCGCACGATGATCGACGTCGATCACGCATCGATCCGTTTCCCGACCCGCACGGGTCACGTCGACGCCGTGCGCGACGCGAGCTTCGCGGTGCGCGACGGCGAGGTGTTCGGGCTCGTCGGCGAATCGGGTTCCGGCAAGTCGACGCTGCTGCGCGCGCTGACGGGCCTCGTGCCGCTCGCGTCCGGCAGCCTGTCGATCGACGGCCGGCCGGTCGGCGGCACGCTCGACCGCGCGTTCCGCCGACACGTGCAGATGGTGTTCCAGGATCCGTACGCGTCGTTGCATCCGCGCTTCACGGTCGACCAGACGCTGCGCGAACCGCTGTCGATCCATGCGATCGGCGACGCCGACACGCGGATCGCCCGCGCGCTGGCCGAGGTCGGACTCGGCCCGGCATTCCGCTTCCGCTATCCGCACCAGTTGTCGGGCGGCCAGCGGCAGCGCGTCGCGATCGCGCGTGCGCTGATCGTCGAGCCGCGCGTGCTGCTGCTCGACGAGCCGACGTCCGCGCTCGACGTATCCGTGCAGGCCGAGATCCTGAACCTGTTGCGCCGCCTGCATCGCGAACGCAACCTGACGATGATCCTCGTCAGCCACAACCTCGCGGTGATCGGCTTCCTGTGCCAGCGCGTCGCCGTGATGCAGCATGGCGAGATCGTCGAGCAGCTTCGGGTCGAGGACGTCCGCGCCGGGCAGGTCGCGCGCGACTACACGCGCACGCTGCTGCAAGCGACCGAAGGCTACCGCCGTCTCGACCCGGTGACTGGCGCACCGCACGCCTGACATCTGCTCGCCGCGCCGGCATGCGATACTCGGCACGCCACGCGCCGGCTTGCCGCCGCATGGAACCCTTGTGGGCCGCACGGGTCAATTTCCTTTCGTCAACAGATCAACAGCAATAGGGAGGCGTTCATGCTGCAATTCATCGAAACCCTGGTCGTCGGGCTCATCGTCGGCCTCCTCGCCCGCGCGCTCAAGCCCGGCGACGACAAGATGGGCATCCTGATGACGGCCGTGCTCGGCATCGTCGGTTCGCTGGTGGCAGGCTACGTCGGCCGCGCCGCCGGCTGGTATGCGCCGGGCCAGGGTGCGGGCTGGATCGCATCGATCATCGGCGCGATCGTGCTGCTGGTGGTCGTCGGCGCGGTGCGCAAGCGCATGAACTGATCGCGCCGCCACACCGCATCACGCAGAACGGCCGCTCGTCATCACGAGCGGCCGTTTTCTTTTGGTGAACGACGATTCGGGCTACTGCCGATTCGTTGATTACGCAACGATTCACCCGCAACAGACTGCTTCCGCCGGCAGCATCCCACTCCGCTTACTACACCGGCATTACCCCAACTTGCGGCCGCTCAAATTTGAGATAAATTGATTGAAGGAATACGCCGCAGTTTGCTTATTCCCGTTACTTCCAATTTTTCATTCAAGAGATTCGATGGATTTGCCGTTTACGCAGTCAGCATCGCAGCGTTGACGGACTGCCATTCGAGCGGCCCCGCTGCGACGCGCTTCTTCTCTGGAGCCTGTCATGAAGCATCGCCTGTTTGCCGCCTCGCTCGCCCTGGCCGGCTCGCTTCTGGCCACGTCCTCATCCTTTGCCGCCGGCGCGTCCGGCACCATCTACTTCTCCGGCATGATCGTCGAGCCGCCCTGCTCGTTCGCGCTCGACGCGGCCGACGCCGCGCATGCGAACGTGCGCCCCGACTGCCCGCGGCCGGCGACCGGCCAGATCGCGTTCGTCGACGCGGCGAGCCAGCGTTCGCTGAAGACCACGACCTTTACGCACGCCTCGCGCGCAATCGTTTTACCGAACCGTCCGGGCAATAATCGCGCACCGATGATCGCCGTCGTGACGTACCAGTAACACCGGTTGCGCTCGCAGCACGCAGCACGCGGCGGGGCCGGCTCGGCCACACGTCAGTCGCGATGGCGCGCGATCCAGTCGCTGAACGCGCGGATCTTCTGCTGGTTGCCGATGTTCTCGGGATAGACGAAGAAGTAGCGTGCGCCGGTCTCGAGCACGATGTCGAACGGCCGTTCGAGCCGGCGCGCGCTGACGTCGTCGTCGACGAGCGTCACGTCGCCGATCGCGACGCCGAAGCCCTGCATCGCCGCGTTCGTCGCGAGATCGAGCGTGTCGAAGGTCGGCCCGCGCGCGGGATCGACGCCGCGCTCGCCCGCATGATCGAGCCAGGCACGCCAATCGCGATGGTCGCGAGTCGGATGCAGCAGCGTATGGCGCGCGAGATCGCCCACCGCGTCGAGCGGCGACGCCTGCCGCAACTCGGGCGCGCACACGGGCGTCAGCCGTTCGTCGAACAGCGGCAGCGCGAACACCCCCGCGCCCGGCGACGTGCCGTAGACGATCGCCGCGTCGAACGGCTCGGTCGAGAAATCGACGTCGTGCTGCCACGCGGTCGTGATCTGCACATGGAGATCGGGATGCTCGCCCTGGAAGCGCATGATGCGCGGCAGCATCCAGCGAATCACGCAGGTCGGCACCTTCAGCGCGAGATCGGTGCGCTGACGCGTGAGCTTCATCGAGATGTCCTCGATCCGCGCGAAGCTCTCGTTGACCACCGGCAGCAGTTGCTCGCCCTCCGCCGTCAGCGTGAGGCCCTTCGCATGGCGCTTGAACAGCGGAAAGCCGTAATGCGCCTCGAGCGTCTGGATCTGCCGGCTCACCGCACCCTGCGTGATGCAAAGCTGCTCGGCCGCGCGCGTGAAGCTGCGGTGGCGAGCCACCGTCGAGAAGATCTGCAGCGCGTGCAGGGGCGGAAGTCGGCGCATGAAAAGGCAGAAGAAACGGAAGGTCCGCGCGCCGACGCCGGCGCGCGCTGACCGACACGATAAGCCAAACGCCGGCTTTGCGCGAGGCGCGCGACGCTCAGGCCGTCGCGGTGAGTGCACCCGCCGCGATGCGCGCCGCCGATGCGACGACGTCCGCGCGAGCCGCCGCGTCGGCCTGCGGCTGCGTGAACGACACGGCCATCACGATCGGCGCGCGCGACGGCGGCCACAGCACCGCGACGTCGGTCGTCGTGCCGTATCCGCCGGTACCGGCCTTGTCCGCGACGCGCCAGCCTGGCGGCACGCCCGCCGCGATGCCGGTTGCGCCGCGCGCGCCGCCGACCATCCACTCCGTCAGTTGCGCGCGCTGCGGTTCGCGCAGCGTGTCGCCGAGCAGCAGCCGCTGCAGCGTGTCGACCATCGCGACCGGCGTCGACGTGTCGCGTTCGTCATCCGGCGCGGCCTTGTTCAGTTCGGGTTCCCAGCGATCGAGGCGGAACGTCGTGTCGCCGCTCTCGTGCGCGAACGACGTGACGGCCTGCGGGCCGCCGAGCACGCCCATCAGCAGGTTGCCCGCGCCCTTGTCGCCCGAGCGCAGCATCGCCTCGCAAAGCTGCGCGATCGTCATGCCCGTGTCGACGTGGCTTTCCGTGATCGGCGAACCCGACACGACTTCGTAGCGGCGGTACAGGATGCGGCGCGGCAGCAGCGACGCGTCGAGCGAGCCGCGCGCGAGTATCGCGCCGGCCGCGACGACCGCATACGTGCCGCACAGCGGGAAGCGCTCGCGCGCGTGGTGAGCGATGCGCACGCCGTTCGACGTATCGAGCGCGGCGATGCCGAGCCGGCCGTTCGACGCTTTCTCGAGTGCGGCGAGTTCGGCTTGCGCGGCGTGGGCGCGCCCCTGGTCGGCGACTGGCGCGGACGTGCACGCGGCGACGAACGGTGCGGCAACGGCGGCAAGCAACAGCGAGCGGCGTGTCGGAGAGTGTTCCATGGATGAGGTGTGTTCTGTCGGAAACGATGGCACGAAGCAATACGGGCGCGCATCGGCGATGCACGCCCGTTCACGCCGACGGCCGGCCCGCGACGGCATTCGCCGCGCATCCCCGAGAGACGCCCGTCGGCCCCGCGCGAAGCGCGGGACTCGCAAACAGCCCCTAGCCTAGCAGCGACCGTCGTCGCGTTCCAGCAGAACGGCCCGGCTTCATCCTTGCGAAGAAGGCAGGTACGGCATCGGATTCACCGGCTTGCCGTCGCGCCGCACTTCGAACAGCAGCGCGACGCGCGAGTTGTCGAGATCGCCCATCTCGGCGATTTCGTCGCCCTGGCGCACGATGTCGCCCGTCTTCACGAGCACCTTGCGATTGTGCGCATAGGCGGTCAGGAAATCCGCGTTGTGCTGGACGATGATCAGGCTGCCGTAATCGTTCAGGCCGGTGCCCGCGTACATCACGCGGCCGTCGGCCGCGGCGCGAACCGGGTCGCCCGGCCGGCCGGCGATCTGGATGCCGCGGTTCTGCCCCGGCCGGAACCCGTCGACGATCTTGCCGTTTGCGGGCCACTTGAGCGCGACACCGCCCGCATGCCGCTTCGTTTCCTTGACGACCTGACGGTCGCTCGTCGTCGATGCGGCCTGTGCCGTTGCCTGATTACCGGCCACCGCACCGCTCGCGGCGGCCGGCGCGGCGGCCTGCGTGCCAGCCGCGCCCGACGGCGGCAGCGGCTGCTGCCTGACGATGCGCAACACCTGCCCCTTGCGCAGCTTGCCGTGAGCGGCCAGCTTGTTCCAGGTGCGCAGGTCGGCAACGCTGCAGCCGTTCGCGGACGCGATGCCCGTCAGCGTGTCGCCGCGCTTCACGACGTACTTTTGCGCGACGAGAATCGGCGCCGGCGGCGGTGTGGCGGCCGACGGCGCAGCGACGGGCTGGCTCGACGGCGACGACTGCCCCGCCAGCGTGTCGCTCGGCGGAACGGACTGCGTATTTGCACAACCGGCCATGACGAGCACGGCGGCCAGGCCCGGCAGCCACGCCGCGTTGCGGCAAATTTCGCGCGTTTTCATGGACGATCCACTCCGATTTGACAATCTTTCAAGCATCTCAAAAACGGAACGGCCGACGTGTAACCGGATGCAAACAATGATGACAAACGATCACGAACCGGACGCCGGCCGGCATTCACTACCGGTAATACGGTCCGATCCCGAAAAACTTGATGGTCTTTTCGCGTGAAAACGGAAGAATTTTCGTCTCGGCAGACTATGGCGGATTGATTTCAATAGGAGTGGGCCGCCGTGCTCAACGCAACCATGCGACGAATTCGGAACAGGCCCACGCGATGCCGATGCACAGGAACAACACATGCAACGCGATCTTGAACGACACACCCCACGACGAATCGATCTGCATGACAGGCTCCCCGGTCGAGATGCGGCCATGATCGGGCATCGATCGTGCCCCGAAAATGCGGAACCGCCGAATCGGGCCTCAGGCTGCGCCTGAGACCGACACTGCGGTTCCTGCTAACTTATCGGCCATTCCAACGCTATCGCTCCCCGCTCATCATGCGCTTCGACCTGACCGACCTGCGGCTCTTCCTGAACATCTGCGAGGCCGGCACGATCACGAGCGGCGCCGAGCGCACGCACATCACGTTGCAGGCCGCGAGCGAGCGCATCCGCGGCATGGAGGACGAGCTCGGCGTGCCGCTGCTGCACCGGACCAAGTCGGGCGCGCAGGCGACCGACGCCGGCCGCGCGCTCGAACACCACGCGCGCACCGTGCTGCAGCAGATCGACCACATGCGCGGCGAACTGCAGCAATATGGACAGGGGCTGCGCGGCCACATCCGGCTGCTGTGCAACACGGCGTCGCTGAGCGAATACCTGCCCGACGCGCTGGCCGACTACCTGCCGCATCATCCGAAGCTGTCGATCAGCGTCGAGGAGCGCTCGAGCCAGGAGATCGTGCATGCGATCCGCAACAAGACCGCCGAGGTCGGCATCGTTGCCGATTCGGTCGGGCTCGGCGGGCTCGAACAGAAGCCGTTCCGCGAAGACTGGCTGATCGTCGTCGTGCCGGCCGCGCATCCGCTCGCGTCGCACGACAAGGTCGCGTTCGACGCGATCGCCGATGCCGATTTCATCGGCCTTACCGACGGCAGCGCGCTGCAGGTGCATCTCGCCGACCAGGCGCGCGCGCTCGGCAAGCGGATCCGCTATCGCGTGCAACTGAAGAGCTTCGATGCGATCTGCCGCGTGATCGCGAGCGGCGTGGGCATCGGCATCGTGTCGCGGCACGCGGCCGAGCGTGCGATGCAGACGCTGGACGTGCGGCTAGTCGAGCTGTCCGATCCGTGGAGCCACCGGAAGCTGACGCTCTGCGCGCGGTCGTTCGATGCGTTGCCGAAGTACACGCGGGAGTTCGTGGCGTTTTTGTCCGGCGAAGACGCGCCGCGGTGACGCGCGCCGCATTCCGCCCACCCCATCGACACACGGAGGCATGGCCATGGCCGACACCGATCTCGCCACCCGCTACCGCGCGTATATCGACTGCCTGAACCGGCAGGACTGGCCGGCGCTCGGCCGGTATGTCGACGACAACGTGATCCACAACGACCGGCCGCTCGGCCTCGCCGGTTACCGCGCGATGCTGGAACAGGACTACCGCGACATTCCCGATCTCCGTTTCGACATCCGGCTGCTCGCGTGCGAACCGCCGCGCGTCGCGTGCCGGCTTCGCTTCGCGTGTTCGCCGAAAGGGACGTTCATGGGGCTCGCCGTCGACGGCAGGAAGGTCACGTTCGCCGAGAACGTGTTCTACGAGTTCCACGACGGCAAGATCCGCCAGGTCTGGTCGGTGATCGACAAGGCGGCGATCGAGGCCCAGCTCTAGCAGCGCCGCCGCGGCCGGGCGCCGGTCGTGATCGATGAGCCGACGCACGCCCCGATTCGCTTCGACCCATAAGGATAACGTTTTCTCTCGAATGTGATCGATCACATGCCGCCAGAGAGCGCCCCGGCCTGCCGCATCCGAACCGGCACCCTGCGCTTCGCCGCATCGATCCCGAAAATAATTCCCGGCAATTCACGCGCGATTTCGATCCCCTTCCCCACCTCTCCTTTCCCACTATCCGGGTTTCTACCGGCACCTCCGGCGTGAAAGTTCATTGACATCACGCCGATCGATGCCTAAATTTGGAAAACGTTTTCCAATGCATCAGCGCGACGCCGGTCACGGCCCGCGCAGGGAGAACGCTTGCCCGCTCGAGTTGTGATTCAGGCCATCCGTCTTCAGGGATCAGGGTTGCAAGGCGGAGGTCGGGTACGGGCGTCGAGCGCGGCAACGGCCACACCAGCCCGTCCGTCATCACTATTCAAAACTGGAGACACAATGCATCCGCGCAGCAGATTCGCGCTCGGCGCCGCGCTCAGCGCCCTTTCCGTCCTGTTCGTCAGCGCGTGCGGCGGCAACGACGTGACCGACACGCCGCCGCCGTCGTCGACACCCGCACTCGCATCGAACTCGCTGCAGGCGCTCGTCTACGGCGCGCCCGACACCAGCGTGCCGGCCGGCACGAACATTCCCGTCACGATGATGGGCCAGATGCGCGCGCTGTTCGACCTGATCCGGAAATCGCCCGACTTCACGCAGGTCGTGATGGATCTCGGCGACGGCACGCCGGTGCACGTGCTCGACACGAACACCGGCGACAAATTCCTGCCCGGCAAGCTCGCGCTCGGCCTGTCGTACATCCTGATCGACATGAAGTCGAAGGGCGACCCGCAATACGCGAGCTACCTCGCGACGTACCAGACGATCACGACCGCGATGACGGCGCAGTCGGGCGGCAACTACACGTATGCGAATACGTCGTGGGGCGAGTATTACTACCTGGTCGCGCTGAACAACCTGAAGGCGCACGGGATGCTCAACGAAGTCTTCAGCGACGCAATGCTCGCGACGCTGCAGCAGCGGCTCACCTTCTGCGACATGTTCGGCCCCGACGCGAGCGGCAAGGCCAGAACGTGCCCGGCCGCCGGCACGCCGATCGACATCGCGTCGCTCAACACCGCGCAGAACTACTATGCGGTGTCCTACGGAATCGCCGGGCTGCGGCAGAAGCTCGGCTGGAGCAGCCCGTCGTTCGCGTCGGCGACCGATCCGTCCGTCGCGACGATGGGCGCGCGCGACGCGCTGCTGTACACGCTCGCAAACCACATCCGCAAGGATTCGTCGGGCGGGTTCTCGGACGAAGCGTCGAACACGCACACGACCTATTACGACCAGGCCCGCTTCGACCGCTACAGCACGCTGCTGATCGGCGAAGTGGTCGAGCGCACGTTCGAGATGGGTAACGAAGCGAATCTCACGCCGGAACTGAAGGGCTATCTGCGCAAGTCGGTCGACCTGATCCTGCCGCAGCTGAACACCAACGGCCAGGGCTTCAACTACGGCCGCTCGATCGGCCCGTACGGCGATTCCGCGTTCATGGAAGTGCTGACGGCCGCGGCCAACGCCGGCGTGCTGTCCGACCAGGAGAAGCAGGTCGCGTATGCGTTCATCTACCGGGCCGCGAATCGCTTCGACACCTACTGGTACGACCCGTCGCTGCCGACGCCGTCGGTGAACATGTGGGTCAAGGGCCGCGGCACGGACGCGTATCGCGGCAAGCCGCGCGTGATGGGCGAGAACTTCAGCCTGCTGCACCAGTACCTGTACGTGAACGCGTGGTGGAACAAGCTCGGCTTCGGCGGCAAGGCGCCGATGGCGGATGCGGACTACAACGCGTGGCTCGACGCGCTGCCGCGCTACACGCTCACCTGGTACAACCAGCCCGGCGACACCGCTCACCCGTACAGCGCGGCGCTGCTCACCGTGCGCGACGGCCGGCGCGTGATCAACCTGAACCTCAGCCAGGCGCCCGACTACAACTCGTTCACGCCGTACTACCCGGTGCCGTTCTCCGACAAGCTGATCTACGGCACGACCGATCTCGGCTACGCGCTACTCGTGCCGCAGGTGTCGTACAACGGGAAGACCTACATTCCCGTCACGTACTACAAGAACCTGAACGTGCAGCAGGCCAACGGCCAGGTGACCGTGTCGTTCGATACGGCGAAGTTCCGTCTCGCGTCGAAGAACGCGGCGTACACGACCGATCTCGACCTGCAGGTGCATACGGTGCTGACGTTCGCGCACGGCACGGTCGCGCGCAGCGATACGCTGAGTTCGGGCACGCTCGCCGGCAACCTGTCGGTCGAGACGGACTTCACGTCGTTCGCGGATTTCGCGTCCACGCAGGCCAACGGCGACGGTGTGTCGGTAACCTACGCGAACAGCGCCGCGACCGGCTATTCGGCATCCGGGTTCGACAACTGCGCGCTGTCCGCCTTCGACACGGTGAACGGCACGACGAATCCGTTGTCGACGACGCCGATCGGCCAGTTGCATTCGAACTTCGCGTGCACGACGAAGCCGTTTGCGCTCGGCACGGGCGCGACCCGCACGTTCGGGTGGACGCTGAAATACGCCGATCCGGCCTGAGCGGTGTAACCGCCATCCCGTGACAGTCCCCGAAGCCGGCAGCAGAAACCGGCTTCGGGACGTTCGGGCCAGCGGGCATCACGCACCTCGACGATGCTCGCTCACAGCCGCCCCGAAGCAGCCATGTATGCGCCGAGCGCAATCAGCCCGACAAAGAAGCTGCGCCTGAACGCCTTCTCGCTCATCACGCGCCGCGCGTATTGCCCGCCGGCCATTCCGGCCAGCGCCGGCACGAGTGCGAGCGCCGACACGCCGAGATCGACCGTCTGCAGCGCGCCCGTCACGCGCAACTGCAAGCCGAGCGCGATCGTCGATGCGGTAAACGACAGCCCGAGCGCCTGGATCAGGTCGTCCTTCGACAGCCGCAGCGCCTGCAGGTACGGCACGGCCGGCACGACGAACACGCCGGTCGCGGCCGTCACGACGCCCGTCAGGTAACCGACCACGGCCGACAGCCATGTTTCGTGACGCCCCGGCGCAGGCAGCCGCGCGGCGGCCAGCCCCCACAGCCCGTAGGCGATCAGTACCACGCCCAGCGCCGCATGCGTCCACGTGCTGCCGGTCGCGAGCGCGGGCAGCCCGCCCGTCAGCGTGCCGATCGTGAGACCGGCGAGCAGCGGCCACAGCCGGCGCAGCAGCGGCCCGAACGACGGGCCGAGCCACAACTGCCACACATTGGTGATGAACGACGGCACGAGCAGCAGGCTCGCCGCGGCCGACGGCGGCATCGCGAGCGTCAGCAGCCCCATCGCGATCGTCGGCAGGCCGAGCCCGATCATTCCCTTCACCGCGCCGGCCAGCAGGAAAACCAGCACGATGATCGTCAGCGTATGAATTTGCATGGAGGGCGTTCCGTCCGGTCGAGTACGGCGCCGATGGTGAACCGCCGTCGGCCCGCCCGCCATCTGGTTTTGCCTGAGGCTGGCTAGGGCCTGTCGGACGGGCCTGTCAGGCCCGCCGCTCAGGCCCCGTGGATTACCCCCGTGCCTGCTCGCTGTCGAGGTGAGCCATCTGTGCGGCCGGATAGCGGTCACCGGCAGCCGCCCCGGCGGGAACCGCCGCTTCGATGCGTGCGAGATCATTGACCGTTAGTTGCAATTCAGGCGCGCGCAATGCGTCCTGCAGTTGCGTGCGCTTGCGCGCGCCGATCAGCGGCACGATATCGGCGCCGCGCGACAGCACCCACGCGATCGCGACCTGGGCCGGATTGCTGCCCTTCTCGTCGGCGATCGCGCGCAGCGCGTCGACGAGCGCGAGGTTGTGCGCGAGGTTCTCGCCCTGGAAGCGCGGGCTCGCCGCGCGGAAATCGCGCTCGCCCTGCCGCGCGGCGCTCCAGCGGCCGCCGAGCAGCCCGCGCGACAGCACGCCGTAGGCCGTCACGCCGATCCCGAGTTCGCGGCACGCGGGCAGGATCTCGGCCTCGATGCCGCGCGACAGCAGCGAGTATTCGATCTGCAGGTCGGAGATCGGCGCGACGGCCGCCGCGCGGCGGATCGTATCGGTACCGGCTTCGGACAGCCCGATATGGCGCACGTACCCGGCCTTCACGAGATCGGCGATCGCGCCGATCGTCTCCTCGATCGGCACGGCCGGATCGACGCGCGACGGCCGGTAGATGTCGATGTAGTCGGTGCCGAGCCGCTTCAGCGAATACGCGACGAAGTTCCGGATCGCGTCGGGCCGCGCGTCATAGCCGGCAAACCCGCCGGCCGGATCGCGCAGCGCGCCGAACTTCACGCTGATCAGCACCTGGTCGCGCGCCCGGCCGCGCAGTGCGTCGCGGATCAGCATCTCGTTGTCGCCCATCCCGTAGAAATCGCCGGTGTCGAGCATCGTGATCCCGCTGTCGAGCGCCGCGTGCAGCGTCGCGATGCTTTCGTCGCGGTCGGCCGGCCCGTAGAAATCCGACATTCCCATGCAGCCGAGCGCGATCGCCGAAACCTGCGGGCCCGTGCGGCCCAGTTGACGCGTGTCCATGTCCGTTTCCTTCAGTGGTGAGTGGATGGACCGGATTGTCGGCGCATCGCGGCGCGCGATAAACGCGAAACGCTCCACCAAACCATTCGACGCTGATTAACAATGGAGCCTGTTCCAACCCGCCGACGCCCCACCCCGCATGGACCATCTGCAAGCAATGCGCATCTTCGCGCGCGTCGCCCATCTCGGCAGCTTCACGAAAGCGGCCGAGCAACTGCAACTGCCGCGCCCGACGGTCAGCAACGCCGTCCAGTATCTGGAAAAGCACCTGAACATCCGCCTGCTGCAGCGCACGACGCGGCGCGTCGCGCTGACCGCCGAGGGCACGACCTATTACGAGCGCTGCGTGCAGCTGCTGGCCGATCTCGACGATGCGGAATCGCTGTTCGAGGACGCCCGCGCGTCGCCGCGCGGCGTCGTCCGCGTCGACCTGCCCGAGCGCTTCGCACTGAACCAGGTGATCCCGGCGCTGCCGGATTTTCATGCGCGCTACCCCGACCTGCGCGTCATGATCAGCACGACCGACCGCTTCGTCGATCTCGTCGCGGACGGCATCGACTGCGCGGTGCGGGTCGGCGTGCTGTCCGACACGTCGCTCGTCGCACGGCGCCTCGGCGAGATGGCGCAGATCAACTGCGGGTCGCCCGCGTATCTCGCGCGCCACGGCACGCCGCGCTCGCCGGACGAGCTGCCCGACCACGTCGCGGTCGGCTATTTCTCGAGCCGCACGGGCCGCGAACTGGACTGGGAATATGCGGACATGGATACGGGCGAGCTGCACACGGTGAAGATGCAAAGCATCGTGTCGGTCAACAGCTCGCAGGCGTATCTCGCGTGCTGTCTCGCGGGCCTCGGGCTGATCCAGGCGCCGCGCGACGGGCTCGCGCCGCTGCTCGCCGATGGCTCGCTGGTCGAGGTGCTGCCGGAATGGCATGCCGAGCCGCTGCCCGTATCGGTGGTGTTCCCGCACGGGCGCCATCTCGCACCGCGCGTGCGGATCTTCGTCGACTGGCTCGCGGAAACGCTCGGCGGCATGCGCCAGCCGACCTGACGATCGGCACCGGGGCACTCGGCCCCGGCCGCCGCCCGGTCAGAACTTGTGGCGGATCGCGGCGCGCACCGCGAACTGGTTCGACGACGACGACGGGCCGTCCGTCCCGACGATGTAGCCGCCGTCGGCCGCCGTGCCGGTCTTGTCGCCGCCGACCTTCTGCCAGGCGCCCTGCAGATAGACGTCGGTGCGCTTCGACAGGCTGTAGTCGGCCATCAGGCCGACCGTGTGGTACTTCGGCTTGAACGAGCCGGCCGCGGCATCGAACTTGCCGTCCGTGTACACGTACTGTGCGCCGAGATAGAAATCGGGCGTGAGCTGGTACTTGCCGTTGATCTCGAAGTTCTGGAACTTCGTCGCGGTCAACCCGAGGCCGGCGAACGTCGAGGCCGGCAGGTAGACGGTCGACACCGGGTTCTTCACGTCAGTCTTCGTATAGACGAAGCCGACCGTTGCCGGGCCGAACGTGTAGTTGACGCCGCCGCCGAAGATGCGCAGGCGGTCGGCGACGAAGTTCGCGTCGTCGGCCGCGATCGCGCCCGCGCTGCCGACGCCCGGGTTGTTCGCCTGCAGGTAGGCGGCCGCGACCTGCAGCCCGGCCAGCGAATACTGCGCGCCGATGCTGTACTGGCGGTTGTTCGAGAAACCGGTGCTGTTGCTGAAGCTGTACGTGCCGCCGAACGTCAGGCCGTTCCAGTCGGGGCTCGCGTACTTGACCGTGTTGTTGACGCGGAACGAGTTGTCCGTGTTGTCGTTGTCGAACGGGTGCGAGAACAGCGTGCCGCCCCAGTTGCCGTTCGCGGTCAGCGGCGCGAGATAGTCGACGACGGAATCGTACTGGCGGCCGAAAGTCAGCGTGCCGAAGCGCGACTCGCTCAGCCCGACGAACGCCTGGCGGCCGAACATGCGGCCGCCCTGGTTGAGCCGGCCGTTGTTCACGTCGAAACCGTTTTCCAGCGTGAAGATCGCCTTGAGCCCGCCGCCGAGATCCTCGCTACCCTTCAGGCCCCAGCGGCTGCCCTGCGCAAAACCGCTCGCGAGCTGGTAATTCGTCTTTCCGACCCCATTTACGTTCACGTTGTTCGTGTAATTGAAGCCTTCGTCGATCAGGCCGTACAGCGTCACGCTGTTCTGGGCAAAGGCCGGCGCGGCGAAAGCGGCGAGCGCGGCGGCAAAAATGACGTGCTTCTTCATGACGGTTCTCCGGAGCCGAGGGCCGGGCGGGCCGAGCGCCCGGCGAATGTTTGGTCTGTTTTGTATGTGGCCCGCAGGGCGGACGACGCGGTGTGCGGCCGCGTGCAGACAAAATGGTGTCACGTCGGAAACCGTCCGTCCATCGGGGCAAGGAAACCGCGCGCAAAGCGTTGCGCTCTCCCAACTGCCCCGTTGCGCAGACAGCCTGACCGGGCTTGCCGGCAGCGGCGAAACGGCCCGCCATCCGCGTAAACCCGACAGGCGCCGCATCGGTGGCACAATGCGCATCCGTTCGCCATTTCTTCACGAAGTCATGCTTCACCCCGATTCATGCGCGGCGTGTGCCGGCCGCGCACGCGGCCCGCGCCGGGCGGCGGTCCGATGACCGCGCCTGCCCGGGCCGGCCGCTACGCCGAGCTCGATTTCTTCCGCGGCCTCGTGCTGCTCGTCATCGTCGTCGACCACATCGGCGGCAGCATCCTGTCGCGCGTGACGCTGCACGCGTACGCGCTGTGCGACGCGGCCGAGGTATTCGTGTTCCTCGGCGGCTTCGCGACCGCGATCGCGTACAACTCGCTCGCCGAGCGGCACGACGAGGCCGCCGCGCGCCAGCGCTTTATCCGGCGCGCGTTCGAGATCTACCGCGCGTTCCTCGTGACGGCCGGCCTGATGCTGCTGATCACGGCTGCGCTGAGCGCGTTCGCGATCGACGGCCCGAACATGCCGACCAACGACCTCGACGGCCTGCTCCACAAGCCGCTCGCCGCACTGCGCGACATCCTGCTGTTCCGCCGCCAGCCGTACCTCGCGTCGGTGCTGCCGATGTACGCGTTCTTCGCGCTGCTCGTGCCGCTCGCACTGCCGCTCACGCGCACGCAGCCGTGGCTGATGCTCGCGTTCAGCGGATCGCTGTGGTACGCGGCGCCGCACGTCGCGCGCTTTTTGCCGACCGTCGAAGGCGCACCGTGGGATTTCAACCCGTTCGCGTGGCAATTCCTGTTCGTGCTCGGCGTGATCGCGCGCTGCCAGCCCGTCTACCAGACGCTCGCGCCCAAGCCGCAGGGCTGGCTGCTCACGGCCGTCTCGCTCGCGATCGTCGCCGCCGGCGCGTACTACCGGCTGCGCATCGAGCCGTTCCCGACCGATCCGTCGATCAAGCAGAACCTCGGCGCACTGCGGCTCGTGAACTTCCTCGCGATCGCGTGGCTCGCGGCCAAGCTCGTGCACCTCGGCTGGATGAAGAAGGTCGCGCACGCGATGCCGTGGATCGGCACGATCGGCCGGCAGGGGCTGCTGTGCTTCGTCGCGGGCACCGGCATCTCGCTCGCGGTCGATTCGCTGCTTTACCAGGCGACCGAAGGCTATCTCGACGTGCCGCTCGGCCTGACCGCCGATGCGGTCGCGATGGGCCTGCTGTATCTCGTCGCCAAACTCTACGGGCCGCTCGTCGCGCGGCTGCCGTTCCGTTCGCGGCAATGACGCGCCGCGCCGTCATGCGCCGCTGCTACGATAGCCGGCGCCTCTCCTGAAACGATTCGCCATGCGCCGACTCGCCCTACCGTTCGCCGTCGCCCTGATCGCCGGCTCCATCGCCACCGCCCGCGCCACGCCGGCCGCGCCGACGGTTTCGCCCGCGCCGCCGCCGTTGGCCGCGCAGGCAGCCCAGGTCACGACCGCCCAGGAGCCGCCGGTCAATCCGGGCAGCAGCGTCGTGCTGCGCACGTTCCGTTCGGCGTCGCTGAAGCGCGACTGGTCGTACACGGTCTACCTGCCGCCCGGCTATAACCCGGAAGGCGCGCGCTATCCGGTGATGTACCTGCTGCACGGCAATGCGGGCAACGCGAACGACTGGGTCACGCAGGGCCGGCTGCAGGCCACCGCCGACACGCTGATCGAGCGCCGCGAGATTCCGCCCGTCGTGATCGTGATGCCGCAGGGCGGCACCGACTGGTACGTCGACCGCAAGGAGAAGATGCAGAGCGCGTTCCTCAACGACCTGCTGCCCGAAGTCGAAGCGCACTTCGCGGTGTCGAACCAGCGCGCGGGCCGCGCGATCGGCGGCGTGTCGATGGGCGGTTTCGGCGCGCTGCGCTTCTCGCTGCTCGAACCCGGCCTGTTCTGCGGCGCGATGCTGCTGAGCCCCGCGATCTATGCGAACGAGCCGCCGCTCAATTCCGCCGCGCGCTATGTCGGCGTGTTCGGCGACCGGCAGTTCGACTCGCGCGTGTGGCACGAGCTCAACTACCCGGCGCTGATGCGCGGCTATTTCGCGCGTAGCTGGCGCGTGCCGATGTTCATCGCCGCCGGCGACGACGACCTGACGATCCAGGCGGAATCGAGCGTGCTGTACACGCAGCTGCGTCGTGCGCAGAATCCGGCCGAACTGCGCATCGTCGACGGCGGGCATACGTGGGACGTGTGGCGCGGGCTGCTCGGGCAGGGGTTGAAGTACGCGCTCGAGTGCGTGAAGTGACGGCGGGCGGGCGTTGCCCCGCCCGTTTCCGTCAAGGCGACCGATGTCCGGCCCGTTGTCCGTCGACAGGTGCGATGCGCTGCGCGCGCGACCCACGCGCACACTCCTCCGGGCTCAAAGCCACGTGCCACCCTGTCGTTCGCTCGGCTCCTCGGCGAGCGCGTCGAAATCGTGAATCCAGTCCAGGTGATGCAGCACGCCGTCGCGTTCGGCCAGACGCGCGTTGCGCGCCTGCGCGGCCGGCCCGTCGGGCAGGTGCAGCACGTCGGCCGCGGAAATCGACGCGTACTGCACCTTGCGCGTACGGCCGCGACGCAGGCGCTCGTACGCTTCCTGCGCTTCGCGCCAGTTGCCCGGGCCGGCCTTCGCCAGTTGCGCCGCCAATACCACCGCATCCTCGATCGATTGATTCGCGCCCTGCCCGTGATGCGGCACCAGCGCGTGCGCGGCATCGCCGATCAGCGTCACGCGCCCGCGGCTCCAGCGGCCGAGCGGCGGCCGATGGAACAGCCCCCAGCGCTGGCTGATCGGCACGGCGGTGATCATCTGCACCACCGCCGGATGCCAATCCCTGAACACGCGCAGTTGCTCGCCCTCTTCCGCCGGCATGACCCAGTCGCGCGACGGCCACGGTGACGGGTGGCGCTCGACCAGCAGGAAATTCTGGTCGCCGTTGTCGCCGATCGGATAGTGCAGCAGATGCCCGTGCGGCCCGACCCAGAACTGGATCGTGTCGGGATCGGGCAGCAGGTCCATGCGCTCGGCCGGCACCACGCCGCGAAAGCCCGAGCAGCCCGAATACAGCGCATCGTCGTAGCCGAGCATCCAACGCCGCGTGATCGAGCGCGCGCCGTCCGCGCCGATCACGAGATCGGCTTCGACGCGCTCCCCGTTGTCGAACGCGAGCGTGACGCGATCGGCGTGCTGCGCGAGATCGACCAGCCGATGGCCGAGATGGATGCATTCGAGACCGACCGCCTTCGACAGCACGGCCTGCAGATCGGCGCGATGTACGCCCCAGTACGCGCCGCCGAATTGCCGGCGATAGTCGGGTTCGCCGCGATGATGGCCGATCACCGCGCCGCTGCGCCCGTCGCGATAGACGAGGCCCGGGATGTCCGCGCACACCGCGTCGAAGGCCGCGCGCAAGCCCATGCGCTCGTAGAAGCGCGTCGCGTTGGCCGACAGCGCGACGGCCGCGCCGACTTCGCGCAACGCGTCGGTCTGCTCGTAGAGCTGCGCGTCGATGCCGTGCTCGCGCAGCGCGAGCGCGAGCGTCAGGCCGCCGATGCCGGCGCCGACGATCGCGATCTTCAGGTTCTTCTGCATGATGAAGGTGTCTCCGATATTCAGATGTGGGGTCTGTGGGCCGCGCAGCAGTGGTGTCGAATACATGCGCCGTATCGGTAGTTTCAGGAGTGGACATTCATCCCGCAATAAAATGAAATGAATCTGCTTCATCACTGGATGCAATGAGCCGGGCAATGCGAAACCCATGGAACTGAGCGAGATCGACCTCAACCTGCTGCTGCTTTTCCAACGGCTGATGCAGGAGCGGCGCGTGTCGAGCGTCGCCGAACAGATGAACATGAGCCAGCCGGGCGTCAGCAATGCGCTCGCGAAGCTGCGCCGCCGGCTCGGCGACCCGCTGTTCGTGCGCGGGCCGGGCGGCGTGGTGCCGACGCCGTTCGCGCTGCGCCTGGCGGAGCCCGTGTCGCACGCGCTCGCGACGCTGCACGCCGCGCTGAATCCCGAGACCGGATTCGATCCGCTGCGCACCACCCGCACGCTGACGATCGGCATGACCGATATCGGCGAAGTCGTGTTCCTGCCCGCGCTGCTCGAACACCTGTCGCACGCGGCGCCGGGCATCGCGCTCAATACCGTGCGCAACACGAGCGTCAACCTGAGCGACGAGATGGCCGACGGCCGCGTCGATCTCGCGATCGGCCTGCTGCCGCAACTCAAGGGCGGGTTCTATCAGCGTCGGCTGTTCGATCAGCGTTATGTGTGCCTGTTCCGGCACGGGCATCCGCTCGAGGATGCGCCGTTGACGGTCGAGGCATGGCGCGACGCCGAGCACCTGGTCGTGATGTCGGCCGGCACCGGCCACGGGCAGGTGGACGAATGGCTGAAGCGGCGCCGCGTGAAGCGCAGGGTGCGGCTGACGGTGCCGCATTTCATGAGCGTGGGCTACATCCTGCAGCGCACCGACCTGATCGCGACCGTGCCGGAGCATCTCGCGCTGCAACTCGCCGCGCCGTTTTCGCTCGGCTGGCGCGCGTTGCCCGTCACGCTGCCCGGTGCGCCGATTCATATGCTCTGGCATACGCGGGTCAATCAGGACGAAGGGAACCGGTGGCTGCGCGGCGTGGTGGTCGACCTGTTCGCGGAGACGGGGGCGCGGGCGCGCAAGGCTGCGCCCGTGCGGAACAAATAGTCGCGGTTATCGCGCAATCGAGCGGGCGGTACGATGTCGCTTGAACAGGCGCGCGGTGCGCTTCGAATCCATTGCCTCCGATGACATCGGTCGCCGCCTCTTTCTTCATTCAACCAGCAGGAAATCAAGCCATGTCTGTCACGAAGAAATTCGCAGCCGTCACGGGCGCCGGATCCGGCATCGGCCGCGCGGCGGCCATCGCGCTCGCTCACGCGGGATTCACCGTCGCGCTGCTCGGACGCAACGAAGCATCGTTGCGCGAAACGCAGGAGACGATCCGCGCAGCCAACGGCGACGCACACGTGTTTCCCGCCGACGTCACCGACGAAGCGTCGGTCGACCGCGCGTTTTCGCAAATCGCGCAGCAGTTCGGCCGGCTGGACGTGCTGTTCAACAATGCCGGACGCAACGCCCCGCCCGTTTCACTCGGCGAATACGAATTCGACGTGTGGAACGACGTCGTCGCGACGAACCTGACCGGCGTATTTCTGTGCGCGCGGGCCGCATGGCGCCTGATGAAAGCGCAAACGCCGCAGGGCGGCAGGATCATCAACAACGGCTCAATCTCGGCACACACGCCGCGCCCAGATACGATCGCGTACACGGCCACCAAGCATGCGGTGACGGGCATCACCAAGTCGCTGGCGCTGGATGGCCGCGCGTACAACATCGCGTGCGGCCAGATCGACATCGGCAACGCGGCGACGTCGCTCACGGAACGGATGACGCAAGGCGTCCCGCAGGCGGACGGCAGCCTGGCGCCCGAGGCGCGCATGGACGTCACGCATGTCGCGAATGCGGTCGTTCAGATGGCCAGCCTTCCGCTGGACACGAACATCCTGAACATGACCATCATGGCGACTGCGATGCCTTTCGTTGGGCGAGGATAAGTGCGAGCGGTGCGGCAAACGGTCCCGGCACTACGGTCGTATCCGTCGATGCGGGCTGCGCCCCGGCCGTGCCTCGTCAACGTGCCTTGGCTTTCTTGCCTACGGACGGCGGCTTGCGTATCACGAACTGACGACGGTCCTTGCCCCTGATCCAGAGCGGCGCGTTGCCGCGCCCGCTCCACTCCTTCCCGCTCGCCGGGTCGCGATACCGCGCCGGCAGTACTTTCACGATGTACGCACCTCGGCGGCCGTTACGGCCGACCAGGTCGCGATGCTTGATCGCATAGGTATCCATCAGCGAGTGAACCTTCGCGATCGCGTCGATGCGTTCACGTGCGCGTGCACGCTCGATTTCCTCGTCCAGTTCGGCCAGCTCGACAACGAGCTGCACATAGGTCTTGCTCACGCTCATCTTCTGCTTCCTGTCCCGCATCCGCATGCGAATCGACATGATTCGCATGACTAACAGACTGTTTTACAACGCCCCGAGACGACGGCATTCGCTTGACCGGCATGCGATGCACCGCTGCGCGCCGGATAACTCGACGCGAAGAGACGGACAATGCGCGGAACGCCAACACCGCGGCAAACACCCCGATGCCGCATACAGACAAGCACGCCCCGCCGAAACGATCGTCCGCGCGAAACAAATTCCACTGCGGACATCCGGACGTAGAATCGCGCGCCACATTTCACATATCAATTGATATGTGAAATGCCATCGTAATGGTATCCATCTCAAATATCAACTGATATCCTTCCCGCCATGAATACGGCGCCCCTTCCCCCACGGCTGAGTCGCGAAGAAAGTCGATTGCAGACCCGTGCACATTTGCTCGCCGCGGCGAAGCGGCTGTTTGTCGACCGCGGTTTCGGCGCCACGTCGCTCAGGGATATCGCGGCCGAGGCCGGCTACACGCAGGGCGCGTTCTATTCGAATTTCGCGAGCAAGGAAGAACTGTTCGTGGAGTTGATGCGGGAGCGTTCGACGACGCAAGTGGCCGACATCGCCCGGACGTTGAGCGACCCGTCCGCGACCGGGGACGACATATTGAATGCGCTGGACGTCTGGTCGCGGACAGTCGATGCCGAGCCCGAGTGGTCGGTGCTGGGCGTCGAGTTCAAGCTTCAGGGGCGTCGCAACTCCGCGTTTGCAGCGGCGTCGCAGGCGTTACTCGACGGCCACCGCGATGGCCTCGCCTATTGCATCGAACAGATTTTCGCGCGGATGAAGAAGGTGCCGCCCGAATCGCCGACCGTCCTGGCCGTGTCGTTCATGGGACTCTCGCAAGGCCTGTCGCTGCAGCAGTCGATCCTGTCCGACGTGCCCATCGGGCACATGATCATGGTGTTCCTGCGCAGTTTGCTGGCGACGGCGGAGCCGGTGCGCTGACCGGCAAGGTTACAAGCGATTGCTGGGATGGCCCGGCGCCGCGATGGCGCCGGATTGCGAGCAGTGCAGTTCGCACTCGTCGACGTGAATTTATCGCGTTCCGCTTACAAAACAACCGTCGAACATCCGCATCCGGAATCCGAGTGTTTTTAGATTCATCGACGTGGATCAATACGGCTTCGCCATCGCGAAACACCGCCGGCCCCCTCACCTGCGCGAGCGGTGTATAGCTGCCCGGTTCGTACACGTAGTGCGACGTCTCGCGCGTCTCCCAGACCCGACGAGACGACCGCAATGCGTACGCGGCCCCGTCGCCAGCAGCGGAAACGGTCCTCCGCATGTCGGGCACATCACCAAATGCCCATACAGCGCGATACCAATCCCCAAGTGCGTCAGCTCATTGGTCGCTTCGACGACCCTGCCGCCATGGTCAGTCGCGTCGCCCAGACGCACCACATTTCTGCCTTGCGCATCCTGCATATCCGGCCTCCTTTCGGAAATATGTCATTCGGCTTCCTGCATCAATTCGATACCGTCACTTCGACGCGGCGGTTTCTCGATCAGGCCGTACACGGACTCCCGCCAGCCGCCGTGAAAATCTTGTGCCATTCGTACCGCGGACGCCGTCGTACGAATCTGCCGGAGGCAGTGAAACATGAAATTTGCCGTTCCGTAATCCAATTTTGGCGTGGCAAGCATGCCATTGATTTCTGGAATAGCTGCATCCTTGTTGTTGCGGCAGTACTGTAACGCGTCTTCCCATTTCTCCTGCTTGATCAAGTGCGCCAGTGTCGGCATGGTCTTACTCGCCGAGACAGATGTGGTTGAAGCGGAGACACCTTGAGCCAATGCTGTACCCGTCGCTCCCAGCGACAAAATCAAGCAAACAAGCCATTGCCGGTTTCGGTGTCGATTCGTAAATTCCATGCCGTTGACCTTGTTGGAATGATCTGATCGGAAAATTCGCTCAGGCAGGCGTGACCGGATACGGCTCATCCGTCACGGTGTAGCCGAGGTCCCGCAGCTTCTGCTTGACCAGGTCACGTTGTTCCTTCGTATACGTGGTCTGATCTTCGATCTTGAATGGCAAGTCGAGATTGAGCGTTTTCGCAATGATGTTCAGCGCGTAGTCGCGGGCACGGCTATAGCGCTCTTCCTCCGGGGTCATGGATTGCTCGCCGCCTCCGGGCAGGTACATGCGAATACCGATGTCATCGAGCGGCATCGGATCATTGAGCACCGGGATCAGTACCGGCACGAACTTCGAGATGCGCCAGGCTCGGAAATCATAGAAGACGCGTAAAAAGTCCTGTTTACGCTGTAGCCGATCAGTACCAAGCGCCGTGACCACGCGCTCCATGCTACCCGGATCATCCAGTAGCGCGAGACCGAGAACGGCCCCCTGACGTACCCCGTAATACTTAGCCTCGAGATATGGTTTGATGTCGGCAATACGCTGTTCAACGGGCACATCCATCTGCGCCATAGTCAGCAGAAGATCCTTGTCTTCCTCGTCCTGCGGTGACTTCAATCGTGCCTTGAGGATCGGATAGGCCTCCGGACGCGGGTTCTCGATCAGGCCGTACACGGACTCCCGCCAGCCGCCATGAAAACTTTTTGCCATTCGTATCGCGGACGCCGTCGTGCGAATCTGGCGCATGCAGTGAAACATGAAGTCTTTCGTTGCATCATCCAATTTCTTCATGGCAAGCACGGCATTAATTTCGGGAATGGCTGCATCCTTATGGTCGCGGCAGTACTGGATCGCGTCATCCCATTTCTCTTGCTTGATCAGGTTCGCCAGTGTCGGCATGGTCTTACTCTCCGAGACAGATGTGGTTGAAGCTGGAACAC
Organism: Burkholderia sp. BE17; assembly: GCF_009362305.1. Classification (NCBI taxonomy): domain Bacteria; kingdom Pseudomonadati; phylum Pseudomonadota; class Betaproteobacteria; order Burkholderiales; family Burkholderiaceae; genus Burkholderia; species Burkholderia sp. BE17. The sequence goes on from NZ_WHNU01000011.1 coordinate 142,153, forward strand.
CTTGAGCCAATGCCGTACCCGTCGCTCCCAGCGACAAAATCAAGCAAACAAACCATTGCCGGTTTCGGCGTCGATTCGTGAATTCCATGCTGTTTTCCTTGTTTGAATTACCTGATTGAGCATCGCAATGTCGCGCGCGGTAGCGATCTCTGACCTGTCGGCACTCGACACGATCTTTGGCACGACCTTGCAGCAGAGCACTTTTCCGCCTACGAACCATCCGTTCCCGACGTCCATATGACGGCCGCGCTGCCTGACATTTGGAGTTAGTGGGTTAGTTGGCCCGAGGCCGGTGTATACATACATCAAGCTACGACGGGACCAGTAGTCCTGCATGGCATGGTCCTCCGGATGCTGAGGCGGAAATGGCAAATTATCGCCTTTCGAATTCGCCGTGCCGGGGTGCCACAGGCCAAGAAAATGACCGATCTCGTGAGCAAAGGTCTGCACCAACTGGTCTGGTGTTGACGGCCCAGCGCCATGCATATGTTCAGCAGCTACCAATGCCGTATCTCTCGCCCCCCACCCAATACCGCCTCCAATCATGGAGTCCACGACGTACATATTCAGGTGGGCGGCCTTGCGATTCAAACCGGTCACGTCGTTAAACTCATTGATAGCTCCCTGGACGGTCATCGCACCCGCCTGATTCAGATCAATGGTGTCATCGAGCCACTGTGTGACTTGAAAGCGAATACCAGCTGTACGCCAGATGTCATTGATGCTGTCGAAGATTGGCTCAATCTTCGAACGCTGCAACGAAGGGGGAATACGAGGAATTTCAGGATGTCCTTTCTGCCCAATGGCTACCAGATGAACTGCCACCGCAACTGTAATTGGATCGTAGTACTCCACAAACAACCGGTGCAGTAGCGGGCCATCAGAACTTCCGTAGCGCACCTCTACCGTCGATTTTTTTGGATTTGCACTTCGTGCCTCATCTACCCCAGCAACCCCCGTAAGCTCAACAACATCATCAGCAAGTAGACGAACCCTCACCATGCGACCTACTGGGATACCGGTCCAGTCCGAAACGATCTCCGCCACGATCGCCTCATCGACTTCCGGAAACACGAGTGGCACCTCGCCCTGAAGGTTGGCCAGCGCGCGCTCGAGCTCGCGCAGCCGTTCAAGGGGCACCGGCGAATCGTCGGGTGATCCTGCCGCGCCCTCGCGCGCGGCAAGCAGAGCCTGCGCGGCAGCGGCCTGTTCGCGCCAACGCGTGTCGACCGCAGCCTCCTCCGTTGCCAGCGTGTCGATACGCACGCGCACATTGGTTAGTGCCTTGTCCGCGTCCAGACCGACGCGGGCCTCCTGCACGAGAAGCGCCTCTTCCGTGCGCGCGGCCGCGAGACGCTGGCGCACGTCGTCAAGTTCGCGCGGCGTCGCATGTTGCGACAATGCGACCCGCGCGCAAGCGGTATCGAGCAGGCTGATCGCCTTGTCCGGCAACTGGCGTGCCGGAATGTAGCGGTGCGACAACGTCACCGCGCCACGGATCGCCTCGTCACGCACCACGACACCGTGATGCGCCGAAAACGTTTGCACGAGCCCTCGCACCATATCGATGGCAGCGGCCTCGGACGGCTCCGCGACCTGCAGCACCTGAAAACGCCGGGTCAATGCGGGATCCTTTTCGATATGCCGCTTGTACTCGGCCCAGGTCGTCGCGCCGATCGTCCGGATCGTGCCGCGCGCGAGGGCCGGCTTCAGGAGGTTGGCGGCGTCGCCCGTGCCCGCCTGGCCGCCCGCGCCGATCAGCGTATGGATCTCGTCGATGAACAGGATCACGGGGACAGTCGACTTCGCAGCCGCTTCGAGGAGGCCCTTCAAGCGAGCCTCGAATTCCCCCTTCATGCTGGCACCCGCCAGCAGCGCTCCGACATCGAGGCCAAGCAGCCGCACGTCGGCCAGCTTCGGCGGCACGTTACCCGACGCGATCGCGCGTGCGAGACCTTCGACCACGGCCGTCTTGCCGACGCCGGCTTCGCCGGTCACCAGCGGGTTGTTCTGCCGCCGGCGCAGCAACACGTCGATCATCGTGCGGATCTCGAGCTCGCGGCCGATGACCGGATCGATTTCGCCCGCGCGGGCCAGCGCCGTCAGATCCGTGCAGTATTGCTCAAGCGAGCCGCCCTTCGGCGCGCCCGGCATCGCGCCGGACGCCTCGCCCGGCGTGGCAGGCAGCAATTCGCTGCGGTCGTACGGATCATCGGCCGCTTCCGGCGAGCCCCCAATCCAGGCCGGCAGCACGGCGTCGAGTCCGTCGACCGGGATTTTGCTGAACGCGGGAGAGATGGCAAGCAGCACACGCCGCAGGTCAGGCGTGGACACGAGTGCCGCGATTAGCCACGCGCCACGCACGCGGCGGTCACCGTATTCGAGCGTCGCAAGCACCCAGGCGCGCTCAATGGCCGATTCGATGTGCCATGAAAAGTCGCTGATCGAACTGGCGCCGGCCGGCAACGCAGCCAGCGCCCGCGCGAAGTCACGCTCGAGCGTATCGTGATCGATGGCGGCGTGGCGAACGATCCGCTGAAGGTCGCCGTCCGACTGCTGCAGCAGTTGATGCAGCCAGTGGATGAGCTCGACGAACTGATTCCCGCGCAACTTGCAGAAACTCGTCGCCGACTCGATACCTCGGTAAAGCCGGACCCCGAGCTTACCGAATAGTGCTTGGCGCGAAATGGTCATGATGATCTTTATTGTTGGTCGCGACGCCCCGAGCACCCTGCCATACCTATCAGGACTACTACATAGACGTCTTGCCTGTTGTTCCCGGAAATACTCGATACATCGCGTTCTCTTCGATTCGATTCAATCGGCCAAATTGGATCGGAGCCGCATTATCCGCACGAAATCCAATCCCCGTCAATCCATTCTCGACGTCAAAATCACCGAGAGCCAATCACGACATTCCAGGCATCTTTTCAGATCAACTGCCCTGCAACCCCGCATGAATTCGCATAAAATTCCACGTCACACGACCAAAATCAAATCGATCCAAGTCATTGTTATTTTTGAGATATTTTCAGAAAAACAGTTATTTACAATTTTCCACAATTTGCAACTTCATTGTTTACAATAAATTCCACCATGAATTGTGACTGCATTTAACATTCTCCTCCGAATCTCAAAATTATTCTCAATGTCACTCGACCTCACGATTATCTCTGCGACAATGGACGAGCCGCCTGAACTCGTGGTTAAAATGCGAGCTTCTTGTCATCGGACACCCAGATGCACTCCCTTCGTCTACCTTGGCGTCGCCAACCGGACATCTCGCATGCCGAGCCCGTGCTTGACGAAAACCATGCGCAGCACACGCCCAACGTGGAAGGTCTCGATCTTCCGGAGGACGAAGTGACCGACCATCCGCGCAGCGACGATGGCGTACTGAGCGAGCTAGGTATCGGGAGCATGGACAGTGCCGCGGCACATGTGCACGCCCCGGCCCGTGCATCCTTTGCCAACGCGGACAGTACCGACTCGCTGGTAGAGACGTTGCACGCGCAGTACTGGCGCGCGCTGACCGATCCTCATGCACCGGTCACCGCGGAGTGGGTGTCACGGGCGGACGAACCGGCGCCGCACACGCGCGTACCGGATTCGCAGGTCGATCTGGATGTGCACGGCGAATGCGATTCGATCGAAGCGCTACTGTTTGGCAATCACACGCTCGAAGACGTGTTCGAGCGACTCGACCGGCACGCCGAGCACGTCCTGGACGATGAATCCGTTCCGGAGATATTGCGACTGTTTGCCCCTCCCGAATTTCACGCGGCGGCCGCGCGGCGGGGGCCGGCCCTGCCACCCGCACTCACTCGGCGCGAACACCACGCGCTGTCCGTAGACAGCCCGCTGTCCGCCCCCACACGCAAGGACGAAGGATGACCCGGCTCACCGCCTCCGATCCGCCCCAAACCCAACGCTTGAGTGAGGCCCCCTTCAGCGAGCAGATCGAGTGCATCTCGACGCGTCTGCGCGCGCAGCCGACCACAGCGTCCCATCGATGGGCGCTGTTTCAGCTGATGTGCATCACGGGCGAATGGACACGGGCGATCCAGCAATTGCAGACATGGGCCAAGCTCGACCCTGGCCAGGCGGAAACCGCACAGGTCTATCGCGACCTGATCCGGGCCGAAAGCTGGCGCAAGCAGGTCGTCGAGGGACGCAAACGCCCGGGCTTCGTGCTCGAACCACTGGCGGGAGTGGAGAGTCTGCTGAACGCCCTCCGCTTGGCTGCCGGCGCGCAGAGCGAACTGGCCGACGACGCTCGTGAGGCAGCACTCGACGCCGTGCCGACCGTTGCTGTGCGCATGCCGCAAGGAACGGCTGACTGGATCGTCGATAGCGATTCCCGTTTCGGCCCGGTCTGCGAGGTCATCACGGCCGGGCACTACCGCTGGGTGCCGTTCTCGGATCTGATGGCATGGCGCGTGTCACCGCCGACAAGGCTGATCGATCTGGTCTGGGCGCCGTGTACGCTCACGCTCGTCGACGAAAGCATCGTCCATGGTTTCATGCCGGCCCGATATCCGGGTTCGGAGACTGACGACGACGCGGTGCGCCTCGGGCGCGAGACCGTTTGGCAGGAGCATGGGCGAACCGGCGTGACCGGACTCGGGCAAAAAACCTGGGCCACGGATCAAGGCGACTTCAGTCTGTTCGAATTGGCGAATGCGGAATTCGGCGCGCGCATCACTGACGACGCAGCCGTCGGGGAGCGCGTCGATGACTGATCGCAAGACACCATCGCCTGCTCTGAATGCGCTGACGGTTCGCACGCCCCGCCGGGCCAACGCGCACCTGATGCCAACCCTGCTCGACCGGCTGCGCGATGACGCCCCGCATCGGCACGTCGAAGCCCCGGAGGAATATACGGTCACGCGCAAACAAATGCGTGACATCGTGCAGCGCGACCTCGCCTATTTGCTGAACACGACCAGCATCGAGGATCAGATCGATCGCGCGCGCCGTCCGCATGCGGCCGCCTCGACCGTCAACTTTGGGGTGCCGCCGCTCGCGGGGGCCTTTATCGCGTCGCGTCAGTGGAACGACGTCGAGCACATGATCCGGCAGGCCATTACCGATTTCGAGCCGCGGTTGATTCCGGATTCGCTGGTGGTATCGCCCCGCCATGCCATCGAGGCCAGCGAACATCACAATGTCCTCGCGTTCGAAGTCCGCGGACTGATTCACATGGACCCGTACCCGCTCGAGTTCATGGTGCAGAGCTCTCTGGATCTCGAAACGAGCGAGATTCGCATCACTGGCATGCGCACCAGTTGAGCACGGCGTAGCACAACGACAACAACGAGACCACTCCGATGCACCCGCGACTGCTCGATTACTACAATCAAGAACTCATCTACATGCGCGAGTTGGCCACCGAATTCGCGCATGCGCACCCGAAGATCGCGCGCCGGCTCGGCATGCAGGCGGGCGAAGTGGCCGACCCCTACGTCGAGCGCCTGATCGAATCGTTCAGCTTCATGGCCGCACGCATGCAGATCAAGCTCGACGCTGAGTTCCCACGCTTCACGCAGCGGTTGCTCGAAGTTATCTACCCGAACTATGTCGCACCCACTCCCTCGATTGCTGTCGCACGCATGTATCCGGGCCGGACTGAAGGCAAACTCACCGAAGGGTACCGCATCGCGCGTGGCACATCGTTCACTGCGCGGGTTCCTGATGGAGAAAGAACCGCGTGCCAGTTTACGAGTGGACAGGACGTGACGCTGTGGCCGCTCACGATCACCGACGCACGCCTGACGGGTATTCCGCCGGACATTCCTGCGCTCGAACGTTATACGCCACCGGATACGCAGGTACGAGGCGCGTTACGGATCAAGCTCGCCACGACCGGAGACGTGCATATCGCCGATCTGAAGGGACTCGATCGGCTTCCCGTCTACCTGGCAGGTGATGAGCAGGTCGCCTCGCACCTCTTCGAACTGCTGCACGCTGGCGGAATCGCATCCGTTATTGGCGTACCCGGTGAATTCGGCGTACCCGGTCGTCCGCTTGCCGCGGTCACTCAGAGCGCGGTAGCGCACGAGGGGTTGCGCCTCGACCAAAACCTGCTTCCGCTCAACTGGGCAAAATTTCACGGCCACAACCTGTTGCACGAGTACTTTGCATGCCCGGAACGGTTCTGGTTCTTTGCGTTGAACGGCCTCGCCGAAGGGCTCTCGCGTATTCCTGGCCGGGAGGTCGAAATCGTCGTCCTGCTCGACCGGGTGCCGGGGCAGCTCGCAAACCTCGTTGACGCCTCTCGCTTTGCGCTATTCTGCACGCCCATCATCAATCTCTTCAGCAAACACACCGACCGAATAGAAATCTCGCCGCGCGAGACCGAGTTTCACCTCGTGCCAGCACGACTGGCGCCGCTCGACTACGAGGTGTTTTCGGTGGAGACCGTGTACGGTCAGGTGGCCCTGACATCCGACGAGCTTGAGTTCCGCCCGCTCTACCAGACGCTGAACAACGATGAAGGTAACCACGGGCGCTATTTTTCGACGCGGCGTGAACAGCGCCTCGTGTCCCATTCCGCGCGTCGTTACGGCACACGTACGCCCTACGTCGGTACCGAGGTATTTCTCTCGCTCGTCGACCAGAACGAGGCGCCTTATGCCGAAAACCTCCGCTTCCTGTCGGTCGACGCGCTCCTGACCAACCGCGATCTGGCCACGCTCGTGCCGCGCAACGGCGTGCGCGATCTGGAGACCGCAGAGTCCGCACCGGTGGAAAGCATTGGCCTCATCCGGCCGCCGAGTCCGCCGCTGCCGCCGTATGCCGAGCGGGAAATGGCGTGGCGCCTGATCCGACAACTCAACTTCAACTATCTACCGCTCGACGATCTCGATCACCGAGAAGGCGGTCAGGGGCTGCGCGACCTGCTGCGTCTGTACCTTGCGGAAGGCGACTCCGCGCAAAACCGGCAAGTCGAAAGCCTCGTCGGCGTCAAGACGCGCCCGGTGACGCGCAAGCTGCCGGGGACCGGCCCGATGACGTTCGGACGCGGCATCGAGTGCGCGCTGACGGTGGATGAGACCGGCTTCTCTGGCGTGAGCCCCTATCTCTTCGGCACGATCCTCGAGCATTGGCTTGCACGGCACGTCTCGATCAACAGCTTTACGCACACCGAGCTGCATTCGATGCAGCGCGGCCGCATTGCCCGCTGGCCTGTGCGCACGGGCACGCGCGGAGTATTGTGATGAAGCGCGCGACGCTGCCGGCGCTGCTACGCGACAGCACGCTGTCGCCAGAGCTACTCGAACACTTGCAGGCCGAGCCGTGGCGTTTCGGATTCCTGTCGCTGTTACGGCGCATCGGCGCGAATCCGGCGATCGATCCGATCGGCACCGCACCCCGGCCGCGTTCGGAACCGTTCCGGCTCGGCCAGCAACCGAGCCTTGCGTTCGCGCCGCGCGAAATCGCCAACGCTCAGGAAGCCGATGGGCGACTGAAGGTGCGACTGTTCGGTCTCGGGACGCTTGGCCCCAATGGCCCGTTGCCGATCCACGTGACCGAGATCGCGAAGGATCGCGAGGACAGCCGGCGAGATACGACGACGGCGGATTTTTTCGACCTCTTCCATCACCGCTTCTTCACGCTGTTCTATCGCGCGTGGGCCTCGTCCCAGTCGACAGCCGGGCTTGACCGGAAGGACAACGAGCAGTTTTCGTTTTATATCGCGAGCCTCGTCGGGCAGGACGTCGGCGAAATCAGCCGCCGCCCCCTGCCCTCGCACGCGCGTCTCGCCGCCTCGGCGCACCTCGTGCGCGAAGCGCGCAATCCGGATGGACTACGCGCCACGCTCGAACGTTACTTCGGCGTGCCGGTCGTGATCGAGGAAAACGTGTTTCACTGGATCGAGATCGATCCCGCCGACCAAGGCCGCATGGGTCGTCCGGGAGCGGCGGCGACGATGGGCCATGGCGCGATACTCGGCCGCGTCGCACCAGATCGACAGCATCGCTTTCGCATTGTGATCGGCCCGGTCGATCTCGACGCCTACCTGCGCTTCACGCCGCAGGGCGAGGATCTGCCTCGGCTCGTCGAGTGGGTGCGGGCCTTCGTCGGCTACGAGTTGGGATGGGAGCTCGAGCTCCGCATCAAGCCCGAGAATGCCCCGCCGGCGGTAATGGGCGGCCGGCAGCGCATGGGCTGGTCCGGGTGGCTCGGTCGCCCGTCCCCGCGTAAGCCCATTACCGGCATGCGATTCGAGCCCGAACGTTACGTGCGGCATTTCGATCGTCGTGCCACTGATCTCAAGAACAGACCATGAGCAAGAAGCTATCCGCCGCGCCCGGCAAACCGGGCCAGACGTCCGCCACGAATGCACCGCATTTCGACTGGCTCACGCCCGTGAGCGATGACGCGCCCTGTGGTCCGGATCTCGAATACGATCACGATTTCGTGGTGCTGTTCTCCAGCGTCGCCCCCAAACGAGATGTGCAGTACGGCGCGTTCGTGGGCGCGCCCGATCCGCTCAACTGGAGCGAGATCGAACGGGATTGCCGGCGGCTCATGATGCGCACGAAGGACCTGCGTGTCGCCGTGCTGTATACGCGTTGCCGCGTACGTCTCGGTGGTGTTATGGGCCTGTCTGAGGGAGCCGCGGTACTGGCTGCGTGGCTGCAAGCCTTTCCGGATGGTGTCCATCCACAGACGAGCGCCGACAGCGATCGCGATGCGGCGCTGGAAATGCGAATGAACGCATTGCAGGCGCTCGCTGATCCCGAAGGATTACTCGGCGATTTGCGAGAAATCGTACTGGTGAAGTCGACCGTTACCCGCTTGCAGGTGCGCGACGTCGAACGCGCCTTCGCGCATCCGCGTCCGGCCGATGCGCTCGCGCCCGATTCGGTCGTCCGGCAGTTGCAGGATTTGCGTACGCAGCATCCGGCAGTGATCGCAGGCTTCGACGATGCGATCGCCCATCTCGCCACGATCAACGCGTGGTGCAACAGTCGTCTCGAGACCTTCCAGCCAGACCTTTCGACGCTGACGCAACTGCTCGACAGGTTAATCCCCCCCACGCAGGCCATATCGGCCGAATCACCCGATCCGATTGCAATACCTGACACATCATCGGGACACGACGCGGTCACTCTGACCCCGCCGGCGATTTCCGTATCGGCGAGCGGTTCTGAATGTGCCCCGACGCCAAATAAGCCCATGCCGTCTGACCGCGACACGGCGCTTGCAGAGATTCGAGCCGCACGAACATGGTTCGAAAATCACGAACCGAGCAGCCCGATTCCGGTGTTGCTCAAACGCGCCGAACAGTTTGTCGGCAAACGCTACACCGAGGTCGTCAAGGCGATTCCGGCCGAGCTACTGGCGCAATGGGAAGAGGAAGACGGCGCGCAATAGCGCGGAAAAATAGAAGGATACGATGAGAAAGAAGACACAAGCACGATTGAATATCTGCATCCGATGCGTGTCGACGACCTCCAGCCAATCATCCAGCAACGTGCGGGCGAACCAGTAAATAATCGTTCATCTCTGGACGGATCCGATGAAGAAAACAGTGGCGGAATTGCGGGACGAACTCGCATATCTCGATGCGAAAATAATGAGCGCTCGCCAACGCGAAATTGACCCCGCTCTCAAGCAGATCGTTGATCTCATGGCGCAGTGGTCAATCAGCATCGGCGAAATTGATCGATTTCAGCGTGGGCGATTTCATGCGGGGACCGATGGCGCACCGCGTCACGATGATCACGATCCTGAGCTGACCAGGTTTCTCGTCTCCGCCATCGAGCATGTCCTTTCGACTGACACCCTACCTCCTTCCTGCCCTCGCTGTATGAGCCTCGCGACGCGTCTCGTTCATCGCGCAAGTCCCAGCCGCGCAATTCCCTATTTTGTGTGCGACACATGTCACCGGGGTTTCACTCGTACGCAGGGCACTCCGCTCCACAGCACTCACAAAAGGGACAGACTCATCGATTTGGTGCGGTGCCTGTCCCAACGTCGCACGCTCGACGCGGTCGCTGCTGAACTGGGTATGAAGCGTCATACGGTCGACTTGTGGGTACGACGTTTTCGCGCTTGGCTACTTGCACTCGATCCGTCCGGGGACTATGCAGCGCGTGTGCGTCTTGGCCGTCAACGGGACCTACCACCCGCGCTATAAGCACCGGAATTTGGCCGTCAACTCCAACGAGAATCGACGTGGATCGATGTCGCCCCGAACACCTACATGCCGCCGACACAGCTCGGACGGTTCACGATCGGAAATCAAACTCGATAGTCCGTTGAATTATTTATATTTCCCCCGAAAACAACACCCTCAAACATCCGCATCCGGAATCCGCGCCGACTGAATCACGACCAGCGTGTCCCCCTTCTCGATCCGGCAAGGCGGGTCTTCATAAAACGACTGAATCTTGCCGCAGCGATCGAGCCCGACCACGATCGCGCCCGGCACGACATTGGTCATGCAGCCGATCTCGTGCGGCAGCGCCTCGCGCTCCAGCAGCGTCGCCCGCCCGCGCGTCGACAGCATGTCGTTCACGAACGGCACGATATAGCGGCTATGCACCGCATCCGCGAGCAGCAGCGCGCCGATCTTCGTCGACGACACGATCACGTCCGCGCCGGCCTGCCGCAGTTGCCGCTGATACAGGTTCTCCTGGATCCGCACGACGATCTTCGTATCGGGCGCGATGCTGCGCACCGACAGCGTCAGCAGGATCGCAGTCGGATCGTCGGTCACCGAGATGATCACGGCCTTCGCCGCGCGCACCTGCGCCTGCTGCAGCAGATCCTCGTGCGCGGGATCGCCGAGCAGCCCCGTCACGCCGAGCGACGTCGCGGCCTCGAGCGCCTGCTGCTGCGAATCGATCACGATGATCGTCGCGGCATCGACGCCGCTCTCGAGCAGTTCGCGCACGGCGATCGACCCCGACAGGCCGTAGCCGCACACGACGATATGATCGGACAATTGCTTTTGCAGGCGTTTCATGCGGAATTCCTCGATGACGCGCTGGATCACGAACTGATACGCCGTGCCCAGGAAAATGAACCAGATGACGATGCGGATCGGCACGATGAAGAACGCATCGATCAGGCGGGCGCGCGCGGTGACGGGCACGATGTCGCCGTAGCCGACCGTCGCGACGGTGACCATCGTGAAATACACGAGATCGGCGACGGTCATCGGCGTGCTCTTGGTCGAATCGCGCAGGCCGTCGCGATCGACATACAGCACGAGGAACGCGAGCATGCACAACAGCGCGACCGCACCGACACGGAACAGCAGCGTGCGCCGCGGCGACGTCGCGGGACGCGTGAACAGCATGCGCGCACGCGGCGCCTGCCACGGATTGCGGGCGCGACGCAGGCGTGAGCGCAACGAGCGGCGCTGGGCGGAAGGCGAGGCCAACGGGGAATCTCCTGAAGGATGCGGGCTCGATTCTACGACGGGAAGGCGGCGATCCGGCCCGACATCATTGCATCGATTCGTCCGCTACAGCATGCTGCGCGGCCGCACCATCGTCCCGTCGACGAAACGCTGCGCGCGAAACGCCGACAGGTCGAGCGACGGCGCACCCGTGTCGATCCATTCGGCAAGCAGCCGGCCCACGATCGGCCCCATCGCGAAACCATGACCGCAGAACCCCGTCGCGATCGCGAGCCCCGACGGCGTGCCCGGCGCATCGATCACCGGAATGCCGTCGGGCAGCACGTCGATCAGGCCGGCCCATGCCTCGACGATCTGCGCATCCTTTAGCGCGGGGAAGATCGCCTTGAGCTTCGCAAGCGCGCGCGGCGCATGCGCGCGATTCGGCTGCGGCTGCGGATCGCGCGGCTCGATCGGCCCGGCCGCGCCGTTGATGCGCGCGAGCGTATCGCGCCATGCGGCCGAATTCACGTGCAGCCGGAATTTGTCGCGCTGCGACCAGAACTCCGGCCAGAACAGGCTAAACCCGCGCAGGTGGCCGAGCGTCAGGTCGACGTCGACCTGCATGTCGTCGGCGAGATTGATCGCGCCGTTCTTGCGCTGCCGGATACCGAGGCCGTGCCCCCACACCGTCGCCGCCGATACCGGCGGCACCACGTTGGTGCGCATGCAGGTGCCGCGCACGGCCTGCTGCGGCAGCCGGATGCCGACGCCGTCGAGCAGCCGGAAGCTGATCGCGCCGGCTGCGCAGATCACGCGCCGCGTGCGGATCGTGCCGCGCTCGGTCGCGACGCCGACGACCGCGCCGCCGGCCGTCTCGATCGCCGTCACGCCGCAGCCTTCGAAGAAGCGCGCGCCGGCCTCGGTTGCCCGCGCGGCGAACGCCGCGGCCACGCGGCGCGGCTCGGCCTGCCCGTCGGTCGCGGTGTACAGCCCGCCGAGCGTGCGCGCCTGCGGCGAAAGGCCGCTGACGCGCTCGTCGATCTGCGCGCGCGTCAGCGTGCGCGTATCGAGCCCGTGCTCGCGTGCGACGGAGAGCCACGCGTTGAACGACGCCCAGTCCGTTTCGTTGTCCGCAATATAGAGACAGCCGCCCTGCCGCCATTCGAGATCGAAACCGAGGGTTTCCTCTAACCGCTCCCAGATCCGCATGCCGGCCATCATCAGCGGCACTTCGGCGGCTTCGCGCCCCTGCTGCCGCACGAAGCCCCATGCGCGCGTCGACTGCTGTCCGGCGATGCGCGACTTGTCGAGCACGACGGCCTTCAGGCCGCGCAGGCCGAGGTAATACGCGGCCGCGCAGCCCATGATGCCGGCGCCGGCGATCACGACGTCGGCCTCGGCCGGAAGCGCCGTTTCGGCGCGGGTCAATGCATCGTGCAGCGGATAGGTTGTCGTCATTGCTTCCTGTCGGGGGTTAATACATTCGAGATACGGACTGTCGCGGTAACGTCGTGACACACCTTTCACACAAACGCACCTTTCATGACACTGAATGACGACCATTTTGCGGTAAAGTTATCTTTTCCGCGCGTGGCCGGTCGGCTCGCCACTGGACGTCATGAAGACTGTCCGTCGAGACTGCCGCAAGGCGTCGTTCTGAACGTCACGATCCGTTCCCGTAGCATGACCACTGAAGCAATCACCACGGATTCCCTCGCGGTTGCCGAGCGCGTGCGCGAGCTGATGACCCGCAACGGCATCGGCAAGCGCCAGCAGACCACCGAGCTGTGCCGCATCCTCGACCTGAGTTTCTCGCAAGGCCATCGTAAGCTGCGTGGCAGCAGCCCCTGGACGCTCGCGCAGATCAAGAAAGTCGCCGAAGCGTACGGCGAACCCGCCGCGCAACTGTTCGGCGCGCAAACGCTCGACCCCGGCATGGTCGGCGCCTATTCGCAGGAGGCCGTACTTTATGCGGGCGTCGCCGAGATTCCGTGCACCGCATGGATCGGCGCGCCGCTCGAAGCCGGCGCGCGCCCCGAGTTCGTCGCGTACGAACAGAACGGCCGCTGGCGCGTGCTGCGCCACACGGGCGTGCTGTACCAGAACGCGTACGACGTGCACAAGATCGAAATCTATCCGCGCCGCGCGGAGAGCGACAAGCTCGTCGTCGCCGTGATCGATCCCGATCGCGTCAGCGCGACCGAGCTGTGCCGCTATCTCGAACGGCAGGGTTTCGCGACGGCCGCGTTCGACGGCCTCGCGCCGTTCGTCGACGCGCTGCAGGGCCAGGCTTTCGATGCAGTGCTGACCGAATGGCTGTTCGACGACGGCACGGCCGCAACCGCGATCAAGGCCGTGCGCACGTCCGACAACCCGGGCGCGCCGATCTTCGTGCTGACCGGCGACCTGCTCACCGGCCGCGCGAGCGAAGCCGACATCAGCGAAGTGATCCGCGCGTTCGACGTCGTCTGCTACGAAAAACCCGCGCGCATGGCGATCCTCAGCGCCGATCTCGCGAAACGGCTCGCGCGCGGGTAACGTCCGCCGCGCCGTTCCTCTTCCGGACGGCCAACGTCCGCGCGGCACGGCGGCCGTGAACAGGTTCCTCAGTACAATAGCCGCACCTGTTCACGCCCACGCCGGCATTCACCGCCCGACTCCATGGCCCGCCTGATCCCCGACGACTGGAAAAGCCTCGCCGCGACCGGCGCGGCCGAACGCGAGCGCGAAACGCTCGCCGCGCTCGAACACGCGCTGCCCGACACCTACACCGTGTATCACGGCGTGCACTGGACGCGCGCCGACCAGGCCTTCTCGGTGTTCGGCGAGGCCGCGTTCGTCGTCGTGAGCCCGGCCGGCCGCGTGCTGCTGATCGAGCAGAAGGCCGGCTTCCTGCGCGAAACGCCGAAGGGGCTCGTGAAGGTCTACCTGCAGACCGAGCGCAACGTCGCGATCCAGCTCGCGCGCACGCAGGAAACGCTGCACCGGCGCCTGACGGCCGCGCTCGGCGCGGGCGTCTACGGCGTCGAGGCGCTGCTGTACTGCCCCGACTATTCGATCCGGCAGGCATCGATCGCCGGCGTCGCGGCCGACCGCATCGTCGACGCGTCGCGCAGGGCGCAGCTCGCGCAGGTAATCCTGCAGATCCTGCCCGAGGACGACGAACGCCGCCCGAACGCGCCGAAGCTCCATCATTTCCTCGCGGACGAGCTCGCGCTCACGCCCGACACGAGTGCGCTCGTCGGGCAGGCCGGCACGCTCGTCACGCGACTGTCGGGCGGCCTCGCCGCGTGGGCGCGCCAACTCGAATTCGCGCCGTTCCGGCTGCGCGTCACCGGCACGGCCGGGTCGGGCAAGACGCAGCTCGCGGTGCAGGCGATGCGCGATGCCGTCGCGGCCGGCAAGCGCGTGCTCTACGTGTGCTTCAACCGGCCGCTCGCCGACTACATCGCGCGCATCGCGCCGCCCGGCGCGAAAATCGCGAACTACCACCAGCTGTGCGACTGGGTCGCGCGCGACGGCGGCTATACGCCCGACTTCCAGGTGCCCGGCGAATTCGAGCGGCTCGAAACGCGCTTCGCGCAGGCGCCGATCCCCGAGCGCTGGCGCTTCGACGTGCTGATCGTCGACGAGGGGCAGGATTTCCATGCGCCGTGGGCGGCCGCACTGGAGCGTTTGCTGGCGCCGGACGGCGCGTGGTGGTGGCTCGAAGATCCGCTGCAGAACCTGTACATGCGCGAGCCCGTCGCACTGCCCGGCTGGGTCACGCTGAAAGCGCTGACGAACTACCGCAGCCCGCGCGACCTGCTCGAATTCGTGCGCGACGTCGTCGGGCGCGTCGAGCCGCTCGCGGCCGAACTGCGCTCGGGCAGCCCGTTCGACGGGTCCGATCCGTCGGTGTCGGCATACGGGGAAGAAGGCATGTCGGGTGACGCGTTGGCGCAAGCCTGCATCGACGCGACCAAGCGCGCGATCACGCACGCGCTGTCGCTCGGCTTCCGCAAGCAGGACATCGCGGTGCTGTCGTATCGCGGCCGCGAAGGCTCGGTGCTCGCTCCGCTCGACCAGCTCGGCCCGCATCGGATCAAGAGCTTCACCGGCAAGTACGACCTGTTCGGCAACCCCGAATATCGCGAAGGCGACGTGCTGCTCGATTCGATCTACCGCTTCAAGGGCCAGTCGGCGCCGTGCGTGATCCTCACCGAAGTCGACTTCGACACGCTCGACGCGCGTGCTGCGCGCAAGCTGTTCGTCGGCGCGACGCGTGCGACGATGAAGCTGCTGATCGTCGCGTCGTCACGCGCGGCCGCGCAGCTCGCGGCGGGTTGACGGGGCAGCGCGGATCGTCCAACACGGGACAATCTCCAACATGATGCTCGTCGACACAATCGGATACATTTCTTTCTACCCGCACCCTGAACCACCCGCCTTTCGCGCGATTCCTGCAGCACCTGATGGTTTATCCGCTTGCGGCCTGTAGCTACGATGCCAAGCCATTTCGTATGGCATTTGAAAGGCACCGACCGATGGCTGCAATCAATATCGCTTTAGGTTTCGGCAGACAGGCCACCTTGAGTATTCCCGTTTCCCCGAGCGCGTTGACGTCCCAGCAGAAACGAGATGCGGACGAGTTCTTGCGGGCTTGGCCGACCGCACGCGCCGGGCATGAAACCCATAGAGCGCTGGACTACATTCGGCGGCTTGGGCTTCACGTGTCGTATAGCGCGGCTGGCGCGGCCGTCGGCGATGCTGTGCGGTACTTCGCTCGGTCATCCAAAGCGGGGGTGTTGCCGTTTCGATCGAGCGAACAGCTATGCAATCCGACGGGAGCGGCGGAATCGGCAAGCGGGCCGCCCGAAAGGCTATGGTGGCCGGGCCGTCGTTCACGCCGTTCTCAAATCTGGAAAGCGTCAAACCGGTCAGCATCCCGCCTTCACCTTGCGACATGACCGCCGCTCGCAGTTGGGCCACGCCGAGCGACGTGAGCGCGGATGAACTCCTCAGCTATCTGCAAGGCGTTGTGGGGCGCTTGAGGTTTGAAGGAGCAGCCGCGCTGGCTGGCGATGGCTTAACCTCCACGCTACTCGGCGACGCGCAGCCGTTCGAGTATTCGGAAGCCTCACCGAGCAATGACATTCTTGAGATTGCAAAAACACCGAATACCGGAAAACCTGGAACCTGGTACGTGAATCCAGGCAGCGGACAGATGCGCTTGTACGGCGACGGTGGTCGACCGGCAGTCGACATCGATTTCGACCACGATCACGGCCAAGGTATTCCTCACGCACATAACTGGGTGATTGACCCACTTCACGGGAAATTGCGCAGAGGGCCGGGTGTACCGATATCTATTCTTCCTTGATATATGAGCCGGAGTTTCATTTATGGAAAACGCGAATCATCGCAACGTCATTGGGTTCGAGAACATGCCGACCTTCCATGATGCCGAACTCGTCATGATCGAGCATCGTCCGACCGATCAGGAATTGTGGCTTCGGTTCAGCCGAATCGACGGAGGAGTCGGCACATTCCGCTTCACCGGTGTCATCTCCCAGCGAGTGATCGATTTTGCGGAACAGAACGTTGTGTCACGCCTTCTGATCTCCGCTGCATACCCGTTCTCGGCGGCAGAGATAGGCCAGTGGCTGAAGTGGATGAACAGCCGAGAGGATTTCGAAGCGGCGAGCTTCGACGAGTCCCTGCTCAATCGGTATCTGGCCGATTTCGACGCGGATCGCAAGGCGTTGTTCGTACTCGAGCCGTCGTGCGGCGCGGAAGTTGCCGTGCTGTGCGAGGCGATCTGGTTGAGCCTGGACCCCGACGTTTGAACATCCAACGGTGACGTGGAAGGCGCAACACTTGGGCGATCACACCGAGTCGCTTGCCAATATCGGACCAGGAAACAGCCATTCAGGTCATGGCCGCACATCCGCTACTCGACCTGCTCGACCGGCTTGATACCGCGAAGATCCACTACACCTTGAGCCGCAATCGATCCGATAGCGTGCTGGTCTCGGTCACTGTTGTCGGAATGCGCGTCGAAGTGGACACGTTTCGCGACGGGCATATCGAAGTGTGTAAGTTCACGGGATCGGAGGAGCCGTCGGATGCCGCCGATCTGCTCGACCAGATCATCCGCTAGAACACGGATTGATCCGTAAGGCGGGTCGCGCCAACCGACAAACCCGCCACCATTCGCCACGCGCCCGCTCAAGCTACCCGGAACGCCCCCACCGCGCGACGCAACCCGTCCGCCTGCTCCTCCAGCGACGCAGCAGCAGCCGCAGCCTGCTCGACGAGCGCCGCATTCTGCTGCGACACCTGGTCCATCTGCGACACCGCGCGGTTCACCTGCTCGATCCCGTCGCGCTGCTCGCTCGATGCGGCCGCGATCTCGGTCATGATCCCCGTCACGCGCCCGATCGCCTGCTGGATGTCCTGCATCGTCGTGCCGGCCACGCCGACGAGCCGCGAACCGTTCGCAACGCGCTCGACCGATTCGCCGATCAGCGTGCGAATCTCCTTCGCCGCGGACGCCGAGCGTTGCGCGAGCGTGCGCACCTCGCCCGCGACCACCGCGAAACCGCGGCCCTGCTCGCCCGCGCGCGCGGCTTCGACCGCCGCATTCAGCGCGAGGATGTTGGTCTGGAACGCGATCCCCTCGATCGTGCCGATGATGTCGGCGACCTTCTGCGAGCTCTGGTCGATCTCGGTCATCGTGCCGATCACCTCGCCGACCACCGTCGCACCGCGCGTCGCGATCTCGCTCGCGCTGTCCGCGCAGGCCTGCGCCTCGAGCGCATGATCGGCGTTCTGCTTCACGGTCGCGGTCAGTTGCTCCATGCTCGCGGCCGTTTCCTGCAGCGCGGACGCCTGTTCCTCGGTGCGTTGCGACAGATCGGTGTTGCCGGCCGCGATCTGGTGCGTCGCCGTCGAGATCGCTTCCGAACCCTGGCTGACCTGGCGCACCGTGTCCGCGAGGCTGCGCTGCATGCCCGTCACGCCATTGACCAGTTCGGCCATCTCGTCGCGCGACGACCAGCGCACTTCCGACGTCAGGTCGCCGTCCGACAGGCGGCGGAAATGCGACAGCAGCCGGTTCACCGGCTGCGTGATCGCATAATGCAGGCCGATCGCGCAGCCGAGGCACGCGGCCAGGCCGAACGCGATGCCCGCGATCGCACCCGCGCGCATCCAGCCGTAATAGGTTTGCGCGGTGTCGTAGACATCCTTGCCGCGCGCCGCCTGGTACGTATCGAGCGCATCGGCCGCCTGCGTGAGCGCGACCGACAGCGGCGGCGCGACCGACATCAGCAAGCGGTCGGCCTCGTCGCGCCGGCCATCGCGGATCGCGTCGATCAGCGGCTTCAGCGCCTGCCCGATCAGCGCCTGGCGCGCGGCGTCGAGACGGCTCGCGAGCGGGCCTTCGTCGCCGTCGTGGGGCATCGCCGCGTAGCCGCGCCACGCGGTGTCGGCCTTCGCGAGATAGCCCTCGGCCTTCTTGACGAGATCGGGCACTTCCGCCGCTTCCGGATGCAGCAGCGCGCGGTCGAGCGTCGTGCGCACGATCGTCAGGTTCAGGCTCGCCGCGGACAGTGCGGTCTTCGCAGCCAGTTGCTGCGTATAGGCCTCGTCGAGCGCGCGGTTCGAGCTCTGCATGCCGGCGAGGCCGATCAGCCCCGACACGACGAGCAGCGCGGCGACGAGACCGAGCGTGGAGAAGATCCGCGTGCGGATCGAGAAACGGGAAAACAGGGCGTTCAGGTTCATGGCGGCACGTGAGCGATGAAAAGTGCCGCGGCAATCGGTCCGCGGCACTCTGGATTACGGTTTGCCTGCAGAAAACTTGAGTCCGGTCCCGCTTTCTCTCTGATCCCGATCAATTTTTCGCACCGGCAATCTCCTGTTACGGTTGCAACATATCGAGGCTGGGCAGAAATTGACTAGTCAATCACTGGTCGTTATATTTCGAACCAATTCCCTGCCATGGCAGACATCTCGATGACAACCGACACCCTCCTTACTCCGCCGGCCGCCGAAACGGCCCGCCGCGACACACCGACCGGGCTGATCGTCGCCGCGCTGCTGCTCGTCATGCTGCTGTCCGCGCTCGACCAGACGATCGTGTCGACCGCACTGCCGACGATCGTCGGCGAGTTCGGCGGGCTCGACCAGTTGTCGTGGGTCGTCACCGCGTACCTGCTGTCGTCGACCGTCGTGCTGCCGCTGTACGGCAAGCTCGGCGACCTGTACGGCCGCAAGATCGTGCTGCAGGCCGCGATCGTGCTGTTCCTCGCGGGCTCGGCGCTGTGCGGCATTGCGCAGGACATGACGCAGCTGATCGTGCTGCGCGCGCTGCAGGGGCTCGGCGGCGGCGGCCTGATGGTCGTCACGATGGCCGCGATCGGCGATCTGGTCCCGCCCGATCGCCGCGCGCGCTACCAGGGGATGTTCGGCGGCGTGTACGGCCTCGCGACGATCGTCGGCCCGCTGCTCGGCGGTTTCCTGGTCGAGCACCTGTCGTGGCGCTGGATCTTCACGATCAACCTGCCGCTCGGCTTTCTCGCGCTCGCGGTGATCGGCATCGCGTTCCGGCCGCACACCGCGCACGTGAAGCACCGGATCGACTACATGGGCGCCGCGTTCCTCGCGACGGCCCTCACCTGCGTGATCCTGTTCACCAGCGAAGGCGGCTCGCTGCTGCCGTGGACGTCGCCGCAACTGTGGATGACGCTCGTGCTCGGCCTCGTCGCGATCGGCGGCTTCATTTATGAAGAACGGCTCGCGGTCGAGCCGATCATCCCGCTCGAACTGTTCCGCCATCGCACCTTCGTGCTGGTCAGCCTGATCGGCTTCGTGGTCGGCACCGCGCTGTTCGGCTCGGTCACGTTCATTCCGCTCTACCTGCAGGTCGTGAAGGGCTCGACGCCGTCGCAGGCGGGGATGCAGCTGCTGCCGATGATGGGCGGGATGCTCGCGATGTCGGTGATCAGCGGCCGGCTGATCTCGCGGCTCGGCTCGTACCGGATCTTTCCGATCGCGGGCACGCTGATCGGCGGGATCGCGCTGGCGCTGCTGTCAACGCTGTCGCTCGATACACCGCTGCAGACGATGTACGCCTACATGCCGCTGCTCGGGATCGGCCTCGGGATGGTGATGCCCGTGCTCACGCTCGCGGTGCAGAACACGGTCGATTTCCGGCACATGGGCGTCGCGACATCGGGGGCGACGCTGTTCCGCTCGATCGGCAGCTCGATCGGCGTCGCGGCGTTCGGCGCGCTGTTCTCGCACGGGCTGCAGGCGCGGATGCTGCAAGCGTTGCCGGCCGGCACGGAGCTGCCGCCCGCGCTCGGCCCCGGTGCCGTGCACCAGTTGCCGGACGCGGTACGCGACGCGTACCTGCATGCGTTCGCGGGCTCGCTGCACGTCGTGTATCTCGCGGCGGCCGCCGTGGTCGCGATCGCGTTCGTGCTCGCTTGGTTCGTCGAGGATGCGCCGCTGCGCACGCACAACTGATCGGCATGCGAGCCGCGCCGCGGCCGGCACCGGAAGCGCGCCACGCCGCGGCCTTTGGCCCGTTGCCCCGCAGCGCGCCCCATCCGCCGCGGCCCGCCGTTACGGCACCAGCACGACCGCGCCCGTCGTCGCGCGCGACTCCAGCAGCCGGTGCGCATCGGCGACCTGTTCGAGCGGCAGCCGCGCGCCGATCTCGACGTGCATTCCGCCCGCCAGCCGTTCGAGCGTCGCGCGCGCGGCTTCGCGATACCCTGCGACGTCGCGCGCGATAAACCCGAGCACGCTCGGCCGCGCGAGCGCGATCGAGCGGGCCGGCCCCAGTTCGTCGAGATCGACCGTCTGCCGCGTGCCGATCGCGGCAACCTGCCCGATGCTCGCGACCATCCCGAACGGACGAATCGCACCGAGCGTGCGCGTCAGCACGTCGCCGCCGATCCCGTCGATCGCATAATCGACACCCGCGCCGCCGCCGAATGCGCGCGCGGCCGCGACGAAATCCTCCTCGCGATAATCGACCACCGCGTCGGCGCCATGCGTGCGCACGAGCGCGGCTTTCGCGGCCGACCCGACCGTGCCGATCACCCGCGCGCCGAGCGCGCGCGCCCACTGCGTCGCCAGCAGCCCGACACCGCCGGCCGCCGCATGCACGAGCACCGTGTCGCCGGCGCCGACCTGCCGGACGCGATGCAGCAGCATGTAGACCGTGATCCCTTTCAGCAGCCCGGCGGCGACCGCGTCGTCGCTCAGGCCGTCGGGTATCGGCACCACCCGCCCGGCCGGCATCGTGCGCAGGCTCGCATAACTGCCGGTCGGCATGCCCGCATACGCGACGCGCTGGCCCGGCACGAGACCCGTCACGCCGGGCCCGACCGCGTCGATCACGCCGGCCGCCTCGACGCCTAGCGCGTCCGGCAGCGCGGGCAATGCGTGCGTCCCCGTCCTGAAATAGATGTCGACGAAATTCACGCCGACGGCGGTCTGGCGAATCCGCACCTCGCCGGCGCCGGGCGGCGCAACGGGCGCATCGACGCGGCGCAGCACGTCGGCGTCGCCGTAGCGGTCGATCCCGATCCGGATGGCGGTAGCAGTTTGGGTCATGACGTTCCTCGCAATCGAATGAAGTGACACGATCATCCCATCGTGCATAATCGATCGGAATTCCCGTTTATCGCCCACCTACTGTGCAAAATTCGACCGATCTCGATCCCATCCCCGCGTCCGCGCTGCCGATGAGCTGGGACGACATCCGCTACTTCCTCGCGGTGATGCGCGGCGGCAGCCTGTCGGCCGCCGCTCGCGCGCTGCAGGTCCAGCATTCGACGGTCGCGCGGCGCATCGACGCGCTGGAATCGGCGCTCGGCATCCGGCTGTTCGACCGGCTGCCGCGCGGCTGGCCGCCGACCGACGAAGGGCTGCGCCTCGCCGAGCACGCCGCGCGCCTCGAAACCGATGCACATGCGTTCGCGCGCGCCGCGCAGGGTGCGGCAGCGCTCGACGGCGTCGTGCGCGTGTCGGCGTCGCCGGTGTTCGCCAGCCATTTCCTCGCGCCGCGCCTTGCCCGCGCGCAGCGCGCATGGCCGACGCTGCGGATCGACCTGATGGGCGAGATGCATGCGGCGAACCTGTATGCGCGCGAAGCCGATCTCGCGGTGCGGCTGTCGCGGCCGAACGAGCCGGGGCTCGCCGCGCGCCGGCTCGGCACGATGCGCTTCGCGCTGTGCGCGTCGCCGGAATGGGCGGGCGCGCCGCCCGACACCTGGCCGTTCGTCGGCTACGACGACGCGCTCGCGCAGACGCCGCAGCAGCAATGGCTCGAACGCTTCGCGGCCGGGCGCCGTTTCGCGTTCGTCGCGAACGACCTGGCCGCGCAACATCGCGCGTGTGCGGCGGGGGCCGGTGTCGCGCTGCTGCCCAGGTTTCTCGTCGACGATCCGGCCGCGCACGCCGGTGCGGCGCTCGTCGAACTGACGTCCGCGCCCCGCTGCGACATCGAGCGCGAAATCTGGCTCGTCGTTCACCCGGACGTGCGCCGGTCGCCGCGCGTGCAGCGCGTCGCGGACGCGATCGCCGATGCCGTTCGTGCGGCGGACGGCCGGCTCTGACTTCCCGGCCCGGTCAGAATCGCTGCTGCAGCCCGGCCATGATCCCCAACTGGTTCCGCCCCGTGTCGACCGTCCCGCCGGCGGCGACCGCCTTGGCGGCCGTCGCGCTGTTCAACATGTAGCCGACCGACGTGTAGACGCGCGTCCGCGTGGACAGAAGATGATTGGCACGCCCGACCAGCAAGGTCGCGTTCGCGCTGCGCGCCGGCCCGCGTTGCAGATAACGCGTGCCTTGCGCGTCGAACGACACCGCAGGGGTCAGCGTATAGGTGACGCCGGCGAAGAAGATGTCGGTCTGCAAATGGGCGGCCGCCGCGACGTTGTTCCGGATCCATCCCGCGCCGAGCTTCGTGCGCCCCATCACCGCGTACCCGTCGACGATGCTGTGCGTGCTCGTATGGGCGCTGCGGTCGAGCGGCGCCGATGCGCCCGCCCCGCCGCGCTTCACGTCGTAGGACGCCGCGACGCCAAAGCTCGTCGCGTCGTATGCGACCAGTGCCGTGTATTGCCGGCACGCGAGCGGATTGCCCGGCACCTGCCCCGCGCAACCGGTGGCCGAGGGCCCTGCCGGCCCGGCGGCGTCGCGGCCGAAGCTGTAGGTGCCGCCGATCGTGAGCCCGTGGAACTTGCCCAGGTAGCCGATCGCGTTGTCGCTGCGCGCATTCGGCAGATACGTGTCGAAGCTGCTCGGCGAATGAATGGACGGCCCGATCACGTCGGCGTTGGCAAGCGCATAGGCCGTCATGTTCATTTGCCTGCCGAGCGTGAGCGTTCCGGCATCGCTGCTCAACCCCACGTTCGCCTGCCTGCCGAACAGCCGCCCGCCGTAATTGAATCCGCCCGTCCCGGGCTGGAAGCCGTTTTCGAGCACGAAGAACACGCGGTAGCCACTGCCCAGGTCTTCGGCGCCCTTCACACCCCATCGCGACGGCACTTCGCCGGTCAGGTGCGGGACGCCCACCACGGCCCCTCCCTTCGCCGCATGGTTGTAGTACGAAATACCGGTATCGACGATGCCGTACAGCGTCACGCCGCCTTGCGCATGCGCGATGCCCGATGCAGCCGTCAGCGCCAACGCGAGCACACTCCCCTTCACCATCGCCTTCAACGCCCCCGAATCGATATGCATGACTGAACTTCTCCCACAAGACGACGGACGCTGCGTTGCCGCGCGCGATCGGCCGGCGTCCTCGCGCAGGCGACCCGCCGATATGCCACTCAGGACTGCTGCGCGGGCGACCCCTGCCGTTCGCCGGCCGGAACCGGAAGGCCGTGATGCGACGCCGAGCGCCGATGATCGATCAGGCCGACCGCGACGGCCGCCGCCAGCGCGGGCAGTCCGATCGCCATGAAGTTCTGTTCCAGCGGCAGATCGATGCCCACCAGCAAACCGATGACGATCGGCGCCAGGATCGCGCCGCTGCGCCCCACGCCCAGCGTCCAGCCGATGCCGGTCGAGCGGATCGCCATCGGATAGAACTGCCCCGCATACGCGCAGTTGACGATCTGCGTGCCGATCGTCGAAGCGCCCGCGAGGCCGACCAGCACGAACAGCAGCGCGGTCGGCATCTTGTAGCCGAGCAGCGTGATCGACACCGCGGCGAGCAGATACATCGACACGAGCACCGTCTTGATCGGAAAGCGATCGGCCAGCCAGCCGCCGCCGATCGCGCCGACCATCGCGCCGGCGTTCAGCACCAGCACGAAGGTCAACGCGGAGCCGAGGCTGTAGCCGGCGCTCGCCATCAGCCGGGTCAGCCACGAGCTGAGCGCATACACCATGAACAGGCACATGAAGCACGCAATCCAGAACATGACCGTGCTGAATCCGCGACCGTCGTCGAACAGCTGGCGAACCGGCGCGCTGCCCGCCTTGTCCTCGCGCGGAACGACATAACAGTCGCCCGGTTGACGCCGGTATGCGGGATCGAGCCGGCGCGCGATGCGTGCGAGCTCGTCGGTCCTGCTGCGCCGGATCAGGAACGGCAGCGATTCCGGCATCCATTTCACGAGCAGCGGAACGAGCAGCACCGGCGCACCCGCGGCGACGAACACGGACTGCCACCCGTACGCCTCGATCATCCCTTTGCCCATCACGGCCGCCAGCATGCCGCCGACGGAATAGCCGCTGAACATCAGCGTCACCAGCGTACTGCGCACGCGGCGCGGCGCGTACTCGGTCATATGGGCGATCACGTTCGGCATCACGCCGCCGATGCCGATGCCCGCCAGGAAGCGGGCCGCGCCGAACAGCGCCGGCGTCGGCGCGAGCCCGGCCGCCGCTGTAAAGACGCTGAACAGCGTCAGGCAGATAGCGATGGCCCAGCGGCGGCCGATCCGCTCGGCGACGGTCCCGAACACGATGTTGCCGAACATCATGCCGAACAGCGCCGAGCTGACCATGAAGCCGGCCTGCGCCGGGTTGACGCCCATCTCCTTCATGATGGCCGGCAGCGCGATGCCGGCCACCGCCAGGTCGTAACCGTCGAACACGATGATCAGCGCGCACCAGAACAGCACGACGCCGTGCAGCGGGCCCAGCCGCGCATCGTCGGAGAGCGCCTGTAAATTGATTTGACGCATGGAGCTTCCTTCCTTTTCCAGATGGGATTCAGGCCCGGCAGTAACCGTCGCATCACACGTTTTCGAATCAATACGATCGTTCAGCCCTTCGATTTAGTAGCTGTACGAAATATCATCGTGAGATGCTCCGCTTTCCGTCCGGATGCCGGCGCAGTGTAGGAAGCCACAATGATTTCCACTATCCGGAATTTGCAGGCGGCTCGCGAATTCGATCCGTTTTTCTCGTGCCGCACGCCGCGCGCTATCCGGATTTTTCCCCGACGAGGGCGGGACTATCCGATTCTTGCGAAACTTTCGACAAGCCTGACAAAGATCAATATCATCCTTTCAGGATATCTCGCTCACAAGAGAAACCGATGTGGCACGACGCGCGTCCGCGGCCAGCCGGATGCGCTGTACGAAAAACGCCACACAGGAGACACCCCATGCCCCTCACCCCGAACACGGAAGTGCTGTCCGCGCTGTATCGGAATTGCGTGTTCCGATCCGGATTTCGCGCGGATGCGCACGAGCAGGTCTCGCTGGAACTGGCCGAGCATGCGCTGCGCTGGAAGCAGGGTGTGCCGGACGCAGCGCTTTTCAAGGGGGAACTGAATCATCTGAGCGTCTACGCGCTGCAGTACGGCGCCGAAGTCGAGGTCGCCCCGCGCCCGTTCGACGGCTTTTCGCTCGTCCACACATCGCTTGCCGGCGGCGCCGAAATCGAGTGCGACGGGCACGTGATGCGCGTGTCCGAAGGACGCACCGCCGTGCTGGCGCCGAGGGCGCACGTGCGCCTGCGCTGGCGGTCCGGCACCCGGCAACTGATCGTCAAGGTGCCCGATTCGCTGATGCGCGCGGTCTGCGGCCGCCGGCCCGACGACGCGGCGCCCGGCCTCGCGCCGGGATTCCTGTTGCCGACGGCACTTGCGTCGCAATGGGATCTGATCGCGCAGTCGCTGCTCAATGTGCTCGCCGTTGCCGACGATGGCGGCATACGGGCCGAATGGCGCGACCACTTCGAACGGAGCCTCGCGCTGTTCCTGCTCTTGCATTGCCCGCCGTCGCCCGCCGCCGCGCATGCCGGCGCGGTGCCGCAAGCGCGCGGCGCGCCGGCGCAAGCCGGATCGCGTGGCGGCATCCGGCAGATGGATGCGCTGCACGAATTCATCCACGCGCGGCTCTGCGCGCCGATCTCGCTCGAGGATCTCGCCAGGGCGGCCGGCGTCAGCCTGCGAACGCTGAACGTGCTGTGCCGGCGCTACCACGGCGCGACCCCGATGGAACTGCTGCGCAACATCCGGCTGGACGCCGCGCGCGTACAGTTGCTGACCGACCCGATGGCCAGCATCACCGATACGGCGCTGACCTTCGGCTTCGGGCACCTCGGCCGCTTTTCCGGATACTACTTCGCCCGCTTCGACGAGTTGCCGCGCGACACGCAGAAGAAGCGAGCGCCGAACTGAACGCGGCGACGCCGGGCACGCGGCCGCCGCTTTACGCGTCACGCAATCGCCCGCATAGTAATGGTTTGCCCGTATCCCCACCCTGCCGCCCCGTCACCATGCCTGCCACGCCAGCCGCCTGCGTCGTCCGCGATTCGACCGACGCCGATCTCGCCGCCATCCATGCGATCTATGCGCACCACGTACGCCACGGCGTCGCGTCGTTCGAGGAAACGCCGCCCGACGCCGCCGAGCTGCGCGCGCGCCGCGACGCGGTACTGGGCCACGGGCTGCCGTATCTCGTCGCCGAATGCGACGGCCGCGTGGCCGGCTACGCGTACGCAACGCCGTACCGCACCCGCAGCGCATACCGCTTCACGATCGAGGATTCGATCTACATCGACGATGCGCAGCGCGGGCGCGGGATCGGCCGCGCACTGCTCGCGGCGCTGATCGCGCGCTGCGAGGCCGGCCCGTGGCGGCAGATGATCGCGGTGATCGCCGACGGCGGCACCGGCGGCTCGACGTCGCTGCATCGCGCGTTCGGCTTCGAGCCGGCCGGCACGCTGAAGGCGGTCGGCTTCAAGCACGGCCGCTGGATCGACACGGCGCTGCTGCAGCGCCCGCTCGGCGACGGCGCACGCACGCTCCCCGCCTCGCCCGAGCCTGCCGCGTCGCGCTAGAATGGCCGCATGTCAAAACAGACTCATTCCACCCCCGACGAGGCCGCGGCGGATTCCCGCAACGAGTACACGGTCGACGAACTGGCGCGCGTGTCCGACACGACCGTGCGCAACGTCCGCGCGTATCAGGATCGCGGTTTGCTCGCGCCGCCCGAGAAGCGCGGTCGCGTCGGCATCTACGACGACACGCACGTCGCGCGCCTGAAGCTGATCAACCACCTGCTCGCGCGCGGCTACACGCTGTCGAACATCCAGGACCTGATCAAGGCGATCGACGAAGGCCACGACCTGCGCTCGATCCTCGGCCTCGAAAACGCGATCGGCGGCCGCTGGTCGCACGAACTGCCGAAAACCTATTCGCTTGCCGCGCTCGCGCAGATGTTCGGCCCGCAGGCGACCACGCAGCTTTCGCGCGTGACCGAACTCGGCCTGCTCGAACGGCACGGCCTGTCGTTCGTCGCGAAGAGCCCCGCGCTGCTCGAGGCGGCTGCCGCGATGACGAAGGAAGGGATCCCGCCGCGCGAGCTGCTCGACGTGATCAGCCTCGCGCGGCCGCACTTCGACGCGATCGCGCGGCTGCTCGTCGATCTCGTCGTGAAGCGGCTCGACCGCTACGACGCCGACACGCTGCCGCCGGCCACCGACGTGCCCGAGCTGGTCGACGCGATCTGGCGCCTGCGCCCGCTCGCGGCCGTGTTCGTCGAAGGCGAGACGAACCGCGCGCTCGAAACCGCGGCAGGCGCGTATCTCGGCGGCCGCGTCGCGACGATCCTCGACAAGAAGCTCAGCGACGAAGCGGCGCGCCAGTCCGGCCCGCCCGATACGCAAGGCGACGACGACAAAGCATAGGGCCGGCGCCGTCATATTCTTATCGGCAATGCTTCGTTTGCGGGCGCGATCGCCCATGCGACGATTCTTCCAACCGAGCGGCACCGGCCGCTCTCCCGAAGACGTTTCGCATGGAGTCCGTTCGATGATTCGTTTCACCCGCTGGATCACCCGCACCGCCGCCGTCACGCTCGTCGCGCTGTCCGCCGCGTCGGCCTTCGCGCAGGGCGGCGCCGACAAGGTCGTGCGCATCGGCTATCAAAAGGCCGGCCTGCTGTCGATCATCAAGGCGCAAGGCTCGCTCGAAGCGCGGCTCAAGCCGCTCGGCTATGGCGTGCAGTGGTTCGAATTCCCCGCCGGCCCGCAACTGCTCGAAGCACTGAACGCGAACAGCATCGACTTCGGCTATACGGGCGCGCCGCCGCCGGTGTTCGCGCAGGCAGCCGGCGTGCGCTTCGTGTACGTCGGCGCGGAACCGCCGTCGCCGCACAACGAAGCCGTGTTCGTGAAGGCCGATTCGCCGATCCGCTCGCTCGCCGAGCTGCGCGGCAAGAAGGTCGCGCTGCAGAAAGGCTCGAGCGCGAACTACCTGCTGCTGGAAGCGCTGAAGAAGGCCGGCGTGCGCTACGATGAGATCCACCCCGTGTACCTGCCGCCGGCCGACGCGCGCGCCGCGTTCGAAAGCGGCAACGTCGACGCGTGGGCCGTCTGGGATCCGTATTACGCGGCCGCGCAGAATTCACTGAAGATCCGCACGCTGTCCGACTACACGGGCCTCACGCCGGCGAACAACTTCTACGAGGCGACGCGCGATTTCGCGGAGCAGCATGCCGACGTGGTCGGCGCGATCCTGAAGCAGGCGCGCGAGACGGGCCTGTGGGTCAACGGGCATCCGGCCGAGACCGCCGCGCTGATCGCACCGAAGGTCGGCCTGCCGCTGCCGCTCGTCGAGACGTGGCTCAAGCGCGTGCCGTTCGGGGCGGTGCCGGTCGACGAGAAGATCGTCGCGGTTCAGCAGGGTGTCGCCGATGCGTTTTATGCGGCGAAGCTGATTCCGCAGAAGCTGAGCGTCGCGGACAATGCGTGGAGCGATAAGCGCGTGGCGAGCGCGCTCGCGGCGAAGTAACGCGCGGCGCGGCACAGCGCGCACTCATTCGAGAAAGGCCGACGGGCACCGTGCCCGTCGGCCTTTTTTGGTTCTTCTCGGAGTTTCGGGAAACGTGGGGCGAACTGTCGGTGTGCGGCCGGAAGAGGACAATCGTTGACGCCGCCGCCCGGACCTTCAACCGCGGCTATGTACGTAACAAAGGACATTGGCAAGCGTGACGGTATGCGCACGAAGAGCCACGCCTTCGTTGTGATGAGCGAGGCTTCATTGAAGCCTCGACGGGTGAACTTGAGACAACGTTGTCGGGCATCGATGCGACGGAACCTGTCCGCATTTTTGTGGGCGAGGCGGTTGAACAACGCGTTATCCACGCGCCTGGGTGAATCGTTCACCGAACAGGATAGCAAACTGGTTCATTGCTGATTTCCAGTCGAACGCTGCCCGCAC